>NZ_PXWD01000002.1:0-482418 GCF_003011945.1 Halomonas sp. ND22Bw | reverse complement strand
GGCATCTCGAGCGGCGCGCGAACGCTGCCGGCGGGACGCCCAATGATCTCGGCACCGGCCTTGATCAGGCTGACCGCATAGCCGGACTTCTGGTCGCGCAGATCGACGAAGGGCAGGAAGAAGTCGCGGGAAATGCGCCGCACGGTGTCGCTGTCGCCGGCCCGCAGCGCCTTGTAGAAGGTCACCGCCATGTCGGGCACGAAGTTGAACACCGCGCTGGAGTAAGTGTTCACGCCCACGGCCAGGTAGGCCTCGGCCATGATCTCGGCGGTGGGCACGCCACCCACGTAGGCCAGCCGGTCGCCCACGGTGCGGATGATCCGGTTGAGGGCCTGCATGTCGCCCTTGCCGTCCTTCAGGCCGATCAGGTTGGGGCAGGCATCGGCCAGGCGCTTCACCGCGTCCGGCTTCATGATGCCGTTGGCGCGGTTGTAGTAGATGACGCTGATGGAAGTCGAGTCACAGATCTGGCGCGCGTACTCCACCAGACCGTCCTGGGGGCACTCGGTCAGGTACGGCGGCATCAGCAGGATGCCGTCGGCGCCCTCTTCCTCGGCGATCTTCGCGAAGGCGCTGCCGGTGGCCACGCTCAGGCCGGCGCTGGCGATGACCGGGAGCTTGCCGTCGACGACCTTCACCGCCAGACGCACGATCTCGCGGAACTCGTCCTGGGACAGGTTGAAGAACTCCCCGGTGCCGCCGGCGACGAACACCGCCGAGATCTCGTGGCTGATGAACCACTCCAGACGCTGCCGATAGCTCTCGGCATCGAAACGCCCTTCGGCGTCGAAATCGGTGATCGGGAAGGACAGCAGTCCATCGCTGATCGCTTGTTTGACATCTTCGCGGGTAAAGGTCACCAGATCGTCCTCTTGTCAGCCTCGGGATAACACGAGGAGACGGGATCCTCATGTCATACATCATACAAAGTGAGAAACTAGTCACCCTGCGCCGGCCTGGCAATAAGCCCAAAGTCGTGTATCGACTAAAGTCGCATCACATGCGGCATCGCACCAGCGCACCTCGCCCGCCCCTCGAGCCGCCTGGTGCCGGCCCTCACGCCGGGAAACGCTCCCCCAAGAAAACCGGGCAGACCGAAGATCGGCCTGCCCGTTCTTGCCAGGGCGACGTCCCCCTGGAACTCATACGTACCGAATCGAGGTTCTGGCTACCCGGTTCGCCGCGTCACACGCTGGCATCCCGCGAGACCGACGCTTGTCGGCCGGCACGGTAGTTCTGCCATAGCGTCAGCGCCAGCAGTCCCAGGGCGATGACCAGAAAGGTCACACTGATCGGACGCGTAAAGAACGGCGTCCAATCTCCCTGGAAGGATTGCAGGCCACGTCTCAGGTTCGACTCGGCGATCGGCCCCAGGATCAACCCGAGGATGACCGGGGCCGTCCCGAAATCGTAGCGATTGAGGAAATATCCCAACACCCCGAACCCGAGCATCAGATAGAGATTGAAGACATCGCCATCGACGCCGTACACGCCGATGAAACAGAACACCAGGATCGTGGCGAGAAGCTGCTTGCGCGGGACGGTGAGCACGCGAATGAACAGCTTGATGCCCAGGCACATGATCAACAGCATGAAGACATTGGCGACGAGATAGGCCAGGAAGATGCCATAGACCGTTCCGCTCTGGTCGTCGAACAGCAGCGGCCCAGGCGTGATGCCCTGGATCATCAGGCCACCGAGCAATACCGCGGTGGCGGCTTCCCCGGGAATGCCCAGCGCCAGGGTGGGAATCAGCGCGCCACCCAGCAACGCATTGTTGGCACTCTCCACCGAAATGATGCCCGGCGCATGCCCCGTACCGAACTTCTCCGGCGACCGGGAAAAACGCCGCGTTTGATCGTAGGCCACCAGCGAGGCGATGCTCCCTCCCGCTCCGGGGACGGGGCCGACGACCGAGCCTGACAGCACACCGGTCACGATCGCCTTCCAGTGCCGAAGCGTCTCGACGAAACGCGGTCGAGCAATATCGATGCGGTGAGCACTCCCCTGCAGTCGCTCATAGGGGTCGTACTCCAGCGTATCCTTGAGGACCTGAGACACCGCAAACAGCCCGATCAACGCCGGCAGCAGATTGACACCGGTCAACAGCGACAGCTCGTCGAAGGTGAAACGCCCCACCCCGGTGATCGGGTCGGTACCGATGGTCGAGATGAAGAAACCGATCAGGCCGGCTATCAGCCCCTTGAGCAATGATTTCCCCGCCACGGAAGCGATGATCACCAGGCCGAAGATGCTCAGGGAGAAGTATTCGGCGGGGCCGAAGCGCAGCGCGAATTCGGCAATGGGCGGTGCCAGCAGACTCAGGATGACCATGCTGGCCACGCCACCGAAGAATGAGGCCACGATCGCCAGCCCCAGCGCGCGGCCGGCCTCTCCCTTCTTGGCCATGGGATAGCCGTCGAAGGTGGTCGCCACCGATGAAGGCGTGCCCGGGATATTCAGCAGGATGGCCGGTATGGAACCACTGGCACCGGCACCGCACAGCGCCCCCAACAGCATGCCCATGCCGGCCACCGGCGGCATGCCGAACGTGACAGGAAGCAGCAGGGCAATCGCCATGGCCGAGGTCAGCCCCGGCAACGACCCCATGATGATGCCCAGCAGGGTACCGCCGGCAATGGCCAGCAAGGTGCCGAACTGCAGCACCATGCCAAGGCCATCGAGATAACCGGAAATCATGTGCATCTCCTCAACCGCAGGTTACACCGCCCTCTCAAGCCGGCAGCGGAATTTCGAATAGATCGTTGAAGACATAAAACACCGCTACCGCCAGCACGACCGCAAACACGAGCGCGCCGAGCACGGACTTGCCGCGCTGTGCCATCGACTGCTCCCCCCAAACTCCGCTCAGGACAACCAGCCCCAGCACACAGCAGAACGTGAATGACGCCGTGCTGACGACGTAGCCGAGGCGCTCGAACGCCAGCATGTAGCCGATCAGCAGCGCCACGATGAACAACCACTGGGCGACGCTACGCACCTTGACCGACCTCGGCGTCGTGGGGACGGCGCTGCGGACGCTCCACCATTCACGAAAGTCCTTGATAAGACAGGGAATCGCGAACAGGAATATCAATCCCGACAGAAGCTTGGGGAAGAATCCGGGCGAAAGGTCGCCAACGATCTCGATACTCGGCAGCGCGGTCGCGGCAACGAAAGCGGCCGCCGAGGTGATCAGCAGGAACAGATCGAAAAGCGGCTTTCCGATATCACGTTGCATAGGTCCAGTCTCCAGCCACTTGCCACTGTGTGGTGGCCGTGCAAACCACCCTTGCGAATCGTCGTCGCGCCGCCGGACGGCGACGCGACGAGCGTCGCGTTACTTCGCCAGGTCGCCGGCGGCTTCGCGCATGATGACGGAGGACTCGTCGATGAACGCATCGAGGTCGTCGCCGAACAGCGGTGACAGCTTGGTGCCCAGGTTGCTGGCGGTCTCCTCGTAAGAGCCGTCGTCGACGATCTGCTGAACCGCCATGACCCACTCTTCCTTCACTTCCTGCGGCAGTCCCTTCGGCGCTGCAATGCCGCGCCAGACCGACAGCACGAGGTCATAGCCGGACTCCTTGAAGGTCGGCACCTCCGGCAGACTCTCGCCGCGCTCTCCGTAGGTCGTCGCCAGCGCTTCGAGGCGGTCGGATTGCAACGCCGAACGCAGCTCGGCGCCGCCCAGCACGACGGCGTCGACGTGCCCGCCCATCGCCGCGGAGATCGCCTCGGAGCCGCCGGGATAGGGAATCGGGTTCAGATTCGCACCGGTCCGGTTGGCGATGGCGCTGGTGGTGATGTAGGCCGAGGAGCCCACCCCGGAGGTCCCCACCTTGATCGGCCCTTCGGCGGAGGCCTCGACCAGAGCCTCGAGATCCTGGTAGGGGCTGTCTTCTCCCACCGCCAGGAGGTAGGGCTCATCGACGACCTTGGCAATGAAGTCGAAGTCATCATGGGTGAACGGCACGTTACCCATCGCCTCGAGCGTCAGCATCGCATTGCTCGCCGCCAGCAGGGTGTAACCATCCGGCTCGGAGGCGACGGCACGGGACATGCCCACGGCACCGCCACCGCCGGCAATGTTGCGGATCACCAGGCTCTCGCCCAGCTGCTCCTCAAGCAGTGGCTGCAAGGCCCGCACGAAGGTGTCGTTTCCGCCGCCGGCGGAAAACGGCACGATCATGTTGACGCTCTTGGTGGGATAGTCATCCGCCATGGCATGACCGCCGATAGCGAAGGTGGCGGTCACCGCCAGCGTGCTCAGCAGTTTTTTCATTGTATTCACCTCTTGGCTTGCCTGAGTGGAGATCAAGATTGCACCCCGGCGGACACCTGCCGGAGCCACGACCGAAAGGCGCGCCTAGCGCACCAGGGCCGGACGTTTGGGATCGAAGGTCCAGCCATCGATCAGGTACCGCATCGCCATCGCATCGTTGCGTCCCCCGGCCGGCAGGCTGCGGTAGAGGGCGTTAGCCTGCTCTACCTGCGCCATGTCCAGCTCGACGCCCAGCCCGGGGGCATCGGTGACCGCCACGCGGCCCGCCTCGATTTGCGGCGGGTTGCGGGTCAACCGGGCATCGCCTTCCTGCCAGATCCAGTGGGTATCGAGCGCGGTGGTGCGCCCCACGGCGGCGGCACCGACCTGAGCGAACATGGCGAGCGACACATCGAAGTGATTGTTGGAGTGCGAGCCCCAGGTCATGCCGTGGTCCTGGCAAAGCTGAGAAACCCGTACCGCTCCGGAGAGCGTCCAGAAGTGCGGATCGGCCAGCGGAATGTCGACCGAGCGCAGCATCAGCGCATGAGCCATCTCGCGCCAGTTGGTCGCGACCATGTTGGTGGCGACCGGCAGCCCGGTGGCGTGGCGGAACTCAGCCAGGATCTCGCGCCCCGAGAACCCCTGCTCGGCGCCGCAAGGGTCCTCGGCATACGCGATCACGCCATGAAGGTCCTTGCACAAACGGATCGCTTCATCGAGTGACCAGGCTCCGTTGGGATCGATGGTCGTACGGGCCTCGGGAAAGGCATCGTGCAGCGCAGTGACCGCCTCGACTTCCTGCTCGCCGGGCAGGGCGCCCCCCTTGAGCTTGAAATCCTTGAAGCCATAGCGGTCGTGGGCGGCGCGGGCGAGCTCGACGACACGCTGCGGGTTCATCGCCGCTTCATCGCGCAGCCGATACCAGTCGTGCGTCATGCCTTTGGTGCCGCGCCGATAGTCCAACGGCGTAGCGTGGCCGTCGCCGATGAAGAACAGATAGCCCAGCACCTCGACGCTGTCGCGCTGCTTTCCGTTGCCCAGCAACTCCGCCACCGGCACGCCCAGGAACTTGCCCATCAGATCCAGCAGCGCCGCTTCCAGCGCGGCCACGGCATTGATGCGCAGCTCGAAGGTCCAAGATCCCTTGCCGAAATCCTCGAAGTCGGCACGCTGCCCGGCCCCCTGAAGAGACGACACCATGGAGCGCAGCTTGCCGATGGACTGGCCGACGACCAGAGGGCGGGCCTGCTCCAGCGAACGCTGGATCGTTTCGCCCCCGGGCGACTCGCCCACGCCGACATTGCCGGCACTGTCCTCGAGGATGATCAGGTTGCGAGTGAAGTAAGGCGAGTGCGCCCCGCCGATGTTCAGCAGCATGCTATCGCGGCCGGCGACCGGGATGACACGCATGTCGGTGATCGTGGGCGTGCTATGGCTCAGCATTGAGGTTCTCCAGCAGGATTCGCGAGGTGCCCTCCCCGTCAGTAAACGATCAAGGGCGACCCGTGGCACTCACGTGCAGCGATGGAAGGAATCAGTACGCCTTGGCTTTCTCGATGAGCGCCGCGAGCCTGTTGTGCTCTTCGACACTGGGCATCTCGAGCGGCGCGCGAACGCTGCCGGCGGGACGCCCAATGATCTCGGCACCGGCCTTGATCAGGCTGACCGCATAGCCGGACTTCTGGTCGCGCAGATCGACGAAGGGCAGGAAGAAGTCGCGGGAAATGCGCCGCACGGTGTCGCTGTCGCCGGCCCGCAGCGCCTTGTAGAAGGTCACCGCCATGTCGGGCACGAAGTTGAAAACCGCGCTGGAGTAAGTGTTCACGCCCACGGCCAGGTAGGCCTCGGCCATGATCTCGGCGGTGGGCACGCCACCCACGTAGGCCAGCCGGTCGCCCACGGTGCGGATGATCCGGTTGAGGGCCTGCATGTCGCCCTTGCCGTCCTTCAGGCCGATCAGGTTGGGGCAGGCATCGGCCAGGCGCTTCACCGCGTCCGGCTTCATGATGCCGTTGGCGCGGTTGTAGTAGATGACGCTGATGGAGGTCGAGTCACAGATCTGGCGAGCGTACTCCACCAGACCGTCCTGGGGGCACTCGGTCAGGTACGGCGGCATCAGCAGGATGCCGTCGGCGCCCTCTTCCTCGGCGATCTTCGCGAAGGCGCTGCCGGTGGCCACGCTCAGGCCGGCGCTGGCGATGACCGGGAGCTTGCCGTCGACGACCTTCACCGCCAGACGCACGATCTCGCGGAACTCGTCCTGGGACAGGTTGAAGAACTCCCCGGTGCCGCCGGCGACGAACACCGCCGAGATCTCGTGGCTGATGAACCACTCCAGACGCTGCCGATAGCTCTCGGCATCGAAACGCCCTTCGGCGTCGAAATCGGTGATCGGGAAGGACAGCAGTCCATCGCTGATCGCTTGTTTGACATCTTCACGGGTAAAGGTCACCGATACATCCTTGTCTCTGGTTCAAGACGACCGAAGCAGACGGCCTCATGTCATACATCATACAAATAGAAAGCTATCCGCCCGACGCCGGCCTGACAATAAGCCCAAAGTCGTGCGTCGACCAAAGTCTTAGGCGGGCATGCGGACCTGAAGCGCCGCTTCATCCTTTGTCACACCGCCGACGCATGACGGGCGGGAAGTGTCCATGAAAAAAACCGGGCAGACCGATGATCGGTCTGCCCGCCAGTAGAAAAAACAGCGCCACGTATCGTCTTGCTCACACGGCGGTGATCGCTCCCTCGCCGGCCAGCACCCGCTTGACGTTGTCCACCGCCAGATCGCACATGGCATTACGCGTCTGGAAGGTCGAGGAACCGATGTGGGGCAGGCACACGGCATTGTCGAGCGTCATCAGGGGCGACGCCGTGGACAGCGGCTCCCGCTCGTAAACGTCCAGTCCCGCACAGTGGAGGGTACCGTCCTGCAGGCAGGCAACGAGCTCATCCTCGCGCACCACCTTGCCGCGGGAGATGTTGACGAAGACGGCATGCGGCCGGGTCAGCGCGAAGTGCTCGCGTCCGATCAGCCCTTCGGTCTCTGCCGACAGGGGGACGGTCACGCAGATGAAGTCGGACTCGCGGAACAGGGTCTCGAGATCGACACGACGGGCATCGAGCGCGGCTTCCACCTCCGGCTTGGCCGAACGGTTGGTGTAGTTCACCGACATGCCGAAGCCGTCGTGGCCGCGCCGTGCCACCGCCTGCCCGATGCGCCCCATGCCCACGATGCCCAGGGTCTTGCCGTGGACGTCGACGCCGAAGTCCTCGCGCGAGAGCGAGGCCGTCCACTCATGATCGCGGACCTTGCGCAGCATCTCGCCGGCGCGACGCGCCGCCATCATCAGCAGCAGGAAACCGGTATCGGCCGTGGATTCGGTCAGCACGTCCGGCGTGTTGGTCAGCACGATGCCACGCTCGCGCATGGCCTCGATCGGGTAGCTGTCGACACCGACCGAAACGCTGGCCACCACCTTGAGGTGGGGCGCCTTGTCCAGCAGTGCCTCGGTGAACGCCACGTTCGACCCCAGATAGGCATCGGCCTGGGCCATGGCCTCCTCGAAGGCGGCGCGGTCCTGATCGTCGACCAGCCGCGTGAAATGCGTCAGATTGAACGCGTCGGAGAGGGCCTCGACGAGCGCCGGATACAGCTCGTGCACGACCACCAGGTTTTGCATTTTCATTGACTAAGGCTCCACATTGTCGATCACGTTGATGGCTTGGCTTTCCAAGAGCTACGCAGTGACATGGCCAGGAAGATCAGCGCCAGCACCAGCAGCAACAGGCTGACCGGGCGGGAGAAGAACGGGGTCCAGTCACCCTCGAATATCTGCAGTCCGCGGCGCAGGTTGGTTTCGGCCACACCGCCGAGGATCAGACCAATCACGGCGGGCGCCACGCCGAAGCCGAAGCGACTCAAAAAGAAGCCCAACAGGCCCAGGCCGATCATCAGATAGACGTCGAAGAAGTCGCGGTTGACGCTGTAGACGCCGATCGCACAGAACACAAAGATCAGCGGCAAAAGGAAATGCTTGGGCACACGGAGGATACGCACGAATGCCTTGATCCCCCACCACTGGGTGAACAACATGAACACGTTGGCTAGGATGAAAGATGCAAAGATGGCGTACACCAGGCCCGCCTGGGTATCGAACAGCATCGGCCCCGGCTGAATCCCTTGGATCATCAACCCCCCCATCAGCACAGCGGTCGCCCCTTCACCGGGAATGCCAAGTGTCAGCATGGGAATTAACGCACCACCAACCATGGCATTGTTGGAAGACTCCGACGCCACCACACCCTCCGGGCACCCCTTGCCGAACTCGCCGGGGCGCCTCGACATTCGCTTCGACTGATCATAGGCCAGCAGCGAGGCGATGCTGCCTCCGGCACCAGGCACCGCTCCGGTGCCCGTACCAATCAGCGAGCTAACCCCCAGCAATCTCCAGCTCCCCAGTACCTCCCGAAAACGGGGAAAGGCCCGATCGACGCCACTGTCGACCTTGTTACCGGCCGTACCCCGATTCAGGAACTCGGCATCTTTCAAAAGCTGTGAAAAGGCGAACAGCCCGACGATCACTGCCAGCAGGCTCACGCCGGTCAGCAGCGACATCTGCCCGAAGGTAAGGCGCAGCGTGCCGGTGACCTGATCCGCGCCCACCGTGGACAGCAGCATGCCGATCAGCCCAACCGTCAGCCCCTTGATCAGCGAGTGACCGGATAGCGACACGATGATCATCAGGCCTAGAATGCTCAGAGAAAAATACTCCGCCGGCCCGAAGGTCAAGGCAATGGCCGCGATCATCGGCGAGACGAGAATCAGCACCGCACCACTGATGATCCCCCCCAGGAAGGAGGCGGCGACCGACAATCCCAGCGCCTTGCCGGCCCGACCGCCTTGAGCCATGGGATAAGCGTCGAAGGTCGTCGCGATCGACCCCGGTGTGCCCGGCATGTTCAACAGGATGGCGGGCACTGATCCGCCGGCAACGGCTCCGCTGAAAGCGCCCAACAGCAGCCCGATGCCGGCGACGGGCTCCAGGGAATAGGTCAATGGAAGCAGCAGCGCCACCGCCATTGCCGCCGAGAGGCCTGGCAAGGCTCCCAGGATGATGCCGAGAACGGTCCCGACAAGAATCGCCACGAAAGCCATGGGGCTAAACATGGACATTGCTTCCATCAAAGAAGACATAATCCCACCTATCAGCTCATCAGAATCGTACGTTCAACAGCTCGACGAAGACCAGATAAAGCCCCCCGGTACTGAGCACCGACACGACCAGAGCCATCACCACGCTTCTAAGCGAGATGTCGCGCCCAGCGGCCCGGGCGGTAGCCAATGACATGACGAAGAGATAGACGGCCGTCGTCATCACGAACCCGAGCGATACGAGCGAGATGACATAGACGATGCTGACCACCGCAAATGCCAGGACATTGAAGAAACCTCGCGCTGACATGCCGACTTCGTCGTCCTTCCCGGCGTCCGCGATGATGCCCTTATACCGCCAGATATCCCGGCCACAGCGCAGCGCGTTGCCGAGCGCCAGAACGGCGATTAGCGCCGCCAGGACACTGGGGAAGGCCCCCGGGGACACCGCCCCGACGGCCATACCACCAATCTGGAATGAGAAGTAGCAGATAATCGAGGCACAGAGGGCCAGTAATCCGCTGAACACCAACTCTTGCTTGGTTTTAAGCATGTCTCACCCTCACCGGCCGATCACTGGTTCGATGCCGCGACCCGCTGGGCCGCTGGAATAATCTTGTCGGCCAGGCCATCGACGTAGCCCTGGAACTCAGGGCCGGCGCGGAAGTCCACCTCGAGCCCGATGTTACGAACGGCCTCAATGAAGTGTTCATCCTCGGAGGCCTCACGCAGCGCCTCGACCCACTGCTGCTTAGTGCTATCGTCCATGCCTGCCGGTGCGGCGATACCCCGCCAGTTGGAGACGGCGACGTCATAGCCCTCCTCCTGCATGGTCGGCACGTCAGGAAGCGCACTGCTGCGCTCGCCGCTGGTCACGACCAGCGGCGTCACGGAGCCAGCATCCAGGGCGGTCTCGAGATCGGTGGGATCCATCACCATGCCATCGATGTGCCCGCCCATGACGGCAGCGATGGCATCGGGCGCCCCGTTGTAGGCCACGTATTCGAAATTGGCGCCCAGCTCCGACCCCACCAGTACGCTCATGATGTGCGTCGAGGAGCCAACCCCCGCGAAGCCGACCGTCAGCTTCTCGTCACTGGCCAGCACATCATCCAGCGAGTCAAAGCCGAGTTCGCTGCTCAGAGCCAACACGTAGGGCACTGAGTACATCTGCCCCAGGTAGTCGAAATCCTGGTATTCGAAACTGACGTTGCCGAGCCCCTGCTGGGTAAAAACTTTATTGTCGATGGCTACCACGCTCTGCCCATCGTGATCGGCCTGGAGCGCCTTCATGAAGCCGATGGCGCCGCCGCCCCCGGGCACGTACTGGGGCACGATACTGACCCCGAAACTTTCCTCCAGCGAGGGCTGCAGGGCACGCACCAGATAGTCGGAACCGCCACCAGGCGTGGCCGGCACGATGAAATTGATATCGTCCTCTGGGAAACCATCGCCAGCACTCGCCGCACCGACCATCATCGCCATGGTGATCGCCGCTCCCCATGCCGTCGCTGTCTTCTTGATCAACATCATGCTTCGCTCCTTGAGGCCTTTCTTGATTGTTCGTATCGATGCGAGACGATCTCGTGCCATTCATTGCCCACCAGATGTCTCAAACGCCATGTCAGCCGTGCCATCGGCACCCTGTCGATTCTCATAAGACAATGATTATAAATATGTTTTTATATCTATGATCATACATCATACATAATACAAGGTAGCTAGCAGGCAATCTGCTTACAAGATTGAAAGTATTAATTGATACTAAAGTGCAAGCGCCCGATCGACGCCGTCTCGGGCAATGAGACTTGAACGTGCGTCATGAGACATGCATTCAATAGCGGGAAATTATTAGCCAACACATCGATTTGGCGACACCATATACGACTTTAGTTTAACGACCCGCCGCCAATCCCGGACGCCTCATGCCCCTGATCGATATCTTCCTCTCGACGCTGAACATCACCCTGCCGGTCTTCGCCATGGTCTTCATCGGCATCGGGCTGAAGCGTCTTCGCTGGATCGATCAGGCCTTCGTCGACACGGCATCGAAGCTGGTCTTTCGAGGCACCCTGCCGACCCTGCTGTTTTTCGGTCTGGCCGGAACCGATCTGGAGGCGACGCTCGACCCCTGGATGCTGGCGTTCTTCACCCTGGCCACCCTGCTGAGCTTCGCCGCGGCCTGGGGCTGGGCCCTGCTGCGGGTGCGGCGCCCGCTGCGCGGGGTCTATGTTCAGGGCGCGTTCCGCGGCAACTGCGGGATCGTGGGGCTGGCCCTGGCCGCCGGCATGTACGGCGATGCCGGCATCTCGCTGGCGGGGCTGCTGCTCGGCGTGGTGATTCTCAGCTACAACGTGCTCTCGGTCATCGTGCTGGCCACCTACCAGCCCCGCGAAACGGGAGGACGAGGCGTCGACTGGGCCCATATCGTGCGCCACATCGTGACCAACCCGCTGATCCTGGCCGTGCTTGCCGCCACGCCCTTCGCCATCTTCGAGGTGCCGCTGCCCGACTGGCTGACCACCACCGGCGACTACTTCGCCTCGTTGACCCTGCCCCTGGCGCTGATCTGCATCGGCGCCACCCTCTCCACCCGCGCCCTCAGGAAGGGCTATCGCACCACCGTCAGTGCCAGCCTGGCCAAGATGGTGGTGGTGCCGGCCGTAGCGACGCTGCTGGCGGTGGCGGCAGGCTTCACCGGGCCGGCACTGGGCGTGATGTTCCTGTTCTTCGCCAGTCCCACGGCGGCGGCAGCCTTCGTGATGGCCAAGGCCATGGGCAACGACGAGACCCTGACCGCCAACATCATCGCCATGACCACGCTGATGGCCAGCGTGACCGTGACCCTCGGCGTCTTCGTGCTGAGGCTGGCCGGACTGATCTAGCCGAGGCGGCCGCCCGAGACGACGACGGCGCCCCTGGGGCGCCGTCGTGATGCTGGCATGGCAGGCATCGCGGATCAGCGATAGGCGCCGGCCACGGTGCCTTCGACCACCGCGAACTGCTCGATGCCGCCGCCCTCGGCGGTGGCCTCCGCCGGCAGCGGATTGGCATGGGCGCGCTTGAAGTCGTCGCTGCCCACCCAGGCGCGGAAGGCCTCCTGGCTCTCCCACTCGGTCTCCACCACGTAGGGGGCCTGGTTGCCCTGGGGCCGCAGCACGCGCATGGCGACGAATCCCGGCTGCTTGTCGATCTCCCCGGCGCGGGCCCGGAAACGCGCCTCGAACGCGTCCTCGAAGCCCGGGTTCACGTGGATGCGGTTATTGACGATATAGCTCATGGTTTCAGCCCTTCCTTCACTCAGGCGATGTCGGCGGGTGACGTGAAACGGGCCAGTCGCGCGCAGCCGGCGGCCCGCACCTCGGCGTCGAGCTCGGCGACGGCGGCGGTGGGAAAGCCGAGACCGCGATCGCCGCGCCCCTCGACCAGCAGCCCCGTGAGCGCACCGACCAGCGGCATATGGCTGACCAGCATCAGCGGGCGGTCGTCGTCCTGCTCGAGCAGCCAGTCGACCACCGTCTGGGGCGGATCGTCCGGGGTGATGCAGGGCAGCGTCTCCACCGGCACGCCGAGGGCTTCGCCCACGCGCTCCGCGGTCTGCTGGGCGCGGCGATAGGGGCTTGCCACCAGCCGCAGGCGCGCGAGGTCGAGATCCGTTCGCCCCGCCAGCCAGGCGCCCATGCCCGCGGCCTCTTCCTGGCCGCGCACGGTCAGCTCGCGGGCCGCATCGGGGCTGCCCGGCGCCGCTTCGCCATGGCGCATGATCAACAACGGTTCAGCCATGCGGGCCTCCGGTGTCGCGATGGTCCTGCTGGACGTTCTCGCGCGAGAGCACGAACTCCACGTCGCTGCTCTGTTCGCCACGCATCAGCAGACGCGCCATCTCACGCGCGGGCACGCCCTCGAACAGCACCTGATAGAGCCCCTCGGCGATCGGCATGTAGACGCCCTCCTCGCGGGACTTGTCGCGCACCAGGCGCACGGTGTTGACGCCCTCGGCGACCTGGCCCAGCGCCTCGACGGCCTCGTCGAGGGTGCGCCCCTCGCCCAGCGCGAAGCCGACCCGGTAGTTGCGCGAACGGCTCGATGAGCAGGTGACGATCAGGTCACCGACCCCGGCCAGGCCGAGGAAGGTCATGGGATTGGCGCCCTGGGACACGGCGAAGCGGCTCATCTCGGCCAGCGCCCGGGTCATCAGCATGCTGCGGGTGTTCTCGCCCATGCCCAGCGCCGCGGCCATGCCGGCGGCGATGGCATAGACGTTCTTGAGCGCCCCGCCCAGCTCGACGCCGTAGCGGTCGTTGCTGGCATAGACGCGGAAATAGTCGCAACCCAGCGCCGTCTGCACCCGGGTGCGGGTCAGCGGGTCGTCGCTGGCGATCACCGTGGCGGTCAGCTGACGCTCGGCGACCTCGGTGGCCAGGTTGGGGCCGGAGAGCACGCCGATGTGCGCGAAGCCGGTCTCCTCCTCGAGCAGCTGGCTCATCAGCTTGAAGCCGTCTTCCTGGATGCCCTTGGTGGTGCTGACCAGTATCTGGGACGGCGTCAGCCAGGGCAGCGCCTGACGAACCACCTGGCGGAAGGCCTGGGACGGAATTGCCACCAGCACCAGGCCGGCGCCGGTCAGCACGTCCTCGAAGGCGTTCGAGGCCTTCACGGCGGGATTGATGGCATAGTCGGGCAGGTAGCGGCCGTTGCGATGCTCGCGGTTGATCTGCTCGACCAGCGCGGGGTCGCGCAGCCACTGGCGCACCTCGAAGCCGTTGTCGGCGGCGATGCTGGCGAGCGCGGTGCCGAAGCTGCCGCCCCCGAGCACCGCCACCCGCTGACTGCGATCATCGCTGCTGCGATCAGGATTGCTGCGATCGTCGGACATGGTCGCCCCGGGAGTGGAAATGGTCCGGCGATTGTAACGAAAAACGCCCCCAGTGGGGGCGTCCTGACGGCTGGTGTCGGGCCGCCGGAGCGGCCCGCAGGGCGGATCAATCGATCAGCGGCACCAGGGTGTCGATGCTCGAACGGGCATCGCCGTAGAGCATCCGGGTGTTCTCCTTGAAGAACAGCGGGTTCTCGATGCCGGAGTAGCCGGTGCCCTGGCCACGCTTGCAGACGAACACGTTCTTGGCTTCCCAGACCTTCAACACCGGCATGCCGGCGATCGGGCTGTTGGGGTCTTCCTGGGCGGCCGGATTGACGATGTCGTTGGAGCCGATGACGATCACCACGTCGGTGCTGGCAAAATCGTCGTTGATCTCGTCCATCTCGAGCACGATGTCGTAGGGCACCTTGGCCTCGGCCAGCAGCACGTTCATGTGCCCCGGCAGGCGGCCGGCGACCGGGTGGATGCCGAAACGCACTTCCTTGCCGGCACTGCGCAGCTTGCGGGTCAGCTCGCTGACCGCGTTCTGCGCCTGGGCCACCGCCATGCCGTAGCCCGGCACGATGACCACGCTGTCGGCGTCGTTCAGCGCGCTGGCCACGCCGGCAGTGTCGATGGCGACCTGCTCGCCCTCGATCTCCGCCGCCGGCCCCTGGCTGCCGCCGAAGCCGCCCAGGATCACGTTGACGAAGTTGCGATTCATCGCCTTGCACATGATGTAGGAGAGGATCGCACCGGAGGAGCCCACCAGGGCACCGGTGACGATCAGCAGGTCATTGGACAGCGTGAAGCCGATGGCCGCCGCGGCCCAGCCGGAGTAGCTGTTCAGCATCGACACCACCACCGGCATGTCGGCGCCGCCGATGCCCATGATCAGGTGCCAGCCGATGAAGAACGCCAGCAGGGCCAGCAGCAGCAGGGTCCAGACGCCCGCCCCGTTGAGGTAGAGCACCGCCAGCCCCACGGAGGCCGCCGCGGCGGCGGCGTTCAGCAGGTGGCCGCCGGGCAGCTGCTTCGGCTTGCCGTCGACCTTGCCGGCCAGCTTGCCGAAGGCGATCACCGAGCCGGTGAAGGTCACCGCGCCGATGAACACGCCGAGCACCACTTCGATCTGCAGGAAGGTGAGCTCCGCCGGGGTCTTGTGCGCCACCAGGGCGGCGAAGGCCGAGAAGCCCTCGGTACCTTCCCCGGCCAGCTGACTGGCCAGCACGCGGCGGCGCTCCAGGTCGGCGTTGAGGCCGACGAACACCGCGGCCAGGCCGACGAAGCTGTGCAGGGCCGCGACCAGCTGCGGCATCTCGGTCATCTCGACCTTCTTCGCCAGATAGGCACCGATGACGGCGCCGATGGCCATCATCGGCAGCATCCACCAGTAGCCGCCGATGCCCGGCCCGAGGCCGGTGAAGAAGACGGCCACGCCCATGCCGATGATGCCGTACCAGACGGCGCGCTTGGCCTTCTCCTGGTTGCTCAACCCCCCCAGCGAGAGGATGAACAGTACGCTTGCCGCGATCGAGGCGGCGGATACGAATCCTTGACTCAACATCTCTTGATCTCCGGCCTCAGGACTTCTGGAACATGGCGAGCATCCGGCGCGTGACCTGGAAGCCCCCCACGATGTTGATGGTGGCGATCAGCACCGAGATGCCGGCGAGCAGGCTCACCAGGGCACTGCCGGAGCCGATCTGCAACACCGCGCCGAGCACGATGATGCCGGAGATGGCGTTGGTCACGGCCATCAGCGGGGTGTGCAGCGAGTGGCTGACGCCCCAGATCACCTGGAAGCCCACGAAGCAGGCCAGGGCGAAGACGATGAAGTGCGACATGAACGACGCCGGAGCCACCTGGCCGAGCAGCAGCATCAGCGCACCGCCCACGCCCAGCAGCGTCGCCTGACGCTTGGTCTGGGAGACGAAGGCGGCGTGTTCGGCGGCCTTCTTCTCCTCCGGCGTCGGCTCTGGCTCCTTCGGCTTCGGCTTGGCCGCGGCGATCGCCTGCACCTTGGGCGGGGGCGGCGGGAAGGTGATATCACCTTCATAGGCCACCGTGGCGCCGCGGATGACGTCGTCGTCCATGTTGTGATCGATGACGCCATCCTTCTCCGGCGTCAGGTCGGTCAGCATGTGGCGGATGTTGGTGGCGTAGAGCAGCGAGGCCTGGGTCGCCATGCGCGACGGGAAGTCGGTGTAGCCGACCACGATCACGCCGTTGTCGGTGACGACGCGCTCGTCGGGCACGGTCAGGTCGCAGTTGCCGCCCTTCTCGGCGGCCAGGTCGACGATCACCGAGCCCGGCTTCATGGCCTTGACCATGTCCTCGAGCCACAGCTTGGGCGCCGGGCGGCCGGGGATCAGCGCGGTGGTGATGACGATGTCGACGTCCGGGGCCTGCTCGCGGAACAGCGCCAGCTGCTTCTCGCGGAACTCGGGGCTGGAGGGCGCCGCATAGCCGCCGCTGCCCGAGCCGTCCTGGCTGTCCTCGAAGTCGAGGAACAGGAACTCGGCACCCATGGACTCGATCTGCTCGGCCACCTCGGGGCGCACGTCGAATGCGCGCACCACCGCGCCCAGGCTGGTCGCGGTGCCGATGGCGGCGAGGCCCGCGACGCCGGCGCCGACGATCAGCACCTTGGCCGGCGGCACCTTGCCCGCGGCGGTCACCTGGCCGGTGAAGAAGCGCCCGAACTGGTTGCCCGCCTCGATCACCGCGCGATAGCCGGCGATGTTGGCGGTGGAGGACAGGGCGTCCATCTTTTGGGCCCGCGAGATGCGCGGCACCATGTCCATGGCAATGACGTTGGCGCCGGTGTCGCGGCAGCGCTCGAGCAGCGGCTCGTTCTGGGCCGGCCAGAAGAACGAGATCAGGGTCTTGCCCTTGCCCAGGTAGCCGACCTCTTCCTCGACGGGCTCGCGGACCTTGACCACCACCTCGGCGGCGTTCCACAGGGCCTCGGCCCCGTCGACGACGGTGACGCCGACCGAACGGTAGGCGTCGTCATCGAAACCGGCGGCCGCACCGGCGCCGGCTTCGATCAGGCATTCGTGTCCCAGCTTCTGGATCTGTTGCGCGCTTTCCGGGGTCAGCGCAACACGCGCCTCCCCGGAGGCATGCTCCTTGGGTGCACCAATCTTCACGTTGGATCTCCCGTTTTGGCGTTATTGAAACTTTCGAAACACCGCAGTCTTGCCTAGGCATGCGGGAATCTCAACCCGCATGACGGCCATGACAGCGTCGCTGTCGGAAACGATATGTCCTTGAAAACCCGTCGATCCAATTGACGTGGACGTCAAGGTCAAGCAACGGGGCGCGAGGCCACGGCGCCTGTCATCGAGCGCTCCGCTCATGTCCGTGGTGGACGGCATCGGGGAAGACTGGAAGGAAAAAAGAGAGAAAAAGGAAAAAAAGCACGAAACGAAACGCGCCGATCACCTCGCGGAGATCGGCGCGTCCGGCATGCCGCCCTTCAGGGCGACGACAATGGCACCGTGATCAGGCGCCGAGCAGCGCGTTCAGGCGCTTGACGTAGGCCGCCGGGTCGTCGAGATGACCGCCCTCGGCGATGATCGCCTGGTCGAGCAGGATCCGCGACAGATCGGCGAAGCCATCCCCCTCGGCGCTCTCGAGGCGCGCCACCAGGGCGTGCTCGGGGTTGAGCTCGAGGATCGGCTTGACCTCGGGCAGCGGCTGGCCGGCGGCTTCCATGATGCGGCGCATCTGGTAGCCCATCTCGTGCTCCGGCAGCACCACGCAGGCCGGAGAGTCGGTCAGGCGATGGGTCACCTTGACCTCCTGGACCTCGTCACCGAGCGCTTCCTTGACGCGCTTGACCAGCTCTTCCTTGGCCTTGGCGGTCTCTTCCTGGGCCTTCTTCTCGTCCTCGTCCTCGACCTCGCCGAGGTCCAGGTCGCCCTTGGCCACGTCGACGAACGGCTTGCCCTCGAACTCGGTGAGGTGGCTCATCAGCCACTCGTCGATGCGGTCGTGGAGCAGCAGGACCTCGATGCCCTTCTTGCGGAAGATCTCCAGGTGCGGGCTGTTCTTGGTCGCGTTGAAGCCGTCGGCGACGATGTAGTAGATCTTCTCCTGACCTTCCTTCATGCGCCCGATGTAGTCGGCCAGCGACTGGTCCTGGGTGGCGCTGTCGGTATGGGTGCTGGAGAAGCGCAGCAGGCCGGCGATCTTCTCGCGGTTGGCGTGATCCTCCGCCGGGCCTTCCTTGAGCACGCTGCCGAAGGTGTTCCAGAAGGTCTGGTAGGCCTCGGGATCCTTGGCCAGCTTCTTGAGCATGTCGAGGGAGCGCTTGGTCAGCGCGCTCTTGATCTTCTCGACCTGCGGGTCCTGCTGCAGCAGCTCGCGAGACACGTTGAGCGACAGGTCGCGGGTGTCCAGCACGCCCTTGATGAAGCGCAGGTAGAGCGGCAGGAACTGCTCGGCGTCGTCCATGATGAAGACGCGCTGCACGTAGAGCTTCACGCCGCGGGCGCCGTCGCGCTCGTAGAGATCGAACGGGGCGCGACCCGGCACGTACAGCAGGCTGGTGTACTCGAGCTTGCCCTCGACCTTGTTGTGGCTCCAGGTCAGCGGATCGCTGAAGTCGTGGGCCACGTGCTTGTAGAAGGCCTTGTACTCGTCGTCGGTAAGCTCGCTCTTGGGGCGCACCCACAGCGCGGTGGCCTCGTTCACGGTCTCCCAGCTGACGGTCTCGCTGCCCTCGATCTCGTTGCCGTCCTCGTCGCGGGCGGTCTCGGTCTTGGGCATGCGCACCGGCACCTCGATGTGGTCGGAGTACTTGCGCACCAGGTTCTGCAGGCGGAAGTCGTCGGCGAACTCGCCGGCGTCTTCCTTGAGGTGCAGCACGATCTCGGTGCCATGGGCCTGGCGCTCGATGTCGGCGACGCTGAACTCACCCTCGCCCTTGGAGTGCCACTCGACGCCCTCGCCCTGGTCGGTGCCCGCCTTGCGGGTGCGTACCGTAACCTCGTCGGCGACGATGAAGCCGGAATAGAAGCCGACGCCGAACTGGCCGATCAGGCGGGCGTCCTTCTGCTGTTCGCCGGAGAGCTGCTTGAGGAACTCGGCGGTGCCGCTGCGGGCGATGGTGCCGAGGTTCTCGATCACCTCGTCGCGATTCATGCCGATGCCGTTGTCGCGCACGGTCACGGTGCCCGCCTCGGCGTCGTGCTCGATCTCGATGCGCAGCTCGCTGTCGCCCTCGAAGATGGCATCGTTGTCCAGCGCCGCATAGCGCAGCTTGTCGCAGGCGTCGGCGGCGTTGGAGATCAGCTCGCGCAGGAAGATTTCCCTGTTGGAATACAGGGAGTGAATCATCAGGTGCAGCAGTTGCTTGACCTCGGTCTGGAAGCCGAGGGTCTCTTCACGAGTAGCAGTGGTCATCTCTTGCGGACCCTTTGTCGACGGTTCGGCGGTGGCGAGGCCACCCGTTGCTTGGATACCGTCGATATGGGGACCGGCGAAGGTTTTTCAACCGTCTGTCTCGCGCCAGGCGCGATAGCCCTCCAGTGCACGGTCGACCCGGGTCAGCAGCCAGCCGACGATCATCGCGTCATCGACCAGCCCCACCACCAGCAGCACGTCCGGAATCAGGTCCAGCGGCGAGATCAGATAGACCAGGGCGACCAGCATCCACAGCAGCGCCGACCAGGGCACCGGTCGATAGCGTCCGCGCACCACGTCGGCCAGCATCGGCGGAAACCAGCGCAGGGCGCGGCGCATGCGCAGGAAGACGCCGGCGCGGCGCTTGATGCGCGTGAGCGGCGAGGAACCATCGGGGCGGGCCATGAGCGCTCTCCTTGCCGAGTGTCGGATTCACCGCTACAGAATGAGGAGAGTGTCGGCGGAATGCCAGCCGTCGGCCCCGAGCGACACTACTCAAGCGCCGCGCCATGGGCGACCATGGGAGCCCGCTCCACGCACCCCCTCGAGAGGCGACACGATGCCCAGCACCCCGTTCCGCATCCCCTGGAAGCCCCTGCTGACCGCCGCCCTGCTGTGCCTGCCGGCCACCGGCCAGGCCCAGTCCGGCGACGGCGCCATGCGCGATGCCCTCCAGGCCGCGCGGGCCAAGGACTGGTCCGCCATCGACCGGGCCGCCATCGCCGATCACGCGCTGGCCGGCTACGTCGACTATCACCGCCTCAAGGCGCGGCTGCCCGGCGCCTCGCCGAGCGAGGTCAACGCCTTCATCGACGCCAACGCCGATTCCCCGCTGGCCGGCTGGATGCGCGGTCAGGCCATTTCGGCCTACGGCGAGGCCGGCCGCTACCGCGACCTGCTGGCGGTGGCCGATGGCGAGCCCCGCGGCACCGCGCGCCAGTGCCACTATTATGCCGCTCTGCTCGGCAACGATCCGGCCACCGCCGCCGAGGGCGGCCGCGAGCTGTGGCGGGCCGGCCACTCGCAGCCGGACGCCTGCGACCCGCTGTTCAACACCCTGCGCGCCCGCGGCGAGATCGGCCCGGAGCAGGTCTGGGAGCGTCTCACCCTGGCCTGGCAGGCCGGCGAGACCGGCATGGTCGGCTACCTCGGCCGCCAGCTCGGCGACGACTGGGCCGGCGCCCGGGCCGCCCTGGAACGCCTCGACGACGACATCGCCGCGATCACCCGGGTGCCGAGCTGCATCGGACCGGACTGCCGCGGCAGCGGGGCGCTGTTCGCCGCGGCCATGCACGACTACACCCGCGCCGACACCCAGGCGGCGCTGGCGGCCTGGCGCCGGCTGTCGCCACAGCTGGCCATCGACGAGGCCCATCGCCACGAGATCGAGCATGATCTGGCCTTCTATTCGCTGGTGCGCGACGTCTCGCCCAACCGCGACTGGGTCGACGGCGTGCTGCCGCGCCTCGACGACACCGACCTCACCGTGCTGCGCATCCGCGTCGCCCTGGCCGACCGCGACTGGGCCGACGTGCTGGCCTGGGCCGATCGTCTGCCCGCCGAAGAGGCCAGCGAGGCCCGCTGGCAGTACTGGCAGGCCCGCGCCCTGGAACAGCTCGGCGACGACGCCGGCGCGAATGCGGCCTACGCCCGTGCCGCCGAGCAGCGCAGCTTCTACGGCTTCGCCGCCGCCGATCATCTTGGCCAGCCCTACGCCCTGAACCGGGCCGACATCTCGGTCGACGAGACCCGCCGCCGGGACATCGCCGCCCTGCCGGCGGTCCAGCGCACCGAGGCGCTGCTGCGCATCGGCGAGCCGGGCCTGGCCAGCAGCGAGTGGTATGCCGCCGCGGCCCGCGTCTCCTCCGACCGGGCCATGGCGATGGCCGACTACGCGACGCGCCGCGACTGGCCCGCCCGGCTGGTCCAGACCACCATCGCCGCCCGGCTGTGGGACGCCCTGGAATGGCGCTTCCCCGAGGCCTATCGCGATGACTTCCTGCAGTGGGGCCGGCGCCACGACGTCGACCCCTATCTGCTGATGGGCATCGCCCGGCGCGAGAGCGCCTACAATCCGGAGGCCCTGTCGCCGGTCGGCGCCCGCGGCCTGATGCAGCTGATGCCGGGCACCGCCACCCAGGTCAGCCGCCAGCTCGGCATGGCCGATCCGGGCCGCTACGGCGTCCTCGAGCCCTCGGTCAACATCCGCCTCGGCAGCGCCTACATCGGCGAGATGATGGACCGCTATCGCGGCAACCGCCTGGCCGCCACCGCCGCCTACAACGCCGGCCCCGGCCGGGTCGACCGCTGGCTGCGCGATGCCCCGCAGCAGTTCGACCTGTTCGTCGAGTCGATCCCCTTCCGCGAGACGCGCCGCTACGTGCAGGCGGTGATGGCCTACCGGGTGATCTTCGAGAGCCTGGCCAATGGCGGCGACACTCGCGGCGTGGCGATGCTGACGCCGGCGGAGCGCCAGGGCGACTACAACGGCTCGCTGCTGGCACGCCGCTGACCTTCGTGCCCTGCCCCAGCCGTAGAGTAGAAAAGTAGAAAAGAAGAAGGCCCGCCGAATGGCGGGCCTTCTCTATATATGGGCTGGATACCGGACCGGTGAATCAGCGCCCCGCGCTGGGCCGGGCCAAGGTCAGCGCTATGTCGGCGCCCGGGTCAGCGCCAGCTTGGCACCGAAGGCCACCAGCACACCGCCGGTGAGGCCGTTGAGCCAGCGCGAGAGCACGGGACTCGCCAGCCAGCGGCCGGCCCGGCCGACCAGCAGCACCACGGCGATCTGCCAGACGTTGGCGATCACGAAGTGCACGCCGGCCAGCCACAGCGACTTGGCCAGGGCCGGATCGCCCGGGGAAATGAACTGGGGCAGGAAGGCCATGTAGAAGACCACCGTCTTGGGATTGAGCACGTTCGACAGCAACCCCTCCCGCAGCGGCCGCCACACGGATACCCGGCGGCGCTGGCCGTCCACCGCCGCCACGGGCAGCCCCTGGCCGCGGCGCGCCTCGCGGAGGCTGGCGATCCCCAGCCAGATCAGATAGGCGGCACCGGCCAGCTTGAGCGCGGAGAAGGCCCACGCCGACTGCAGCAGGATCAGCGAGATCCCCAGCGCCGAGACGGTGGCATGCACGAACAGTCCGGCGCAGATCGCCAGGCTGGTCAGCACCCCGTCCCGGGTGCCGCCGCGGGCGGTATTGCGGATCACCAGCAGGGTGTCCACGCCGGGCGTGATGCTGAGCAGGGTGATGGCCACCAGGAAAGGCCAGAACTGGGCGTCGATCCACATGACAGGCGCCTCAGCCACCGAACACGCCGCGCTTGGCGTGGCGCATGGAGATCTGGTCGTTGAGCGTCCAGAAGTCGTAGAGCACGCCCAGGCCGAACAGCCCCAGGGTGCACAGGTAGATCACTCCGGTGACCCACTTGCCCAGATAGAAGCGGTGCACGCCGAAGGCGCCGAGGAAGGTCAGCAGCAGCCAGGCCAGGGTGTAGTTGGTGGGACCGGCCTGGAAGCGCAGGTCGGCCTGCCGATCCATGGCCGGGATCAGGAACAGATCGATCAGCCAGCCGATACCGAGCAGGCCAAGGGTGAAGAACCAGATCGTGCCGGTGACCGGCTTGCCGTAGTAGAAGCGGTGTGCGCCGAGGAAGCCGAAGAGCCACAGCAGATAGCCGATGGCCTTGCTGTGGGTATCCTGAGAGGCGATGCGAGTGTGTTCCATGGAAAAGTCTCGTCGATGCCCTGGAGGTCGCTGGACGCCCGGGGGCTGAGTGGCTACATTGACCTAGCGGGCGGAGGCACCAGTTTCACTGCGGCACGTTGTTGACGCAACCCTGGCGCTGATGCACTATCCGCTGCGTAGGTTAGCAAGTAGAAAGTCGTCAGTTGTACTTCGATTCCTTCGATGCACCCGGTGCGCACTTCTTCTTTGTCTGCCCACGCAAGACGGGCTCGTGCCGTGTGATACGGCCAATACGACCCAGCATCAATATTTAGTTTGTTAAGGAAATCGACAATGGCAACTGGCACTGTCAAGTGGTTCAACGACACCAAGGGCTACGGCTTCATCTCTCCGGAAGACGGCGGTGATGACCTGTTCGTCCACTTCTCCGAAATTCAGGCTGAAGGCTTCAAGTCCCTGCAGGACGGCCAGAAGGTCTCCTTCGAAGTGACTCAGGGCAAGAAAGGCCTCCAGGCCTCCAACGTTCGCGTCGCCGAGTAAACTCGACCGACAGGACGATCGACCGCCGGCCATGCCGGCGGTTCGAGAAGAAAAAGGCCCGCCGTCCGGCGGGCCTTTTTCGTGGTCGCTCGAGTCGTCAGGGCGAGGCCGAATCGCCACCGCTCGCCTCGTCATCGAGCGAGTCGCCACTATCCGGCGGGGTCTCCGTGGCCTCGCGAATCTCGCTCGGCACGCCCTGCTCGGCCTGCTCGAACTGTTCGTCGATCTTGCGGCGAGCCTCCTCGAAGCGGCGCTCGGTCTCCTCGAGGATCGCCTCGACCTCGGGATCGGAGGTCGGCGCAATGCCGTCCGTCGCCATGGGCTCGGGGTCGAGGGCATCGTCCAGCTGACTCGCGTCCGTGGCGTCCATTTCCGGCAGCGACGCCTCGTCGGGCGTCTGCCGCGAGACTTCCTCGTACTGGCTGTCGATATTCTGCTTGGCTTCCTCGAAGCGACGCTCGGTGTCCTTCAGGATCTGCTCGACCTCGGCCTCGGTTTCCTGCTCGGAAGGCGGCGCCATCTCCCCCGAGGGCACGCTGGCCGGCTCGGCTTCCTCGGCCGTGGCATCCGGCATCACGGCCTCGCCCTCGACGGACGCTTCGGCGTCGGACGCCGCGTCGGCGCCATCGTCCCGGTCCGGCGCCGCCGTGACAGCCTCCTGGGAGGCACTCCCCTCCTCGACGGCAGGCGCAGTGTTCGTGGCATCGCCGGCGGGCGCGGTCTCGTCGCTCGGTTCGCCCTCGTCGTTGCCGCAGCCTGCCAGGGCGATCGCGACCGCCAGAACGAGCGGTTTCCAGGGGGTCATGGCCTTCCTTCTCTTCGATGGGTGTCGAACGTCATTGCACCAAAGGGCGACGGGCACCGCAAGGCAGGCCTCAGCGCGCGAACAGCTGCCCGGCGATGTCGCGGAAGGCCTTGAATTCGATGGCGTTGCCGCTGGGGTCGCGGAAGAACATGGTGGCCTGCTCGCCCGGCTCACCGGCGAAGCGCACATAGGGCTCGATCTCGAAGCGGATGCCGGCATCGGTCAGCCGGTCGACCAGCGCCTCCCAGTCGGCCATCTCCAGCACCACGCCGAAGTGCGGCACCGGCACACCGTGCCCGTCGACCGGGTTGCGATGGGTTTCCCGGGGCGACTCGCCGAGGGCGGGGTCGAGATGGCAGACGAACTGGTGACCGTAGAGATCGAAGTCGATCCAGGTATCGCTGCTGCGCCCTTCGGGGCAGCCCAGCAGCTCGCCGTAGAAGCGCCGCGCCTCGGCCAGGTCGCGGACCGGCACGGCGAGATGGAACGGGGTCAACATGTGCACGTCTCCTTGAGCCAGGATGGCCTCATGATGCCGCGCCCGAGGCCGGCTGGCCAGTCGCTTCCTTCGACAGCAGCGGGCAGTCGTCCGGCAACGCCAGCGACAGCGCGTGCGGCTCGACCTCGACCCGGAAGGCCCGGCGGTGGCAGGGTTCGCCGTCCAGGGTCAGCGGCAGGTCGGTGTCCGCCTCGACGCTGAGCCAGGTGGTACGGAAGGTCTCGACGAAGGTGCCCTCCCCCGGGCGACGCTGAAGCTCGCGACGCATCCGCACCATGTCGCCAAGCGAGGCGAAGTCGCGCAGGATCAGCACGTCGAGCTGACCGTCATCGATGCGGGCCGCCGGCGTCAGGTGCTGACCGCCACCGGAGCGGGTGCCGTTGCCGAGCGCCAGCACGAACAGCGACGCCTCGCGCTCGCCCTCCGCCCAGCGCAGCTGGACCGGATAGGGACGATACTGCCAGGCCTTCAGTGCTCCGATCAGGGAATAGGCCCCGCCGCCGAGCAGTCGCTTGAGGCTCTTGGGCGTCGAGGAGGTGATCTCGGCGCCGAAGCCGCCGGTGGCCATGTTGAGGAAGTAACGTCCGTCGAGCGCCGGCACGTCGACCGGCCGCAACGGCAGCGACAGCGCCGCCTTCAGCGCGGCCAAGGGGTCCTGGGCAAGGCCCAGGGCACCGGCCAGGTCATTGGCGCTGCCCAGCGGCAGCAGGCCGAGCCCCGGGCGGTCCTCTGCCGGCAGGCGCATCAGGCCGTTGACCGCTTCGTTGATCGTGCCGTCGCCACCGCCGACGATCACCCGCCGAAGGCCGTCACGCCCGGCCTGCTCCGCCATGCGCGCGGCGTCCCCGGCCTCCCAGGTGACCCGCACCGCGAGCTCGGCGCCGGCCTCGCGGCAGGCGCTCACCGCCTGGCGCACCGCCGGCAGTTGCGCCGACTTGCCGTTGAGGATCAGCATTGCCATGGTCTCGCGTTCCTTGTCCTTGATCGTCGTCATGGCCGATTCACGGCCGGCCGGCATGCTCGATGGATGAATCCCATTCACTCTATGACTTCCTTACACTGTCTGTCTTCTCGCATCGTTTATCGACCACCGCGACATAGGGAGTTGTCATGATCGCACCCGCCTTCCTCCTGGCGGCCTTCCTTGGCGGCCTCGCCGCCATGTGCCTGCGCCTTCCGCCCCTGGTAGGCTTCCTGGCCGGCGGCTTCGTGCTCAACGCCCTGGGCTTCACCTCCACCCCGCTGCTCGAGGTGGTGGCCGATGTCGGCGTCACGCTGCTGCTGTTCAGCATCGGCCTGAAGCTCGACATCCGCACCCTGCTGCGCCGCGACGTCTGGGGTGGCGCCACCCTGCACATGCTGCTCTCCAGCCTGGCGCTGGTGGCGCTGCTCGGGCTGTTGAAATGGCTCAGCCTGCCGCTGCTGGCCGAGGCCGGCTGGTCGACCCTGGCCCTGCTGGGCTTCGCGCTGTCGTTCTCCAGCACGGTGTTCGTGGTCAAGGTGCTGGAGAAGCGCAGTGAGAGTCAGACCGCCTACGGCCGCCTGGCCATCGGCGTGCTGATCATGCAGGACATCTTCGCCGTGGTCTTCCTCACCGCCTCCACCGGCGCCCTGCCGAGCCCCTGGGCGCTGGGCCTGCTGCTGCTGATTCCCCTGGCCCCGGCGCTGCGCGCCCTGCTTGACCGCCTGGGCCACGGCGAGATGCAGATGCTGTTCGGCATGCTGCTGGCGCTGGTGATGGGCTATGCGCTGTTCTCGGCAGTGGGGCTCAAGGGCGACCTGGGCGCGCTGGTCATCGGCCTGCTGCTGGCGCCTCACCCGGCCGCACAGGCCCTGGCACGCTCGATGTTCAGCCTCAAGGAGCTGCTACTGGTAGGCTTCTTCCTGAGCCTGGGCCTGACCGCCATGCCCAGCTGGGAGCTGCTCGGCACCGCACTGCTGCTGGTGCTGGCCCTGCCGCTCAAGGGCCTGCTCTACCAGCTGGTGTTCATGCGTTTCCGCATGCGCCACCGTACCTCGGTGCTGTCCGCCCTGAGCCTGACCAACTATTCGGAGTTCGGCCTGATCGTCGGGGCGCTCGCCACCGCCGAGGGCTGGCTGCCGGAACGCTTCCTGGTGGTGCTGTCGCTGGCGGTGGCACTGAGCTTCGCCGCCTCGGCGGTGGTCAACGGCTTCGGCGAGCGTTTCTATCGCTGGCTGGAGCCGCGCCTGCCCGAGATCGACGAACGGGACCTCACCCCCAGCGACCGCCCCATCGAGGTCGGCGACGCCGAGGCCGTGGTGCTGGGCATGGGCCGCATCGGCAAGGGCGTCTACCGTCGCCTGCAGAAGGAGTACGGCCTGCAGGTGCTGGGCATCGACAGCAACCCCAAGAGCATCGAGCGGCTCACCGCCATGGGCTTCAACGCCCTGGAAGGCGACGCCGTGGACTCGGAGTTCTGGGACAAGCTGCTGATGTCCTCCGAGGTGCGCCTGGTGGTGCTGGCCATGCCTCACCATGCCGGTAACCTGGCCGCCCTGAAACAACTGCGCTCGCGCCACTTCCCCGGGCGCATCACCGCGGTGGTGGAATATCCCGAGGAGATCGAGCCGATCCGCGAGCTCGGCGCCAGCGCGGTCTTCCACGTCTACGACGAGGCCGGCCGCGCGCTGGCCGACAGCGCCGCCGAGGAGGCCGGGCTCAGCTCGCGCACCAGTCAGCTGGGCTGACGGCCACCACGCCCGCCCCGGCGGGCGTGGTACCCTATGGCGCCGTCCCCGACGCCCTTCGTCTCGAGATCTCCCGCGCATGAACGATTTCTTTACCGCGATCGGCCAGTTCATCGGCCACGTCATCCGCTTCATCGTCGATGCGCTCAGCGCCGGCCTGAACGGCCTGGACGACGCCGCCAGCAGCCTGATCGGCGGCATCGCCGGGGGCCTCGGCATTCCCGCCAACCTGCTCAGCCTGCTGGTACTGGTGCTCGGCCTGTGGCTGCTGTGGAAGGCCTTCTCGGCCCTGCGCCGGCGAGCCGTGGTCGCCACCCTGATCTGGGTGATCCTCGGCATCAGCGTGCTGAGCTGGCTGATCAACTAGCTGGGCGGTGGCTGAGCGGCTGCGCTCGCGACGCACAGCCTACACGCCCAGTTCAGTTCTTGCTGATGAAACAAAGACGCCGCCCTTCCGGGCGGCGTCTTTCTGTCTGTCATCTAAACAATCACGAAAAGAGAAGATTGCGTCACGAGCGACGAGAGGCTGGCTGCCGCCGGAGCGGAGCTACCGGAGTGTAGCCTGCTACGAGGATAGCGACGGTCCGACGCTTCGGCACCGCCGGCAGCCAGGATCGCTAGGTTGGTTCCCTACGAACCAACGCACTTCCCACATCCTTGTGGGTCGTCGAGCGCAGTAGTCAATCTTCCTTTTCGTCAGGCGAGGGCTTTCTCGATCACCTCATACACGTTCGGCGAGAGTTTTTCTTCGCGGATGCGCTCGAGCTCGCCCTTCATGAGTTCCTGGCGGGTCTCGTCGAAGCGGCGCCAGCGGGTCAGCGGGGTCACCAGCCGCGAGGCGATCTCGGGGTTCAGGCGGTTGAGCTCGATGACCACGTCGGCCAGCAGCCGGTAGCCCTCGCCGTCGAGGCGGTGGAAGTTGACCCGGTTCTGGGCGAAGGCGCCGATCAGCGCGCGGACCTTGTTGGGGTTGGTCAGCGAGAAGGCCGGGTGGTCCATCAGGAACTTGACCCGCTCCAGGGCATCGGACTGCGGGCGGGACACCTGGACGCTGAACCACTGGTCCATGACCAGCGGGTCGTGGGCCCACTTCTCGCCGAAGGTGCGCAGCGCCGGGTCGGCCAGTTCGTCGCGGCTGGAATGCACCAGCAGCGTCAGGGCGGCGCGCACGTCGGTCATGTTGTGGTCGGCCTCGAACTGGCGGCGGGCCAGCTCGATGCCCTCCTCGTCCTCGATGCTGACCAGGTACGACAGTGCCACGTTCTTGAGGCTGCGCGCGGCGATCTGCTCGGGCTCCGGTGCATAGGGGGCGTCGCCGACGTTCTCCTGATAGACGCGCAGGAAGTCGTCGCGCAGGGCCATCGCCAGCGACTGCTTCACGAACTGGCGGGCGGCGTGGATGGCGTCCACGTCGACCAGCGGCTGCTGCTCGGCGATATAGGCCTCGGAGGGCAGCGTGAGCATCTCGGCCAGCACCGCCTTGTCGTCGGTCTCGCGCTTGAGCAGCTCACGGAAGGCCTCCACCACCCGCGGGTCCATGACCTTCTCGACGCCGTTGCGATGCGCGGCGATCAGGTCGTCCAGCGCCAGCAGCGCCAGGCGCTGGCCGGCGTCCCAGCGATTGAAGCCGTCGCTGTCATGGGTCTGCAGGAAGGCCAGGTCCTCGCGCGAGTAAGGGAAATTGAGCTTGACCGGCGCCGAGAAGCCGCGCGCCAGCGACGGCACCGGGGCCTCCTCCACGTCGGTGAAGACGAACTCCTGCTCCTCCTCGCGCAGGTGGATCACCCCGTCGGTGCCGAGCGGCTCGCCGTCCAGGGTCAGGCGCAGGTCGCGGCCGCTCTTGGTGCCGACCAGGCCCAGGCGGATCGGGATATGCTGCGGCGCCTTGTCGGGCTGCCCTGGCGTGGCCGGGGTGCGCTGGCGCAGCAGCAGCCGATAGGCGCCGTTGGCATAGTCGTATTCGCCGTGGGCGTCGATCTCAGGGGTGCCGGCCTGGGAGTACCAGCGCATGAACTGGTCGAGGTCCTGACCGGACGCCTCGGCCATGCAGGCCACGAAGTCCTCGATGGTCACCGCCTGCCCGTCGAAGCGCGAGAAGTACAGGTCGCTGCCGCGGCGGAAGGCCTCCCAGCCCACCAGGTTGCGCAACATGCGCACGATCTCGGCGCCCTTCTCGTAGATGGTCAGGGTGTAGAAGTTGCCGATCTCGATGTAGTGGTCCGGCCGCACGGGGTGGGCGGTGGGGCCGGCATCCTCGGCGAACTGGGCGGTGCGGAAGAAGGACACGTCCTCGATGCGCTTCACCGGCGCGGAGTTGGTGTCGGCACTGAAGGTCTGGTCGCGGAAGACGGTGAAGCCCTCCTTCAGCGACAGCTGGAACCAGTCGCGGCAGGTAACGCGGTTGCCGGACCAGTTGTGGAAGTACTCGTGGGCGACGATGCCCTCGACGCGCTGGAAGGCGGCATCGGTAGCGGTGTGCGGATGGGTCAGCACCGCCGCCGAGTTGAAGATGTTGAGCCCCTTGTTCTCCATGGCGCCCATGTTGAAGTCGTTGACCGCCACGATCATGAACAGGTCGAGGTCGTACTCGCGGCCATAGGTCTCCTCGTCCCAGCGCATGGCGCGCTTGAGCGAGGCCATGGCGTGATCGGTCTTGCCGAGGTTCTCCTCTTCGACCCAGATCTGCAGCGTCACCTCGCGGCCGCTCATGGTGGTGAAGCGATCCTCGACCTTCTCGAGATCGCCGGCCACCAGCGCGAACAGGTAGCAGGGCTTGGGATGCGGATCTTCCCAGGTCACGAAGTGGCGGCCGTTCGGCAGCTCGCCACGCTCCACCGGGTTGCCGTTGGAGAGCAGCACCGGCTCGCGGTCGAGGCGGCCGATCACGGTGGTGGAGAAGGTCGCCATGACGTCGGGACGATCCGGGTAAAAGGTGATCCGCCGGAAGCCCTCGGCCTCGCACTGGGTGCAGAACATGCCGCCGGACTGGTAGAGGCCCTCCAGGGCGGTATTGGCCTCGGGGGCGATCTCGACCTCGGTGTCCAGCAGGAAACGTTCCGGCGCCCGCTCGATGCGCAGGCCGCTCTCGGTCAGCGCATACTCGTCGTCGCCCAGCGGCTGGCCGTCGATGGCGATGGCCTTCAGTGCCAGCTGCTCGCCGTCGAGCTCCAGCGGCTCGCCGGCCTCGCGCTCCGGGTGGCGCTCCACGTGCAGGCGCGCCTTCACCCGGGTGGCCGAGGGATCGAGGTCGAAGGTCAGCTCGGTGTGGGTGACGCGGTAGGCGGGGGGACGATAATCGCTGAGATGGATCGGCTGGGGTTCGGACATCGAGGATGGCTCCTGTGAAGGTTGCCGGCCATTGTACGGCCCTCTCTGCCTCGACCTCAAAGTGCCGTCGTCAACTCCGCTACGGGGTACGGCGATACCGCCCGAGGGACACTCAGGAGTCGACGACCGGCTCCGGGCGGGTCAGGATCCAGCCGGCGAGCCCGGCCAGACCGAGGATCAGCACCAGCTTCAGCCACAGCGCGCCGATCACCAGGGCCAGCACCACCATCGAGAACAGCAGCATGCCTCCGGCCAGCCACTTGGCATGGCGGGGGATCGCCCGCTCGGATTCCCAGGCCACGATGGTGGGGCCGAAGCGCGGGTGCGCACGAATCCAGCCGGCGAAGCGCGGCGAGCCCCGGGAGGCTGCCCACACCGCCACCAGCATGAAGCAGGTGGTGGGCATCAGCGGCAGGAAGGCGCCGATCACGCCCAGGGCGAAGCTGGTCCCGGCGAGGATCAGGTAGAAGATGCGGCGCGCTTGGGACATCGAGCGCTCACTCCTTTGGCGACAGGCACGTCTCTATTGAAGCCCAAGCCACCCCCCGCTGCCAATCGCCATCGCCAATGAGGATGACGGCCCGGGGCTATGGCCGCGTGTCGATGACGGGCTCAGTCGCGGAAGTTGTCGAACTGCAGCGCCAGGTCGGGACCGTCCTCGCCCTTCAGCAGGGCCATGACCTGCTGCAGGTCGTCGCGCTTCTTGCCGGTGACGCGCACCTTCTCGCCCTGAATCTGGGCCTGGACCTTGAGCTTGGTGTCCTTGATGCGCTTGACGATGTCCTTGGCCTCCTTCTGCTCCAGGCCCTGCTTGAGGCGCACCGCCTGCCGGGCGCGAACGCCGGAGAGTTCGGGGTCGTCGATCTCCAGGCAGCGCGGATCGATGCCACGGCCGATCAGCTTGTTGCGCAGCATGTCGAGCATCTGGCGCAGCTGGAAGTCGACCTCGGCCTCGAGGGTGACGGTCTCGCCCTCGAGCGCGAAGGAGGCCGTCACGCCCTTGAAGTCGAAGCGGCTCTGCAGCTCGCGGTTGGCCTGGTCGACGGCGTTGCTCGCCTCGTGCTTGTCGAATTCGGAGACGATATCGAAGGAGGGCATGGCGGATTCCCGATGATGAACGATGGCGCCATTCTAAGCGCGACGGGCCACGGCGCCTAGCCGGCCGCACCTGGCCGGCCGCACCTAGCCGGCCTGGGCCTCGGGGCCGGCGAACAGCGCCTTGCTCATCCGCCAGGCCGCACAGCCGTCCTCGTAATAGTCGGCCATCCAGTCGCTCGGCACGAAGCCCGAGCCCCGATAGAGCGTCAGCGCCGCCTGATTGTCGACGCGCACCTCGAGCACCAGCCAGTCGCAGCCCTGCTCCCAGGCCATGCCCTCGAGCCGCTCGAGCATGCGGCGCCCCAGGCCGCCGCCGCGGGCCTGGGGATGCACGCAGAACGAATAGAGCCGGGTCTGCTCGCTGCCCAGGCGAAACAGCAGGGTGCCGTAGCCGAGCAGCGCGCCGTCCTCGTCCACGGCCAAAAGCGTCAGGGCATGGGCCCGGTTGAGCAGGTGCCAGAGCTGGCGGCGCGTGAAGCGGTCGCCGCTGAAGGCCAGTTGCTCGAGGGCGTAGAGCGCGTCGAGATCGCGAGCGGTCGCGGTACGCAGGATCGCAGACATGACAGGGCTTCCAGGGTCACTCCCTGCGGATTCTGACGTCGTCGGATGACGCTGTCTTTGGCGACAGCGATGAAATCTTTTCAGTCTGCGACCGCACCATGCCGCACTCGACTCATCCCTCTGTGGCCGGCGGCTGACGCCGCTCGCCGCCTGGGGTAGGCTGCCTGCCCGACCCACGACACGAACAGGAGCCGAGATGAGCGAACGTGACGAGCGCCACCGCAAGGCCATGCAGACCCTCAAGTCCCGCGTCGACGAGAAGGTCGCCGCCGCCGACGAGCGCCGCGGCCAGCTGCTGGTGTTCACCGGCAACGGCAAGGGCAAGACCACCGCCGCCTGGGGCACCGTCACTCGCGCGCTGGGCTACGGCTATCGCGTCGGCGTGGTGCAGTTCATCAAGGGCCAGTGGGAATGCGGCGAACGCAACCGGCTCGAGGACGATCGCCACCTCGAGGTGGCGATCATGGCCACCGGGTTCACCTGGGAGACCCAGAACCGCGAGAGCGATACCCAGGCCTGCCGCGAGGTATGGGCCGAGGCGGCGCGAATGCTCGCCGATCCCGAGGTCTACCTGGTGGTGCTCGACGAGATCACCTACATGCTCAAGTTCGGCTACCTGGACATCGCCACGGTCAGGCAGGCACTGGAGAACCGTCCCGTCGAGCAGACGGTGATCGTCACCGGGCGCAACGCCCACCGCGAGCTTCAGGCCATGGCCGACACCATCACCGAGATGACGGAGGTGCGCCACGCCTTCAATGCGGGCCTGGAGGCACGACGCGGCATCGATTACTAACGACTCGCCGGGGCCCTTGCCGCCTTGCGCCGGCCCGGATCAGCTCCAGATCGTGCCCACCGGCGTCTCGGGACTGTAGTGGTGGGCGATCTGCGCCTGCAGCAGCTCCGCGGTGGCCAGCGCATCCGTCAGCGCATGGTGGCCCTGGTAGGGTGGCAACCCGTAGCGAGCGCGGCTGTCGAACAGGCGGATGGAGGCCGGCGGCCGCCCGATCCAGCGCTTGAAGCGCGCCACCAGCGACTGGCGGTGGATGCGCGCCTCGAGCGACATGGTGTCGATCATCGGGTAGACCACGCCCTCCCCCAGCCGCGCCTTGACGGCCACGTCGAGGAACGGGCGCTCGATGTGACGGTAGTGCACCACCGCCAGCCGACCGGCCAGGGCATCGAGCAGGTCCTCCAGGATGTCGCCCAGCTCCGGGGCGTTGGCAATGTCGGCATGGGTGATGTGGTGAAAGGTCACCGACTCGGCGTTCAGCGTACGCCGCGGGCGCACGATCCAGTAGCGACGCTCGGTGACGGCGATACGCCCCAGGGTGAAAGGCACCAGGCCGATGCTGACGATGGAGTTGCGCCGGGCATCGAGCCCGGTGGTCTCCATGTCCAGCGCCACCAGCGGGGCTTCGCCGATCGGCGTCTCCGGCGCCGGGGCCCCGGCGGTGAAGAAGCGCGACAGTCGCGGGTCCTGGGCAGCCGCGGCGCGATGCGCCAGGTAGCTCGTCCAGTCGGGTATCTGGGTCCTGCGTCGCATCAGCATCCGGGCACCTCGCTCATTTGGCCCGCGAGGGCATCGGGTAGCGGAACTTGAGGAACTTCTGGGCGTGGCTCAACGCCTGGAAGGCATCCTTGAGGTGATGACGCTCGCTGCTCGAGACGTTCTCCGGCTCGATGTTGTTGTCCGGCGTCTGGTCGTGCTGGATGTCGATCACCTGGTGGCGAATGCGCGACATCGACAGAAACTCCAGGGCGTAGCGCAGGCGATCGCTGACCCCCGGGGCCAGCAGCTGGGTGCGATCGATGTCGTCGAGCCGGTCGAAGCTGTTCTGGGCGCTGGAGCCGCAGGCCAGGGCGTGCACCCGGATCAGGTCGACCATCGGCGCGGTGCCGCGGCGCTTCAGGTTGATCGAGTTGTTGTGCTTGCCGTCCTTCTCCATCACGAAGGTGCGGAAGAAACCCAGCGGCGGGGTGCGGTTCAGGGCGTTGCGGGCCATCGCCGCCAGGAAGCGCGGATGCCGTGCGGCCTGATAGGCCACCAGGTCCTGGAGCTGCTCCACCAGCACGTTCTCCCCGTAGACGGCGTCAAGATCGAAGAAGATCGAGCTGTGCAGCAGCCGCTCGGGATTGGGCTGCTCGATCCACTCGGTGAAGTAGCGCTTCCACACCGACAGGGGCTGGCGCCAGCTCGGGTTGGTGGCCATGATGTCGCCCTTGCAGTAGGGGTAGCCGCAGGCATCCAGGCCATCGCTGACGAACTGGGCCAGCTCGAGGAAGTAAGCGTCGTGCTGCTCGGGATCGAAATCGTCGGACAGCACCAGGGCATTGTCCTGGTCGGTGGCGATCGACTGCTCGTTGCGGGCCATGGAGCCCATCGCCATGAAGCAGTAGGGCACCGGCGGCGGCCCCAAGCGCTCCTCGCCCAGCTCCAGCAGGCGGCGGGTGAAGCTGCGCCCGATGGTCGACAGGGCGCTGCCCACCATGCGCGAGTCGGCGCCCTCCTCGACCATGCGCACGAAGGCCGCACTGACGTCCGGCGCCAGCCGTGCCAGGCCCTCGGCGTTGGGCTGGTGGAAGATGTTGCTGACCAGGTACAGGCTGCTCTGGGTCTCGTAGCGGATGATGTCCGAGAGGTGCACGATGCCCACCGGGCGGCGGCGATACATCACCGGCAGGTGGTGAATGTTGTAGCGCAGCATGACCAGCATCGCCTCCTGCACCGACTCGTCGGACTGCACGGCGATGACGTTGCCGGCCACCACCTCGCCGACCGGCGTCTCCGGCGACAGGCCTTCCGCCACCACCCGGGTGCGGAAGTCGCTGTCGGTGAGGATGCCACGCAGCTGCCAGGCACGCTCCTCGCTGTCGCGGAAGGTGTAGCGCGGATTGTCCTCTTCGCCGGGGTAGTCGAGCACCAGCACCGCCGAGGCCTGGAAGTCGGTGATCTGACGGGCGGCCTCCTGGACGGTGGTCGAGGCCTCGACCATCAGCGGGTAGCGCGTGACCAGCTTGCGCACCCGGGTGATCATCATGTCGTTGTTCTTCTTCTGCTCCTCGACCGCGCTCTCGAGCCGCGGGCGCTGCAGCTCGACGAAGTCGGCGAAGTCGTCGTCGGCCTGGCAGAGATGCTGGAAGACCGTCTCGGGGATGAAGTAGATCAGCGAGTCTTCCATGGCCCGCACGGGATAGCGGACCCGGTTGTTCCGCAGCAGGCTGAACTGGCCGAAGATCTCGCCCTCGCCCCGGCGGTTGTAGAGCTCCCCGCCGCGACGATAGACCTCCACCGCGCCGCTGCGGATGTAGCACAGCTCGTGGAGCTCCTGGTCGAGCGTCAGGATATCGGTGTCGGCCTTGAAGTAGGCCACCTGGACGTTGCTCGCCACCTCGTCGAGCAGTTCGTCGGACAGCGTCTCGAAGGGCGGGAAACGCCCGAGATGCTGGCGAATTTCCAGCAGTTCCACATCCATGGCCCAGTGCCTACCCGGTCGTTGAGGATAGGCCAAGTCTGAAAGGCGCCGAGGACGGTGTAAAGAGCTTGTATCACGGGGGCCGGAACGCGGAAAGGCCGCCCCGAGGGGCGGCCTTTCATCGCACAGGGATCTCGCGGGAGGACGGGATCAGGAAGCGGACTCGCCGCTGCCCTGGGCCATGCCCTGGACGCGCTGCATCAGCTCGGGATCCTGCTGGATCGCCTGGCCGATGGCGTTGAAGGTCTCCACTTCGAGGCCGCTGTTCTGGACCGCCTCGACCATCTGGTCGTTGGCTTCCTGGCGGACCTGCTGCTGGGCCTCTTCACCCTCGGCGTTCTGCAGCTGCTGGGTGTAATCCTGGGAGATCACCGCGATTTCCTCGGAGGCATCGGCGAACTTCTGCAGCTGGGCGTCGGAGAAGTTCTGGGTCGCGGCCTGCGCCTCGGCCGGGGCCTGGCCCTGGCTGGCGGTGGCATCGGCACTGTCCTGTGCATACGCCATGGAGCTCATCATGCCGGCACTGAGCAGGGCGGCGGAAAACAGGGCGGTGATACGTTGCATAGATACCTCCGAAAACATTGTCTTGCATGCGTGGGGTGCCCTCCTGTGACGAGCCACGTCGACAAGGGTTCACCACCATCGTGTAACAGTTTGAAAAGACGACGCTCCCGGTCGGGAGCATCGTCGGTGGTGGCACGCGTCGTCGCCTAGCCGTAGGCGAGATTCGGCAGCCAGGTGACCAGCGCCGGGAACAGGATCACCAGGATCAGCCCCAGGGCCTGGATGCCCAGGAACGGGAAGGACGAACGGAAGATCTGCCCCATGGTGATGTGCGGCGGGCACACCCCCTTGATGTAGAACAGTGCGTAGCCGAACGGCGGACTGAGGAAGGACATCTGCATGTTCACCAGGTAGATGACCCCGAACCACAGCGACACGTCGGCGGGCGACACGCCGGGCAGCCCGAACACCCCGTCGAAGCTCATCGACTGGATCAGCGGCACGAAGATCGGCACCGCCAGCAGCAGGATGCCCACCCAGTCGAGGAACATGCCCAGCGCCACCAGCAGCACCATCATCAGTGCCAGCACCGCGTAGGGGCCGAGCCCCGCGCCGGAGATCAGCTCCTGCACGAAGGTCTGGCCGCCCTGGAGGATGTAGAAGCCGACGAAGATGCTGGCGCCGAAGATGATCCACATCACCATCGCCGAGGCGACCAGGGTGGTCATGCAGGCGGCGTGCAGGTTGGGCCAGGTCAGGCGCTTGTGCAGCGCCGCCACGACCAGCGCGCCGAAGGTCCCGATGCCGGCCGCCTCCACCGGCGTGGCGATGCCGGTGAAGATGATGCCCAGCACCAGCACCACCAGTACGATGGGGGCCAGCATGTTGCGCAGCAGGCGCAGCTTCTCCTTCATGTCGACCCGGTCCTCCACCGGCATCGGCGGCGCCATCTTGATGTTCAGGGTGCCGCGCATCCAGCAATAGAAGCCGTACATGAAGGCCAGCAGCAGGCCGGGAATCAGCGAACCGAGGTAGAGTTCACCCACCGACTGCTGGGCGATGACGCCGTAGATGATCGCCAGGATCGACGGCGGAATCAGGATGCCCAGGGTACCGCCGGCCATGATCGAACCGATGGCGATCTCCGGGTCGTAGTGGCGCTTGAGCATCGCCGGCAGGGCGATCAGGCCCATGGTCACCACCGCGGCGCCGATCACGCCGACCATCGCGGCGAGCAGCGTGGAGGCGATGACGGTGGCGATGGCCAGGCCCGCCTTCAGGCCGCCCATCCACTTGTAGACGACGTCGAACAGCTCCTCGATGATCCCGGCCTTCTCCAGCACCGAGGCCATGAAGATGAACAGCGGAATGGCCGACAGCTGGTAGTTGGTCATCATCGGGAAGATGCGCGACGGCATCAGGTTGAGCATGTGCTGATCGCCCACCAGGTAGAGGAAGGCCACCCCCAGGCCGCCGGTGACGAAGGCCAGCGGCAGGCCCGCCACCAGCACCACCATCAGGGTGCCGAACATCACCAGGGTCAGGCCGCCGATGCCCAGGCCGCTGAGGCTGTTCTCGAGGCTGCCGGCCAGGCTCTGGTAGTCGGTGGTGGCGATGTTGACCATCTCGAACAGCACCCACGCCCCGAGGACGATGCCCAGCGCGATCAGCAGGGTCGAGAAGGTATGGCTGCCGCCATGCGCCCGTCGATGGTGGCGGAAGGCCTGGACGTCACGGATCAGCTGGGCGATGCCCTGGAGCAGCAGCAGCAGCGCCCCGAAGAACAGCATGAACTTCACCGGATAGAACTGGATCGCCCACTCGGTGAAGGACGTCTCGTTGGCATAGCTGGCGCCGAAGAAGAAACGGTCACTCACCGACTGGGAGAAGAACTTCCAGCCGGTCACCAGCAGCGCGATGGTGAAGATGAAGAAGGACACCGAGGTCAGCAGGTCCAGCGCCGCCTTGTTCACTGGCCGGGCACGCTGGTAGAGGATATCGACGCGCACGTGCCCGCCCTCGCGCAGGGCGAAGGCCCCGGCGATCAGGTACTGCATGCCGAACATCAGGGTCATCGACTCGTGGGCCCAGTTGGTCGGCGAATTGAAGGCATAGCGCATCAGCACTTCGTAGGCGAACACGAAGGGGGCGATCAGCGCCCAGTAGGCCACGTAGCGGCCGAAGAAACCGGAGATGCGGTCGACCAGGGCGGTGAAGAGGTTGCCCGGGGGATGGTAGCGCGCCACCGGCGCCTCGCCGGGGACCTCGCCGGTGTCGCCGCCGCTGATGGTGCCGCCGCGCCGGAAACTGCGGTCGACGAGCCACATCACCAGCAGCGGCAGGAAGAACAGTGCCGACCAGTAGAGCCAGTGCGGCAGAACGAAATTGATCTCGAGATTCATGAAAACTCCTCCGCGATACCATCGCTTCCCGGCGATGGCGACGGATCATCTAGCCGACGGGATGCAGGGTTGAGGGCATGGCGCCCATGCAAACCGGGGCTGCGGCGCTCGGCCCACAGCCCCCGGATGAAGCAAGCAGAGGGATCAGACGTTGAGTTCGAAGTCCTTGATGTCGTCCTCGGTGATCAGCGCCACCGCCGGATCCATCATGGTCCTCAGGTGGGCCCGGAACATGCGCGCGGCGTCAGGGTCCTTGTTGGCCCACTTGAACCACAGCGGGATGGCGACCTCGCGGAAGCGGACGGCATCCTCCTCGGAGAGGTGAATGATCTCGACGCCCTTCTCGCGGTACTTGGGCCAGGCCTCGGCGTTGGCCTTCTGGATCGCCGCGTAGTGCTCGCGGGAATAGCCCGCCACCAGGTCGTGCATCAGGTCCTGCACCTGGGGCGACATGCGTTCAAAGACACGGCGATTGACCGAGATGTCCATCAGGTCGACCGCCTGGTGCAGGCAGGGCGTGGAGGGCGGGCCCATGATGATGTAGTCGGCCACCTGCCAGAAACCGAGCTCGTAGTTGACCGCCGCCCCGGTGAAGTCGGCGGCATCGATGGTGCCTTTCTCCAGCGCCGGATAGACCTCGGAACCGGGCAGCAGCGTGGTGCGCGCGCCCATCTCGGCGAAGGTCTCGGCGACGATGCCGCCGGGCATGCGGATCTTGACCCCGTCGAAGTCGTCGAAGCTTCTCAGCGGCACCTTGGAGTGGATCAGGTTGAGGTCGTGGTGAACGTAGCCCAGCAGCTCCTGGCCCTGCTTGCGATAGAGCTCCTTGGCGATGCCGAAGCCGCCGTAGGCGCCGAACATCATGTCCCACTGGTGGGGCAGCGACAGGCCCATGGGGAAGGCGGTGAGGAAGACGCCGGCCGGCATCTTGCCGGGCCAGTAGACGGTGAACCAGTTCTGACCGTCGAGCACGCCGTTGCGCACCGCATCGGCAACCTCGAAGGCCCCGGCCACGGCACCGGCGGGGAAAGGCTCGATGCTGACCTCGCCGCTGGTGGCCTCGACCACGCCGTTGGCCCAGGCCTCGAAGGTGCGGTAGCCCACGGTCCCCGGCTGCCAGGAGGACTGCATGCGGATGCGAATGCCCTGCTGAGCCTGGACATTGCCGATCCAGGGGGCCGCCACGGCCGCCGCCGAGCCGATCGCGGCGGCCTTCAGGAAGTTGCGACGATTGCCGGCACCGCTGCCCGATGTCGCGACGCTAGCGGACGAAGTGCGCTTGGGCTGCTGGTCGTCTTGCATGGCGAAGACTCCTCGTTGGTGTTGCGTCCGTCTCGCACGGCGCGAGAACGGAGGGCTTGTTGTTGTTTCTTCTGGCTTCACCCCATGCCGCCGGCGCCCGAGGGACGCCGACGGCATGGGCAACACGATCCCTGTCTCTGGAAATACCTTCCGCATCAAAACGTAGTGTCCCCGGAGACCCCGGCCAACAGCGACTTTCAACGTACATCGCTCAACGATACGCACCGATAACGAAGTAACATGCTGTTATATATAACAATTCAGGCTCAGGGGCGGCGCAGGCGCAAAACCGTCCCTACGACTATTGAACGAGTGACGGGAGGGCACGACGGAAGAGAAGGCGGGGCAGTCGAGAACGAAAAAGACGACGGCCATCGCCGGGGAGGCGATGGCCGTGCAAGGCCGCCAGGGGGGCCTAAAGCGCGAACCGGGAGGCTAGCGCGAGAACACCACCGTGCGGCGACCGTGCAGCAACACCCGACGCGCCACGTGGGCATCGACGGCGCGGGCGGCAGGCATCAGAGGCACTCGATCTGCCGCCCCTGCCCCCTGGCTTTCCTAGCGCGAGAACACCACCGTGCGGCGACCGTGCAGGAACACGCGACGCGCCACGTGGGCATCCACCGCACGCGCCAGGGTCATGCACTCGATGTCACGGCCCTTGGCCACCAGATCCTCGGGATCGTCGGCGTGACCAACCGGCTCCACGCCCTGAGTGATGATCGGCCCCTCGTCCAGATCGTCGTTGATGTAGTGCGCGGTGGCACCGACCAGCTTGACGCCCTTCTCGAAGGCCTGGTGATAGGGCTTGGCCCCCTTGAAGCCCGGCAGCAGCGAGTGATGGATGTTGATCGCGCGACCGGAGAGCTTCTCGCACATGTCGCTGGAGAGCACCTGCATGTAGCGGGCCAGGATCACCAGCTCGGCGCCGGTCTCCTCGACCACCTCCCACACCCGGGCCTCCTGCTCGGCCTTGGTCTCGGCGGTGATCGGGAAATGGTAGTACGGCAGCCCGTGCCAGTCGGCCAACGGCTGGAGATCCGGGTGGTTGGAGACCACCGCGCGAATCTCGATCGGCAGCTGGCCGGTGCGATAGCGATACAGCAGGTCGTTCAGGCAGTGATCCGCCTTGGAGACCATGATCACCACCGGCATCCGCGCATCCGGGGCGGTCAGCTCGAAGGCCATCTCGAACTCGGCGGCCCGGGCGGCGAAGGCGGCCTGGAAGGCCTCGGCATCGAAGTCGGGCTCCAGCGGGCGGAACTCGGTGCGGATGAAGAAGCGCTCGCCGTGATGGTCGTCGAAGGACTGCTGCTCGGTGATGTAGCAGCGGCTCTCCTTCAGGAAGCGGGTCACCACGTCGACGGTGCCCAGGCGGCTGGGGCACTGGGCGGTGAGAATCCAGGTATCGGCGCTACGGCTCATGGGAGGTCTCCTGACGTAAGCAGGCCGGGGCGAGCCCCGGCCTGATCTTGTACCACGGCTGAATGACGGGCGCGCTCAGCGCTCGACGCCGATAGCGTACTCGTCACCGGCATCCAGCAGCCAGCGATAGGTGTAGTCGGCGAAGCTGCGGCGCACCACCAGCTCCCAGCGCTCCTCGCTCGGACGGCGAAGGACCACGGTGGTCTTGGCGAAGATGGTGGTCACGCCCTTGCCGACCGGGAAGTGGCTCGGATGGACGTCGTAGACCACCGACTTCATCAGCACCTCGCGGGCGGCCTCACCCTCGAGCTCGACCAGAGTCTGGCCGCCGCTGACGTTGCTGATCGCGAAGTGGGCGTCGCCCAGCGCCGCACGCAGGCGGTTTTCCAGCTCGAACTCCTCGCCGCCGGGCACGATGACCAGCCACTCGTCCGGGGAGATCCACTGGATCGAACGCTTGCCCTCGTCGTCATGGACCAGGCCCTGGGGCTCGCCCGGCAGGGAGATGCCGAGCACCCCGCGCACCGCGCCATCGAGCACCACGGCGCCGCCACGCAGCACCAGGTGCCCAAGGAAGGGCTTCTCGCGCAGCACCACCTGGCTCTTGGCGGTGGGGGCCGGAGCCCCCGAACGACGATAGCTGTAGGCGAGCGGCGATTCGACCGGGATCTTGGCCTCGGTATTGGTATCGAAGGTGGCAACGTTAGACATTCTGACGCTCTCCCTTGGGATCGAGGAAGATGGGGCTGACGATCTCGGCCTCATGGACCTGGCCGTCGGCCATGGGCAGATAGACGGTCTCGCCCATCTTCTTGTGACCGCCCTTGACCACGCCCAGGGCGAAGCCTGATTCCAGGGTCGGGCTGTAGTAGCTGGAGGTCACGTGACCTTCCATCGGCATCGGGATCGAATGGTTCGGGTCGAGCACGATCTGCGCGCCCTCCTCCAGCACCACCTTCGGATCCTTCGGCTTGAGGCCGACCATCTGCTTGCGGTTCTCGCGCGAGGTGTCCGGACGCGTCAGGGCACGCTTGCCGATCCAGGAGAACGGCTTGTCGTAGCCGATCGCCCAGTGCATGCCGAGGTCTTCCGGGGTCACCGAGCCGTCAGTGTCCTGACCAGCGATGATGAAGCCCTTCTCGGCGCGCAGCACGTGCATGGTCTCGGTGCCGTACGGCGTCAGGCCGTACTTGTCGCCATGGGCGAACAGCGTCTCCCAGACGTGCAGGGCGTAGTTGGCCTGGACGTTGATCTCGTAGGCCAGTTCACCGGTGAAGGAGATACGGAAGATGCGCGCCGGCACGCCCGCGACCTTGCCTTCCTTCCAGTCCATGAACTTGAAGCTGTCCTTGTCGAGATCGACCTCGGTGGTGACCTCTTCCATCAGCTTGCGCGCTTCCGGACCGGTGATGGTCATGGTCGCCCAGTGATCGGTCACGGAGTTGAAGTAGACGTCCAGTTCCGGCCACTCGGTCTGGTGCCAGACTTCCAGCCACTCGAGCACGGTGGCGGCGCCGCCAGTGCTGGTGGTCATCAGGAAGTGGTTGTCGCCGAGGCAGCTGGTGGTGCCGTCGTCGAACACCATGCCGTCGTCCTTGCACATCAGGCCGTAGCGGACGCGGCCGGGGGCCAGCTTGGCCCACTTGTTGGTGTAGACGCGACCCAGGAACTCGCGCGCGTCCGGGCCCTGGATGTCGATCTTGCCCAGGGTGGAGGCATCGAGGATGCCGACCTTCTCGCGCACCGCCCGGCACTCGCGAACCACCGCCTCGTGCATGGTCTCGGTCTTGCCGTTGACCTTGCGCGGGAAGTACCAGGGACGCATCCACTGGCCGACTTCCTCGAACGCGGCGCCCTGCTCCACGTGCCACTGGTGCATGGCGGTGTAGCGCTCGGGATCGAACAGCTCGCCGCAGTGACGGCCGACGATGCTGCCGAAGGTCACCGGGGTGTAGTTGGGACGGAACACCGTGGTGCCCACCTCGGGGATCGAGCGACCCAGGACGCGGGCGGCGATGGCCATGCCATTGATGTTGCCGAGCTTGCCCTGGTCGGTGCCGAAGCCCATGGCGGTGTAGCGCTTGACGTGCTCGATGGACTCGAAGCCCTCGCGGGTGGCCACTTCGATGCCGGCCGCGGTGACGTCGTTCTGCAGGTCGACGAACTGCTTCGGCGCGCGCAGGGTCGCCTTCTCGTGGGGCACCTGGTAGAGCGCCACGGCGGCGCCGTCACGGCGCTCGGCGACCTGGGGCAGGCTCACGGAGGCGGCCTCGAAGCCGGACTCGGTGGCCGCGTCCAGCCCGGCCTCGACGCCTTCGGCCAGCACCGCGCCGGTGGCATAGACGCCACGCGCGCCACCGGCGGCGGCGACGCCCTTCACGGTGTTCGGGACGAAGCCGAGCAGCTCCTCGTTCCAGGTCGGCCGGCTGCCGGTGTGGGACGCCAGGTGGATGACCGGGCTGTAGCCGCCGGAGCTGGCAATGGTGTCGCAGCTCAGGGTCTCGGAGCCGCCGACCACGCGGAAGCCCTGGAGGTCGACCTTGGCGATGCGCGCGGCGCTGACCCGGGAGTCGCCCTTGGCCTCGACGACCGCGGAGCCGGCGATGATGCGGATGCCCTTGGCGCGGGCCTGCTCGACCAGCTCGCCGTCAGGATTGGCCCGGGCGTCAGCGATGGCGACCACGTCACGGCCGGCCTCGGCCCAGTCCAGCGCCGCGCGGTAGCCGTGATCGTTGCTGGTGGAAAGCACCAGCTTGTTGCCCGGCACCACGCCGTAGCGGCGGATGTAGGTGGAGACGGCACCGGCCAGCATGTTGCCCGGCACGTCGTTGTTGCCGTAGACCAGCGGACGCTCGTGGGCGCCGGTGGCCAGCACGACGCGGCCGGCACGCACGCGGTGCAGCCGCGAACGGGCCTGACGACGACCGTCCTTGAGCGGCGCGGTATCGGCCAGGTGCTCGGTACGGCGCTCGTGCAGGGTCACGAAGTTGTGATCGTGATAGCCGTTGGCGGTGGTGCGCGGCAGCAGGGTCACGTTGTCCATGCCGGACAGCGCCTCGACGGTCTCGGCGACCCACTGGTCGGCCGGCTTGTCGTCGAGCAGCTCGCGGGAGTCGAGCAGCGAGCCGCCCATCTCTTCCTGCTCGTCGGCGACGATCACGCGTGCCCCGCTCTTGGCGGCGGCCAGCGCCGCGGCCAGGCCGGCCGGGCCGGCGCCCACGACCAGCACGTCGCAGTGCTGGTGCATGTGATCGTAGATGTCCGGGTCGCTTTCCATCGGGCTGCGACCGAGACCGGCGCCCTTGCGGATGTACTTCTCGTAGGTCATCCACATGGAGGCCGGGGCCATGAAGGTCTTGTAGTAGAAGCCCGGCGGCATGAAGCCACCGCCCAGCTTGCCGACCAGGCCCATCAGGTCGCGCTGGACGTTCGGCCAGCCGTTGGTGCTGCGCGCGGTCAGGCCGTCGTACAGCGCCTGCTGGGTGGAGCGCACGTTCGGCACCTGGCCGGCCTCGGTGGCACCGAGCTGGACCAGCGCGTTCGGCTCCTCGGCGCCGGCGGCGAAGATGCCGCGGGGACGCGAGTACTTGAAGCTGCGGTTGACGATGTCGACGCCGTTGGCCAGCAGGGCGGAGGCCAGGGTGTCACCGGCATGGCCCTGATACGTCTTCCCGTTGAAGGTGAAGCTCAGCTGACGAGAGCGGTCGATACGGCCGCCCTGGGCGAGACGATTGAGCTGGCTCATGCGCGGACTCCTTCACGAAGCGATGCCTGGTCGGCTTCAGCAGACGGCCGGCCCTCGGGGTGCTCGGCGGTGAACGTCGGCTGCTCGCCCATCTTGTAGGTCTCGAGAATCTCGTAGGTCACGGTATTGCGCGTGATGTTGAAGAACTTGCGGCAGCCCACGGCGTGTACCCACATCTCGTGGTGGATGCCACGGGGGTTGTCGCGGAAGAACAGGTAGTCGCCCCACTCCTCGTCGCTGCAGTTCTCCGGATCCGCCGGCCGGATGAGGTGCGCCTCACCCTTGGGGTGGAATTCCTCTTCCTCGCGGTGTTCGCCGCAGTAGGGGCAATGGATATAGAACATGTCGGCTCTCCTCTGCGGAAATCAGTGGGCCACGCCGGCGGCGCCGTGCTCGTCGATCAGCGCTCCGGTGTTGAAGCGGTCGATGGAGAACGGGGCAGCGATCGGGTGCATCTCGCCCTTGGCCAGGCTGGCCGCGAACACGTTGGCCGACCCCGGGGTGGCCTTGAAGCCGCCGGTGCCCCAACCGCAGTTGAAGTACAGGCCCTTGACCTTGGTCTTGGAGATGATCGGGCAGGCGTCCGGGCAGGTGTCGACGATGCCGCCCCACTGACGGTTCATGCGCACCCGCGAGAACATCGGGAACATCTCGACGATCGCCTGCAGGGTGTGCTCGACAGTCGGGTAGCTGCCGCGCTGGCCGTAGCCGTTGTAGCCGTCGATGCCGGCGCCGATGACCAGGTCGCCCTTGTCCGACTGGCTGACGTAGCCGTGCACGTGGTTGGACATGGTCACGGTGTTGAGCACCGGCTTGAGCGGCTCGGAGACCAGCGCCTGCAGCGGGTGCGATTCCAGCGGCAGCTTGATGCCGGCCATCTTGGCCATCACGCCGGAGTTGCCGGCGGTCACGCAGCCGACGGTCTTGGCCTCGATGTCACCGCGGTTGGTGTGCACGCCGTAGATCTGACCGTCACGGATCTTGAAGCCGGTGACCTCGGTCTGCTGCAGGATGTCCACGCCCAGGGCGTCGGCACCGCGGGCGAAGCCCCAGGCCACGGCATCGTGACGGGCCACGCCGCCGCGCGGCTGCCAGGAGGCGCCGAGGATCGGGTAACGAGCGCGCTTGGAGGTGTCCAGCAGCGGCTCGATCTCCTTGATCTGTTCCGGGGTCACCACCTCGCCGTCGACGCCGTTCAGGCGGTTGGCGTTGACGCGGCGCTGGATGTCGCGCATGTCCTGCAGGGTGTGGCCCAGGTTGAGCACGCCGCGCTGGGAGAACATGACGTTGTAGTTGAGGTCCTGGGACAGGCCCTCCCACAGCTTCATGGAATGCTCGTAGAGCGCCGCCGCCTCGTCCCACAGGTAGTTGGAACGCACGATGGTGGTGTTACGCGCGGTGTTGCCGCCACCCAACCAGCCTTTCTCGATCACGGCGACGTTGGTGATGCCGTGCTCCTTGGCCAGGTAGTAGGCGGTGGCCAGGCCGTGGCCGCCGCCGCCGATGATGATGACGTCGTAGGACGCCTTGGGCGTGGGATTACGCCACTGGCGCTGCCAGTTCTCGTGGTGGCTCAGCGCGTGCTTGACCAGCCCGAAACCTGAATAACGTTGCATATGGGTCTACTCCTCAAGGGCCCCGCCGGCTGCCCGGCGGGGAACGGGCTCACGCGGTGGCGGTGTCGGTCGACTCGACCGCGGCCTTGGCATAAACGGGATGGCGGGCGCACAGCTCGGCCACCTTGCCCCGGACCTCGGCCTCGATGGCGGAGGTGTCTTCCTCCTTCTCCAGCACGTCGAGGATGTCGCAGATCCAGCCGGCCAGGGTCTCGCAGTCGGCCTGGTTGAAGCCGCGGGTGGTGACGGCCGGGGTACCGAGGCGCAAGCCGGAGGTGACGAACGGGCTCTGCGGGTCGTTGGGCACGGCGTTCTTGTTGACGGTGATGTGCGAACGGCCCAGGGCGGCGTCCGCGTCCTTGCCGGTCACGCCCTGCTTGATCAGCGAGACCAGGAACAGGTGGTCGTCGGTGCCGCCGGAGACGACCTCGAAGCCACGCTCGACGAACACGCTGGCCATGGCCTGGGCGTTGTCGATGACCTGGGCCTGGTAGCGCACGAAGTCCTGGCTCATGGCCTCGCGGAAGGCCACGGCCTTGGCGGCGATGACGTGCATCAGCGGGCCGCCCTGCTGACCCGGGAAGACCGCGCCGTTGAGCTTCTTGTACAGCGCCTCGTCGCCGCTGGCGGAGAGGATCAGGCCGCCACGCGGACCGCGCAGGGTCTTGTGGGTGGTGGTGGTGACCACGTGGGCATGGGGCAGCGGGCTCGGATAGTGGCCGGCGGCGACCAGGCCGGCGACGTGGGCCATGTCGACCAGCAGGTAGGCGCCCACGGCATCGGCAATGTCGCGGAACCGACGCCAGTTGACCACGCGCGAGTAGGCCGAGAAGCCGGCGATGATCAGCTTCGGCTTGTGCTCGTGGGCCAGGCGCTCGACTTCCTCGTAGTCGATCTCGCCGGTCTCCGGGTTCAGGCCGTACTGCACGGCGTTGTAGTGCTTGCCGGAGAAGTTCGGCGCGGCGCCGTGGGTCAGGTGGCCGCCGTGGGCCAGGCTCATGCCCAGCACGGTGTCGCCCGGGGCGACCATGGCCATGAAGGCCGCGGCGTTGGCCTGGGCACCGGAGTGAGGCTGGACGTTGGCGTAGTCGGCACCGAACAGGGCGCAGGCCCGGTCGATGGCCAGCTGCTCGACCACGTCCACGTGCTCGCAGCCGCCGTAGTAGCGCTTGCCGGGATAGCCCTCGGCATACTTGTTGGTCAGCTGACTGCCCTGAGCCGCCATCACCTGCGGGCTGGCATAGTTCTCGGAGGCGATCAGCTCGATGTGGGCTTCCTGCCGTGCCACCTCGTCACCGATGGCGGCAGCGATCTGGGGATCGGTCATTGTCAGGTTGTTGTCATTCATTCGTCATCACCCTCGGGTTAGCGTCACAACGTTAAGGATTGGTGGCGATCGAGGCATCCTGAAAACGACACCGCCGTCGTTGAACGAGACACCGGCCTCTCACGCGTTTCACCTTGGCCATATTGATAGCCAAGGCCGCCGCCCAAAGATTGAATGAATGCGACAAATTTACCGACAGATTCCCGCCACAACTTTCAAGATACTGATTTAAAAGAGTTTAATTTAAAGACGGTTTTTGTATTTATCCCTGCCTGACGCGAAGTATCGATCCCCTCACAGCGCCAGCGTTGAAGCCCCTTCGAGCGGCTCCCACGCGATCGTCGCGCCGACGACATCGTCCCCGAAGATGAGCGCGCCCGGTCGAGACGCCATACGCCACCCTAGTCGCCCGCTCCCTCGCGGGAGGCGATATGCAGGAAGAACGGATCCACCGGCGTCTCGCCGCGCTGCGCGGCCTTGCGCAGGGCGGTAGGCGTGTCGCCGAAGGCCTCGCGGAAGTGGCGCGAGAAATGGGCGGTGTCGGCGAAGCCGCAGCGTTCGCCGATCTCGGTGACGCTCTTGGCGGTGTAGTGCAGCATCCACAGGCCATAGCGCAGGCGCAGGTCACGGGCGAACTTCTGCGGCCCGATGCCCAGCTCCTCGCGGAACTTGCGCTCGATGTTGCGCCGCGACGACCCCACCCGCCGCGCCAGTTCGTCCACCGTGATCGCCTCGCCCAGGTGCTGCTCGATGATGGTGATAGCGCGGCGCACCAGCCGGTCGGCGACCTTGTCGAAGACCACCGGCTGGGGCTGGGGGTGCTCCCCGCGGCGCGCCTCGTCGATCAGCATGATGTGCAGGCTCTTCATCGCCCAGGCCTTGCCCAGGTGGCGCTCGACCAGGTAGGCGGCCAGATCCGCCGAGGCGATGCCGCCGGCGCAGGTCAGCCGATCGCCATCGTCGATGAACAGCCGATCCGCCACCGGCTCGATATCGGGGAAGCGGCTCGTCAGGTCGCCGTGGTGGTACCAGCTCACGCAGCAGCGCCGGCCGTTCATCAGCTCGGCCTGAATCAGCGCGAAGACGCCGGTGCACACCCCGACCAGCGGCACATCGGCCTCGGCCACGCGCTGCAGGTAGTGGAGCGCCGCCTCGTCCACCGCGTCGTGCTCGTCCTGAACCCCGCCGATGACCACGATGTAGTCGAAGTCGCGCGGGTCGCGAAACGGCGAGCAGGGCGTGACGGCGGCCCCGCAGCTGGACATGGCGTCGTGCCCGCCGCTGGTCATGAACACCCAGTGACAGCGCAGCTGGCGCGAGCGATCGCCCTCGTCGGCGGCCAGACGCAGGCAGTCGACGAAGGCCGCGAAGGGCATCATGGTAAAACGCCGCAGCAGCACGAAGCCGACGGACAGGGGCTCGTTGTCGTGGGAATGACGCATGGGACGGGGGACTCTTCGCTCTCACCGGATCGCCTCCCAGTGTCCGGCACGGCGGGGCGCGGCGCAACGCGGGCGCGGCGCGTCGGAGTCGGCTCGCTATACTCCCGGTAGACGCCTCGCTTGCACCGATGAGCGAGAAGCCCAGTGCCGGGGACAGGTCAAAGAGGGGGGCCTACGCCATGGATGGCGTCGGTAGCGCCCAGGGAGGGGTTCACAGCGCCCCCTCGTCGACCTGTCGACGGCGAACGCCAGACTTCTTCAGGAGACGTCGGCGCCGATGCCCTCACCTGTCCCTGCCCCATCGGCGGTGCTCGAGGCCCGTCATTTGACCCGCATCTTCCGCATGGGCACCGTCGAGGTGGCCGCGCTGCGCGGCGTCGACCTCGACCTCGCGGCCGGCGAGCTGGTGGTGCTGCTCGGCCCCTCGGGCAGCGGCAAGTCGACGCTGCTCAACCTGCTCGGCGGGCTGGATGCCCCCACCGAGGGCGAGATCCGCTTCCATGGCGAGCCGCTGACCGGCGCCGGCGAACGCGCCCTCGACCGCTATCGCCGCGAGCACGTCGGCTTCGTGTTCCAGTTCTACAACCTGATCCCCAGCCTCACCGCTCGCGAGAACGTGGCGCTGGTCACCGAGATCGCCCGCGATCCGATGACGCCCGAGGAGGCGCTGGAGATGGTCCACCTCGGCGCGCGCCTCGACCACTTTCCCGCCCAGCTTTCCGGCGGCGAGCAGCAGCGGGTGGCGATCGCCCGGGCCATCGCCAAGCGCCCCGAACTGCTGCTGTGCGACGAGCCCACCGGCGCCCTGGACCGTGATACCGGCATCGTGGTGCTCGAGGCGATCCTGCGCGTCAACCGCGAGCTCGGCACCACCACTGCGCTGATCACCCACAACGCGGTGATCGCCGACGTCGCCGACCGGGTGCTGCACTTCGCCGACGGGCGGATCGTCGACGGCCGCACCAATACCGCTCGGCGCTCGCCCGCCGAGCTGGTGTGGTGAGCCGGCGAGGCACCGTGAGTAGCCTCGACCGCAAGCTGCTGCGCGAACTGTGGCGCCTGCGTGCCCAGGTGCTGGCCATCGCCCTGGTGATCGCCTCGGGCAACGCCCTGCTGATCATGGCGCTGACCACCATCGAGGCCCTCGAGGACACCACGGTCGCCTACTACGAGCGCACGCGCTTCGGCGAGGTGTTCGCCGAGGTCACCCGGGCACCGGAATCGCTGAGCCGCGAGCTGGCCGAGATCCCCGGCGTGCAGCGCGTGTCGACCCGCATCATCGAGGGCGCCCTGCTCGACCTGCCGGACTTCGCCGAGCCTGTGGTCGGCCGACTGGTCTCGATGCCGGCCCACAGCGCCGCCGCGATGAACGCCATCACGCTGCGCAGCGGGCGCCGGGTCGACCCCGACCGGCCGGACGAGGCGGTGATCGGCGAGGCCTTCGCCGAGGCCCACGACCTGGTGCCGGGCGACCGCTTCGACGCTGTGCTGCGCGGCCAGCGCCGCACGCTCCGGGTCGTCGGCACGGCGCTCAGCCCCGAATTCGTCTACGCCATCGCCCCCGGCGGGCTGATGCCCGACGACGCCCGCTTCGGCGTGCTGTGGATGGGCCGCGAGGCGCTGGCCGCGGCCTTCGACGTCGACGGCGCCTTCAACGCCGTCAGCCTGACCCTGGTGCCCGGCGCTGACGCCCGCGAGGTGGTCGCACGCCTGGATGCCCGGCTCGCGCCCTACGGCGGCACCGGCGCCTACCCCCGCGCGGATCAGGTCTCGAACTGGTTCCTGCAGAACGAGATCGCCCAGCAGAAGAACATGGCGCAGCTGCTGCCGAGCCTCTTCCTGGCGGTCTCGGCCTTTCTCACCCACCTGGTGATGGGGCGCATGATCGACACCGAGCGCCGCGAGATCGGCCTGCTCAAGGCCTTCGGCTACTCGCGGCCGGCCATCGCCTGGCACTACGTCAAGCTGGTACTGGTGATCGGCGGGCTCGGCGTGGCCATCGGTGCCCTGCTCGGCGCCTGGCTGGGGCACTGGAACACCCGGCTATACGCCGAGTTCTACCGCTTCCCCTTCCTGCTCTACCGGCCCGGGCCGGAGAGCTTCCTGCTGGCCACCCTGGTCAGCCTCGTCGCCGCCCTGGCCGGCGCCCTGTGGTCGGTGCGCCGCGCCGCCGCCCTGCCCCCGGCCGAGGCCATGCTGCCGCCTTCACCGCCGATCTACCGGCGTAGCCGGCTGTCGCGCTCGGCGTTGGCCCGCCACCTCGACGAGCCCACGCGCATGATCGCCCGCCGCCTGCTGCGCTGGCCGCTGCGCGCGCTGCTGGCAAGCGCGGGCCTGGCCATGTCGGTGGCGGTGCTGGTGATGGCACTGCAGTGGCTCGATGCCGTCGACTCGCTGGTCGACAGCGTCTTCGTCCGCGGCCAGCACCAGGATGCCACCCTGACCTTCCATGACCTGACCCCGCTCGGCGAACTGCCCGGCATCGAACGACTGCCCGGGGTGCTGGCGGCCGAGCCGCTGCGGGCCGTGCCGGCGCGTCTGCATCACGGCCACCTGAGCGAGCGTGAGGCGATCACCGGCCTGCCCCTCGGCGCCACGCTGAGCCCGGTATCGGACGCCGAGGGCCGCCCCGTGCCGGTGCCGCCGGACGGCCTGCTGGTCTCGCGCCAGCTGGCCGGAATGCTCGACGTGGCCGCCGGCGACGTGCTCATGGTCGAGGTGCTGGAGGGGCGGCGGCCGACGCTCGCGCTGCCGGTGGTACGGCTGTTCGACACCGACCTCGGCAAGCCCGCCTATCTCTCGCTCGAGGCCCTCAACCGCCGGCTGGGCGACGGCCGGGTGATGCGCGGCGCTCAGGTGGCCGTCGACCCGGCCGGGCGCGCGGCGCTGCTCGCCGAGCTCAAGACCCTGCCCGCCGTCAGTGACGTGCAGTTCCGCCAGGCCGCCATCGACACCTTCCATGACACGCTCGGCCAGACCCTGCTCATCTTCGTCGGCTTCTTCATCGCCTTCGCCGCGGTGCTCTCGGTGGGCGTGACCTACAATGCGATTCGCATCGCCCTGGCCGAACGGGCCCGGGAGCTCGCCACCCTGCGGGTGCTCGGCTTCAGCCGCTGGGAGATCTCCTACATCCTGCTCGGCGAGGTGGGTCTGCTGACCTGGCTGGCGATACCGCTGGGCTGCCTGCTGGGCTTCGCCCTGGCCTGGTATCTGTCCAGCGCCTTCGCCACCGAGCTGTTCCGGGTGCCGCTGGTGATCAACGACGCCACCTATGCCAGGGCCGCGCTGATCACCCTCGCAACCGCCGGCGCCTGCGCCGCGGTGGTGAGACGCCGCCTCGACCGCCTGGACCTGATCGCGGTGCTCAAGACCCGGGAGTGACGCCATGGACGTGAAGGCACGCCGAGGACTGCTGTGGGGAGGGCTGACGGCCCTGCTGGCCGCCGGCATCGGCGTCGCGTTGCGCCCGCAGCCGGTGCCGGTGGATCTGGCCGTCGCCGAGGTCGCGTCGCTGCGCGTCACCGTCGACGAGGAAGGCATGACCCGGGTGCGCGAGGTATTCACCCTGGATGCGCCGGTGGCCGGCCGGCTGCGACGCATCGACGTCGACGCCGGCGATCCGGTCGAGGCCGACCGCACGGTGCTGGCCACCATCGACACGGCCCCGCCCGCGCTGCTCGACGCCCGACGCCTGGCCGAGCAGCGCGCCGCCCTCGAGGCCGCGCGCTCGACCCGGGACCTGGCGGCCGCCGAGCGCGAGCGGGCGGCGGCGGACCTGGCCTTCGCCCGTCGCGAACTCGACCGGGCCCGACGCCTGGCCGCGGAGCAGAGCCTGGCCCGCCGGGCCCTGGAGGACGCCGAGCGCGCCTTCCGCGTGGCCAGCGCCGAGCTGACCCGCAGCGAGGCCGCGCTGGCGGTCCGCGAGCACGAGCTGGAGCGGGCCGCCGCTCAGCTGCTCTCGCCACTGGAGCTCGAGGCCCGTCAGGCCAGCTGCGCGTGCGTGACCGTCACCGCGCCGACCCACGGCGTGGTGCTGCGCGTACTGCGGCGCAGCGCCGGCATCGTCGCCGCCGGCACGCCGCTGATGGAGATCGGCGATCCGGCCGACCTGGAGGTGGTGGTCGATCTGCTTTCCGAGGACGCGGTGCGCGTCTCGCCGGGCCAGGCGGCCATCCTCGGCGGCTGGGGCGGCCCCGAGCTGGCGGCCACGGTGCGCCGCATCGAGCCGCTCGGCGTGACCCGCGTCTCGGCGCTGGGCATCGAGGAACAGCGGGTCGACGTGGTGCTCGACCTGAGCGAGCCGCCGACACACTGGGAGCGCCTCGGCCACGACTATCGGGTCGACGTCGGCATCGTGCTGTTCGAGGGCGAGGTGCTGCAGGTACCGCTCGGTGCGCTGTTCCGCGACGGTCTGGAAGCGGGCCAGCGGGTGATCCGCTATCCCGGCGAGCGGGTCAGCGACGGCAGCGCCATCGTCGAGCGCTGAAGCCAGGTCCGATCGCCGCCGCAGCCCTCGCGAGAGCTTGTCGTCGGACGCCAGGCAGAGAGCACTACCGCCAATCCCCGACGCCAGAAAGCCCTCCAAACGCCAGCGCCCCGGGCCATGGCCCGGGGCGCTTCGCGTCTGCGACATGCCTGTCCGCGACGGTCTCAGTAGTCCACGACCAGGTGGGTCTTGGGCGTGCTGCAGCAGGACAGGATGTAGCCCTCGGCGACGTCCTCGTCGGTGATGCCGCCGTTGTGCTCCATCTCGACCTCGCCCTCGGTCACGGCCACGCGGCAGGTGCCGTCAGGAAAGCGCCCCATGCCGCCATGACGTTTCAGGCTTGAGCTCGAAGCACCCGCCTCAGTAGTCCACGACCAGGTTGGTCTTGGGCGTGCTGCAGCAGGACAGGATGTAGCCCTCGGCGACGTCCTCGTCGGTGATGCCGCCGTTGTGCTCCATCTCGACCTCGCCCTCGGTCACGGCCACGCGGCAGGTGCCGCAGATACCCATGCCGCAGGCCTTCGGGATGTGCAGGCCCAGCTTGGCAGCGGCGGTGTGCACGGTCTCGGTGGGCTGGATGCGCACGCTCTTGCCGGTGCTGCTGAACTCGACGCTCAGCATGTCGGAAACGTCGAGTTCCTCGGCCTCGGCCTCGGCCTGCTCCACGTTCTCGATGACCTCTTCCTGGACATCCACCGGCGTGGCGCCGAAGGCTTCCTCGTGGTAGCGGCTCATGTCGAAGCCGTTTTCCTGGAGCAGGCGCTTGACCGCGTTCATGTACGGGGTCGGACCACAGCAGAAGATCTCGCGATCCATGAAGTCCGGCGCCATCAGCTCCAGCATCGCCTGGCTGAGGTAGCCGCGGAAACCGGCCCAGGCCTCGCCCAGCTCGTCGCTGCGCTCGCAGACGATGTGCAGCTTGAACTCGGGGATCCGCGAGAAGATATGCTCCAGCTCACGGTGGAAGATGATGTCCCGGGGCGTACGCGAACTGTGCACGAACTGCAGGTCCACGGCGGCGTTGGTGTCGAACAGCCAGCGCACCATCGACATCAGCGGGGTGATGCCCACACCGCCGGAGAGCATCAGGTACTTCTCCGCCGGGTAGTCGATGATGTTGAACTTGCCGACCGGACCGTGCACGGCCAGCTCGTCGTTGACCTTGAGGTTGTCGTGCAGCCAGTTGGAGACCACGCCGCCCGGCATGCGCTTGACGGTGATCGAGAAGCTGTAGGGCACGGACGGTGAGCTGGAGATGGTGTAGGAGCGCATCACCTGCTCGCCGTCGATCTCCAGCTCCAGGGTCACGAACTGTCCCGGCTTGAAGAAGAACATCACCGGCTGCTCGGCCATGAAGCAGAAGGTGCGAGTATCCCAGGTCTCCTGGATCACCTTGACGCAACGCACCTGGTGGCGGCCGTTGGTCCAGGTCTGGGTGGTGACGGGATTGACGGGATTGAGAAAATTCATTGTCATGATTGTATCGCCTGGGGGTCGCCTGGGGCTGCAGCGTGAAGCTCGCGGTCCGACGGCGGAGACACCGCCTGCCGTTGGCAGAATTTTGCGCACCCCCGCGCGCCCCCACTTGTCTGTCAACGACATGGTCATGCCCCTCACGTCCATCAGCAGGACATTTATCACACCCCCTGGTCGCTGTTGCATCGCCACGCGTCGTCAGTGGACAACTCCCCCTCCAGACGCTGTTTCAAACTCACCTCACCCGCCGCGGCCCCACCGGGGCGTGAATTCGCTAGACCTTGGCCCGCATTTCAACAATCCCGAGGCTGTCACAGCAGCCCAGCAATGAGGAAGCGTCCCACCATGGATTCACTGTCACCTGCCCGTCTGGATGACCCCCTGGCCCCGGCACGCGAGGCCACCGCCGAGATGCTGAAGGAGCGTCAGCACAACTACTCGCTGCCGCAGCCGTTCTACAACGACGAGCGGCTGTTCGCCCTCGACATGCAGGAAATCTTCGAGAAGGAGTGGCTGTTCGCAGGCATGACCTCCGAGATTCCCGCCAAGGGCAATTTCATGACCCTGGAGGTCGGTGACAACCCGGTGGTGATCGTGCGCGGCAACGACGGTGAAGTGCACGCCTTCCACAACGTCTGCCGCCACCGCGGCTCGCGCCTGTGCGTGACCGACAAGGGCAAGGTCGCCAAGCTGGTCTGCCCCTACCACCAGTGGACCTACGAGCTGGACGGCCGCCTGCTGTTCGCCGGCACCGAGATGGGCCAGGAGTTCAACCTCGCCGATCACGGCCTCAAGCCGGTTCACGTGCGCACCGGCGGCGGCTTCATCTTCGTCAGCCTGGCCGACGAGGCCCCGGAGATCGACGGTTTCCTCGAGACGCTGGACCACTACCTGGCGCCTTACGACATGGAAAACCTCAAGGTCGCCGTGGAATCCAGCATCGTCGAGCAGTGCAACTGGAAGCTGGTGCTCGAGAACAACCGCGAGTGCTACCACTGCAACGGCGCGCACCCGGAGCTGCTCAACTCCCTGCAGGAGTTCGACGACACCGACGACCCCCGCGCCACCCCGGCCTACAAGGAGCTGGTCGCCCGCAAGCAGGCCGACTGGGAAGCCCAGTGCGTGCCCTACAAGCTGACCCGCCTGGATCGCCGCAACCGCCTGACCCGCACCCCGCTGCTGGACGGCGCCGAGTCGATGACCATGGACGGCAAGCGCGCCTGCCAGAAGCTGCTGGGCCACCTGCAGAGCGCCGACCTGGGCTCGCTGCGTATCCTGCACCTGCCGAACTCCTGGAACCACTTCATGGGCGACCACGCCATCGTCTTCCGGGTCATGCCGCTCGGCCCGCAGCGTACCGTGGTGACCACCAAGTGGCTGGTGCACAAGGATGCCGTGGAAGGCGTCGACTATGATCCGGAGCAGATGCGCAAGGTCTGGGACGCCACCAACGACCAGGACCGTCGCCTGGCCGAAGAAAACCAGCGCGGCATCAACTCCAAGAGCTACCAGCCGGGTCCGTACTCCGAGACCTACGAGTTCGGTGTCATCGACTTCGTCAACTGGTACAGCGAGCGCATGCTGGAAAACCTGGGCCACAGCCAGCCCGACCTGCAGCTCGCCAACGGCTGATCTCGCCCCCGGTCGAGCACGACATCGCAAGGACCCGCCTCGGCGGGTCCTTTTTCATCATTGCATCGAATGCCGTCGCGTCGACCAGACACCCACGCGCCCCGCCCGGACATCCGGGCGGGGCGCGTGCGTTCGGCGACTCGAGAGAGCGGCATCGCGGCCCTCAGGCCGACTCGCCGTCTCCGCTCGGCAGCTCCATCAGATGCTGCTCGATGGCCTCGCGCACCGCGGGCAGCATCACGTCGGCCTGGGCCATCAGCTCGCGGACCAGGGCCTCGAGCCCCGGCACGCCTACCTCGTCATGCTTGAGCCGCGCCAGATGGGCGCAGGTCTCCGGACTGGCGTCCTCGGGGACATGAATGTCCAACGCCACCAGACGGTCGCGGAAATCATCCCCGTCGATCAGGTCGACGATCATCATGGTGGATTCCTCCTGTTCTTGATCTTCGGCTAGCCCCAAGATTGGCACCGCGCGAGGTCGCCCGCAATGCCGGCGCTCCCCCAGGCGAGACCGCTCGCCACGGTTCACCAACGCCCCTTACAACGCATGACGGCGCCCCGAAGGGCGCCGTCATGAAGAGAGCCTGATGGCCTCTCATACCGCAACGTCTCAGGCGGCCACGCTGCCGTGCGGGTCGATGACGAATTTCTTGGCCGCCCCGCCATCGAAGTCGGCGTAACCCTGCGGCGCCTGGTCCAGGGTGATCATCTGCACGTTGACCGCGTCGGCGATGTTCACCTTGCCGAACAGGATCGCCTGCATCAGCGGACGGTGATACTTCATCACCGGGCACTGGCCGGTGTGGAAGCTGTGCGACTTGGCCCAGCCCAGGCCGAAGCGCATGCTCAGGCTGCCCTGCTGGGCGGCGGCGTCGGCAGAGCCCGGGTCCTCGGTCACGTACAGACCGGGGATGCCGATCTGGCCGCCGGCGCGGGTCACCGACATGGCGGAGTTGAGCACCGCGGCCGGGGCTTCCTGGCCGTGGTTGCAGCCGCAGGCGTGGGCCTCGAAGCCGACGCAGTCGACGAAGGCATCGACCTCGCGCTCGCCGAGGATGACCTCGATCTTGTCGGCCATGTCGCCGTCTTCGGTCAGGTCGATGGTCTCGCAACCGAAGCTGCGGGCCTGGGCCAGACGGTCCTCGATCATGTCGCCGACGATGACGCAGGCGGCACCCAGCAGCTGGGCGGAGACCGCGGCGGCCAGGCCGACCGGACCGGCACCGGCGATGTAGACGGTGGAGCCCGGGCCGACGCCGGCGGTGACGCAGCCGTGGAAGCCGGTCGGGAAGATATCGGACAGCAGCGTCAGGTCCTTGATCTTCTCCATGGCCTGGTCGGCGTCCGGGAACTTCAGCAGATTGAAGTCGGCGTAGGGGACCATGACGTATTCGGTCTGGCCGCCGACCCAGCCGCCCATGTCGACGTAGCCGTAGGCCGCGCCCGGGCGTGACGGGTTGACGTTCAGGCAGATGCCGGTCTGGCCGGACTTGCAGTTGCGGCAGCGGCCACAGGCGATGTTGAACGGCACCGAGACCATGTCGCCCGGGCTCAGGAATTCGACGTCGCGACCGCACTCGACCACGATGCCGGTGATCTCGTGACCCAGCACCAGGCCTTCCGGGGCGGTGGTACGACCGCGCACCATGTGCTGGTCGCTGCCACAGATGTTGGTGGTGACGACCTTGAGGATCACGCCGTGTTCGCACTTGCGATTGCCGAGGGCGAGTTCCGGGTAGGCGATGGACTCGACGGCGACCTCGCCCGGGCCCTTGTAGACGACTCCGCGGTTGTTTGAACTCATGTGGCTGGCTTCCTTCATGGTTTTTGTGGACTCACGGTACAAGACCGTCACCACGACCCTACCCCTCCTGCATGGCCGTAACGCTCCGCGAGCGGCCTTGCCATATCCATCCGCGACCCCCTTCGACCACATGCTGTCGACGCATAGCTGCAGGTCGCTTTCACGACACTCCTCGACCCGCCTCGGCGACAAGAATGATCGGCGCCGCCCGAAGCGGCACACAATAACAACCGAGGAATACGCATGACTCATGATGACGATCCTGTCCTGTCGCCCGGACAGGACAACAAGCAGTTACTGGGGCTGGATTTCCACAACCCCGTCTTCCCCCTCTCCGCCCTGGCCATTCTCGGCTTCATTCTCTACGCCCTGGTCTACCCCGACGCCGCCAACACCCAGCTGGGCGCGGCGCGCGGCTTCGCCATCGAGCACTTCGACTGGCTGTTCATGATCGCCGGCAACGTGTTCGTGGTGCTGTGCCTGGCGCTGATCGTGCTGCCGCTGGGGCGGATCCGCCTGGGCGGGGCCGACGCCCGCCCCGATCACTCGCTGGTGTCCTGGTTCAGCATGCTGTTCGCCGCCGGCATGGGCATCGGCCTGATGTTCTGGAGCGTGGCCGAGCCGGTCGCCTACTACACCGACTGGTATGGCACCCCGCTCAACGCCGCCGCCCGGACCCCGGAGGGCGCGACCGCCGCCATGGGCGCCACCATGTTCCACTGGGGCCTGCACCCCTGGGCGATCTACGGCGTGGTCGGCCTGTCGCTGGCCTTCTTCGCCTACAACCGCGGCCTGCCGCTGACCCTGCGCTCGGCCTTCACGCCGCTGCTGGGCGAACACACCCGCGGCTGGATCGGCCATCTGGTGGATATCCTGGCGGTACTGGCCACCATCTTCGGCCTGGCCACCTCGCTGGGCTTCGGCGCCTCCCAGGCCGCCGGCGGTCTCAACTACCTGTTCGACGTGCCCAATACCCTGGGCACCCAGATCGCCATCATCGTGGCGGTCACCGCCGTGGCCCTGTTCTCCGTGTGGCGCGGCATCGACGGCGGGGTCAAGCTGTTTTCCAACATCAACATGGTGATCGCCCTGCTGCTGCTGCTGTTCGTGGTGATCACCGGCTCCACCATGCTGTTCGTCAACGGCCTGTGGGACACCAGCGCGGCCTACCTGACGCATCTGGTACCGCTGTCCAACTGGGTCGGCCGCGAGGATGACACCTGGTTCCACGGCTGGACGGTGTTCTACTGGGCCTGGTGGATCTCCTGGTCGCCGTTCGTCGGCATGTTCATCGCCCGCGTCTCCCGCGGCCGCACCGTGCGCGAGTTCCTGATGGCGGTGCTGCTGGTCCCGACGCTGGTGACGATCGTGTGGATGAGCGCCTTCGGCGGCAACGCCCTGGCCCAGGCCGCCGGCGGCGTCGGTGCGCTGTCCGATGGCATCGGCGAGGTCTCGCTGGCGATGTTCCAGATGCTCGAGCACCTGCCACTGACCACCCTGACCTCGACCATGGCCATCGTGCTGGTGCTGGTGTTCTTCATCACCTCCTCCGATTCGGGCTCGCTGGTGATCGATAACATCACCGCCGGCGGCAAGGTCGACGCCCCGCGCACCCAGCGGGTGTTCTGGGCCACCCTGGAAGGCGTGATCGCCGGCGTGCTGCTCTACGGCGGCGGTGACAAGGCCCTGGGCGCCCTCCAGGCCGGCGCCGTGGCCACCGGCCTGCCCTTCACCCTGGTGCTGCTGGTGATGGCCGTGGGGCTGGTCAAGAGCCTGCGCGAGGAACACGCCCTGGGCCTCGCCCGGACCGCCTGAGCCCTTGCTGAACGACACCGACGCCCCCGGCCGGGACTTCCCGCCGGGGGCGTCGGCCTTCCTGCTTCCCGTTTCCCCGTTGCGGCCCCGCGGGGGCTCGACCTCGCCGCCGGTTACGGGCATGGTGGTAGCACCATGCCCGGGCACCGCTCGGCGTCCGGGGCCACGAGCGTCAAACCGTCTCAACCGTCAGGAGAAAGAACCCCAATGTCCAAACGACTCGTGTCGGGCCTGATCGGCCTGCTGTGCCTGCTGCCGCTGGCGTCTTCGGCCCTCGCCCAGACCAGCATGTCCGGCCAGGGCGGCAACTTCGAGAGCGAGCAGTACCAGAGCTGGGAAGTGCGCTGCCCCACCGACGCCCAGAGCGGCCCGTGCAGCATGACCCAACTGGTCACCAACCCGGACGACGACCAGCCGGTGATGCGCGTGATCATCGCCCAGCCGCCCCAGGCCGAGGTGCCGATCATGACCTTCCTGCTGCCGCTGGGCGTGCGCCTGGCGCCGGGCCTGCAGCTGAGCGTGGACGGCGGCGAAGGCGTGCCCTTCCCCTATCAGGTCTGCGACCAGCCGGGCTGCCGCGCCGACCTGCCGCTGGAACCGTCGCTGATGCAGCAGCTGCGCGGCGGCAGCAACGCCACCCTGAGCCTGATCGATCCGCGCGGCAGTCGCCGCGATCTGAACATCTCGCTGATGGGCTTCACCAGCGCCAGCCAGCAGATCTGAGTCGCGCGTCGCGCCACGCAAAAAGCCCCGGTCGATGACCGGGGCTTTTGCTTTGGTACCAGGCGAGAGACGCTGCGGCTAGCGCAGCACGCCCTCTTCCTTCAGCAGCTTGAGGATCGCTTCCGCGCCTTCCTCCGCGGTCACGTCGGTGAGCACCTGGCCACCGCCGCCCTCGGCCTTGGCGGCCGCGGCCTTGAAGCGGTCGCGGGCCGAGGCGGCCTTGACGATCTTCAAGCGCTTGGGCCGCTTGCGGGCCGGCTGGGTCTCCCAGCTCGCCCAGGCCTCGTCCATGGTCACGCTGCCGGGCACCGCGGCCAGGTGGCCGCGACGGGCCGGGCCGTAGGCACTCTGACGCGGCGCCGGGGCCGCGCCATCGACCGTGACGATGGCCGGCAGGCGCACCTTGAGCCGGCGACGCTGGCCGCGCGGCAGCGCCTGCAGCAGGGTCGCGACGCCGTTCTCGACGCTCTCCACCGCCGCCAGGCCGCTGACCACCGGCCAGCCCAGGCGCTCGGCGAGCAGGTAGGGCAGCAGGCCGGAGCCTTCGCCCTGCTCGGCGCGCTCGCCGGTGATCACCAGCTGCGGCGGCGCCGCATCGAGCGCCTCGGCGAGCGCGGGCAGCACGTCGGTGCCCTCGGGCTGCTCGACCAGGGTCAGGGCATCGAAGCCCATGCCCAGGTAGCCGCGCAGGGCCGGCTCGCTGTCCGCCTCCCTGCCGCCGGCGTGCAGCAGCTGGACACTGGCGTCGGCCACGCCGCGGGCCAGTTCCACCGCCCGGGCGTCCTGGTCGGCGCGGCGCGCGCGACCGGTGACGGGGTGACGCCCCACGGAGACCAGCACGGTGATCTCCAGCGAGGCATCGGCTTGGGCTTCAGGCCGCATCGCGCTTCTCCTCTCGTTGCTGCTTGACCATGGCCACCAGCGAACCGAGTACCTCGGCCGAATCGCCGATGACCGCCAGATCGGCGCGCTTGATCATGTCGCAGCCGGGGTCCATGTTGATCGCCACCACCTTGTCGCAGGTCTGGATCCCCTGCAGGTGCTGGATGGCGCCGCTGATGCCGACCGCCACGTAGACCCGGGCGGTGACCCAGGTACCGGTGGCCCCGACCTGGCGGTCGCGCGCCATGAAGCCGTCGTCGACCGCCACGCGAGAGGCGCCCTCGGTCGCCCCGAGCACCTCGGCGGCGGTGTGGAAGCCGTCCCAGTCGCGGATGCCGTTGCCGGCGGAAAGGATGAACTCGGCCTCGGCCAGCGCCACGCCCGACGGGTCCACCGGCACCTGGCCCAGATCCTCGATGCGCGAGATCGGCGACGGCAGCTCCCGGGGCAGGCTCAGCGCCTCGGCGGCGTGACGGTTGTCGTCGACCGGCTCGGCGCATTCCTCGAGCGCGAGGGTGATGCGCGGCAGCGGCCGCTGGATGTCGATGGTGGCCGCCGCGCCGCGGGCGGTGCACTGCCAGCCCAGCTCGGCAGTCGCGTCGGGCTCGAGCTGCCATACGCCGGTGGCCGGGCGCTCGCCGAGCCGCGCCGCCAGGCGGCGGCCCAGGTCGGCGCCGCCGAGCTTGGAGTCCGGCACCAGCCAGTGGCGCGGCGTCCAGGCCTCCTCCACCGCCAGCAGCGCGCCGAGGCGGGCCTCCGGGGCGAAGCCGTCGAAGCGGGGATCGTCGAGGGTCAGCAGGCGGTCGACGCCGGCTTCGCCGAAGCCGTCTTCCTTGTGCTCGCCGTAGACCACCGCCAGCACCGCACCCCGGGCATCCGGGTCGGCGTCGGCCAGCTGCCGGGCCAGGCCCAGCAGGTCACGGTCATGGCCGGAGAGACGGCCGCCGGCCATGTCCGGCACCACCGCCACCAGAAAGGCCGGCGATTCGATCTCGACCAGCGGCTTGCTCTGGGCGGTCGACTTGGCGGCCCCGCCACCGCCGGCGCCCTGCTGGACGCCGCTGCGGTCGATGCGCTTGATGCCGTTGGGGCCCATGAAGCCCACGGCGTGCGGGTTCCTGCGGACGATGCCCGCGGGCCCCATCCACTCGCTGGCCGCGCCCTGGCCGAGCTCGGCCAGAACTTCCAGATGCTGCGGGTGCAGCCGGTTACGGGCGATCCAATCCTTGCGCGGATCGCGACGGACGATATCGCTCATCACGCCACCTCCACGGCCTGGGGCCGATTCGATGATTGCTGGGCCGCGCCGGAGGACGCCTCGGGCGCCTCGGTCAGCGCGTTGGCGACCAGTTCGGCGATGTCACGCACCTCGGCGGTGGCATCGACCACGCCCTCGAGCATCGCGGTGCACTGCGGGCAGCCCACGGCCACCAGCTCGGCGCCGGTCTCGCCCACGTCGTTCATGCGCATGTCGGGAATCCGGCGCTCACCGGGGATGTCGGTGATCGGCGCACCGCCGCCACCACCGCAGCAGCGGGAGCGGAAGCCGGAGCGCTCCATCTCGGCGACCTCGATGCCGAGCGCCTTGAGCACCTTGCGCGGGGCCTCGTACTCACCGTTGTAGCGGCCCAGGTAGCAGGGATCGTGATAGGTCACGCCGCCGCCCTTCCAGGGCTTGAAGTGCAGGCGACCGGCATCAAACAGCTCGGCGATGTAGGTGCTGTGGTGACGCACCTCGTAGTGACCACCCAGCTCGCCGTACTCGTTGCCGAGCACGTGGAAGCTGTGCGGGTCGCAGGTGACGATGCGCTGGAAGCGATACTTCGACAGGGTGGCGATGTTGCGCTTCGCCAGGCTCTGGAAGGTCGCTTCGTCGCCCAGGCGCCGGGCCACGTCGCCACTGTCGCGCTCCTCGTTGCCGAGCACCGCGAAGTCGACGTCGGCGGCGCGCAGCACCTTGACCAGCGAGCGCAGGGTGCGCTGGTTGCGCATGTCGTAGGCGCCGTCGCCCAGCCACAGCAGCACCTCGGCCTCGCCGCGATCCGCCATCAGCGGCAGCTCGAGGTCGGCGGCCCAGTGCATGCGGGCATCGGGGGCGAAGCCACCCGGGTTGTCGGTGGCGATCAGGTTGTCGAGCACCTCGGGCCCCTTGTTGGGGGTATTGCCGTGCTCGAGGGTCAGGAAGCGCCGCATGTCGACGATGGCATCGACGTGCTCGATCATCATCGGGCACTCCTCGACGCAGGCGCGGCAGGTGGTGCAGGACCACAAGGTCTCGGCATCAACCAGGGCCTTGCCCTCGCGGGCCACGATCGGGCCGTGAGGCGTGCCTTGATGCTCGCCCACCGGCTGGCCCGGATAGGGGCTGCCGGCGTAGTTGGCATCGCTGCCGCCGGCCATGCCGACGACCATGTCCTGGATCAGCTTCTTGGGATTGAGCGGCTGGCCGGCGGCGAAGGCCGGACACATGGCCTCGCAGCGGCCGCACTGCACGCAGGCGTCGAAGCCGAGCAGCTGGTTCCAGGTGAAGTCGCTGGGCGTCTCGACGCCCAGGGTGGCGTTCTCGTCGTCCAGGTTCAGGGCCTTGAGGCCGGTGGAACGGTTGCCCTCGCCGAAGCGCTCGGCGCGACGGTGGAAGGCCAGATGCAGGGCGCCGGCGAAGGCGTGCTTCATCGGCCCGCCCCAGGCCATGCCGAAGACCATCTCGCCCAGGCCCCAGACCAGCACGGCGGACAGCGCCAGCGCCAGCACCCAGCTGCCGAAGTCCTCGGGCAGCAGGCCCACGGCGGGCAGGGTGATGGCGAAGACGCTCAGCGAGAAGGCCATCAGGCTCTTGGGCAGGCGCATCCACGGGCCCTTGGACAGGCGCGCGGGGGGATTGCGACGACGACGAGCCACGAAGCAGCTGCCGACGAACATGGTGGCACTGGCGGCCAGCAGCACCCAGCCGAGCACGCCCTGGGCCAGGCCCAGGCCGTGCACCAGGACCATCAGCACCGCCGCGGCGACGAAGCCGCCGGCGGTGGCCACGTGGGTGTTGGACATGACCTTGTCGCGGGCGACCACGTGGTGCAGGTCGACCAGGTAGCGCCGCGGCACGGAGGCCAGCCCCTTGACCAGCGGCACGGGTGAGGGACGCCCCTGGCGCCACAGGCGCACGCGCCGGACGACGCCGATCGCCGCCAGGCCCAGCGCGGCGAAGATCAGGATCGGCAATAGGATATCGAGCATGACGCTCACCTCATATCGAGAGCCGTAGCTTTAAGCTGTCAGCGGAAGTGATCCACACGGGCGGGGAACCCGGGCCGGCAACCGGCGGAGGACTCGACAACGGCGCGGGGGCCCGAGGGCCGTTCCGCGCCGTGACCGAGGGTGTTCGACCGAGGCCCGGTGCGACCGCGAAGCCTGCACCGAGCCCTCCCCTTCCGTGGTTCCCCGGGCGCCGTCAGAAGTCCTTGCAGAGGCGCAGGGCGTCGTAGATCGCGGCATGGGTGTTACGCGGCGCGGTGCAGTCGCCCAGACGGAACAGCAGGAAGCCGTCGCCGTCCTCGCTCAGGCAGGGCTGCGGCTTGATGTCGTACAGCGCCTCGAGATCCACCTGGCCCTTGTTGCGCGACTCCTGCTTGAGCGCGTAGTAGAGGTCCTCGTCCGGACGCACGCCGTTCTCGACCACGATCTGGTCGACCACGCGCTCTTCCTGCTGGCCGGTGTACTCGTTCTCGAGCACCGCGACCAGGGAATCGCCCTCGCGATAGACCTTATGCAGCATCAGGTCGGAGGTCATGATCACCTCCTTCTCGTAGAGGCTGCGGTAGTAGGTCGGGAAGGTGGTGCCGCCGACCGCCGCGCCGGGCTTGATGTCGTCGGTGACGATCTCGACCTTGGCGCCCTTGTCGGCCAGGTAGTCGGCCGCGGACATGCCGGCGAACTCGCACAGGGCGTCGTAGATCAGCACGTTCTTGCCCGGCTCGACCTTGCCGTTGAGCACGTCCCAGGTGCTGACGACCAGGCTCTCCTCGGGATTCTCGGAGTAGCCCCACTCGGGGTATTGGTCCAGGTACGGCTGACCGCCGGTGGCCAGCACCACGATGTCGGCCTTGAGGTCCTTGATGGTGGCCTCGTCGGCATAGGTGCCGAGGCGCTGGTCGACGTTGAGGCGGGCCAGCTCGAGCTGGTACCAGCGGGTGATGCCGGCGATCTGGTCGCGCTGCGGGGCCTTGGCGGCGGTGGTGATCTGCCCGCCGATGGCCTCGGAGGCCTCGAACAGGGTCACGTCATGGCCACGCTCGGCGGCCACGCGGGCCGCTTCCATGCCGCCGGGGCCACCACCGACCACGACGACCTTGCGCTTCTTGCCCTCGGTCGGCTCGATGATGTGCGGCAGGCCCATGTACTCGCGGGAGGTCGCGGCGTTCTGGATGCACAGCACGTCCAGGCCCTGGTACTGGCGGTCGATGCAGTAGTTGGCGCCGACGCACTGCTTGATCTGGTCGACCTGATCCATCTTGATCTTGGTGATCAGGTGCGGATCGGCGATATGCGCGCGGGTCATGCCCACCAGGTCCACGTAGCCACCCTCGAGGATGCGGCTGGCCTGGTTCGGGTCCTTGATGTTCTGGGCGTGGATCACCGGCTTGGAGACCACTTCCTTGATGCCCGCCGCCAGATGCAGGAACGGCTCCGGCGGGAAGGACATGTTGGGGATGACGTTGGCCAGGGTGTCGTGGGTGTCGCAGCCCGAGCCGACCACGCCGAAGAAGTCCACCTGCCCGGTGGCATCGTAGTAGGCGGCGATCTGCTTCATGTCGTCGTGCGACAGGCCGTCCGGATGGAACTCGTCGCCGCAGATGCGCATGCCGACCACGAAGTCGTCGCCGACCTCGGCGCGCACGGCCTTGAGCACTTCCATGCCGAAGCGCATGCGGTTCTCGAAGCTGCCGCCCCACTGGTCGGTCCGCTTGTTGACGCGCGGGCTCCAGAACTGGTCGATCAGGTGCTGGTGCACGGCGGACAGCTCGACGCCGTCCAGGCCGCCTTCCTTCGCCCGGCGTGCGGCCTGGGCGAAGTCACCGATGATGCGCCAGATCTCCTCCTCCTCGATGGTCTTGCAGGTGGAGCGGTGCACCGGCTCGCGGATGCCGGACGGCGACAGCAGGGTCGACCAGTTGAAGCCGTCCCAGCGCGAGCGACGACCCATGTGGGTGATCTGGATCATGATCTTGCCGCCGTGCTTGTGCACGGCGTCGGCCAGATTCTGGAAGTGCGGAATGATGCGGTCGGTGGCCAGGTTCACCGAGCTCCACCAGGCCTGCGGGCTGTCGATGGAGACCACCGAGGAGCCACCGCAGATGCACAGGCCGCAGCCGCCCTTGGCCTTCTCTTCGTAGTACTTGACGTAGCGGTCGGTGGTCATGCCGCCGTCGGTCGCGTAGACCTCGGCGTGGGCGGTGCTGACCACGCGGTTGCGAATGGTGAGGTTGCCGATCTCGATCGGCTGGAAGATCGCGTCGAATGCCATTGGTGATGCCTCCTCAGCCCTGCGCGTTGTTCGAGATGTCGGCGATCGGACGGGTCACGAAGTAACCGACGTCGCAGCCTTCTTCGGCGCCGCTCTGGGTCTGCTCGGCGACGGTGCGCAGATCGCTGCCGCGGGCGGCGAGGATCTGGTCCATGGCGCCGGCGAACCAGCCGGTGAACATGTATTCGATCTTCCGGCCGACCTTGCCCATCTGATAGACGAAGGCGCTGTGCTCGAGGCGCACGCGGCAGGTACCGGCGTCGAGGTCGATGTCCTCGGTGATGAACAGCCCCCAACCGCGCTGGGAGAGGCGCTTCATGTAGTGTTCGAAGACGTCGACGCCCTCTAGGCCGTGGCATTCGGCCTCCTTCTCGCACCAGTGCCAGGCGCTCTTGTAACCGGCATCGTAGAGGATCTCGGCGTACTTCTCGGCGCCCAGGGCCTCTTCCACGGCGACGTGGTTGTTGATGAAGAAGTGACGCGGCACGTACAGCATCGGCAGGGCGTCGGTGGTCCAGATGCCGGTATCGGCATCCACTTCGATCGGCAGTTCAGGGGCCATCTTGGTCACGATCTTATTCCTCGAATCTTGCTGATTATTATCGGGCTTCAATGGGCTCGCAGGAGCGGCTTCGGGCGTTGTTGGCTGTTGGCAAGCGGCGTCGAGCGGCAGTGACATTCACGGATGGCGCCGGGCCACGGCCCGGCGCGGAGGGCTCACTCGCCCCAGACGTCCTTCAGGACATTGACCCAGTTCTCACCCATGATCTTGCGCACCTGGCGCTCGCTCAGGCCGCGCTTCAGCAGCGCCTCGGTGAGGTTGGGGAATTCGCCGATGGTGCGAATGCCCTCGGGGTTGATGATCTTGCCGAAGTTGGTCAGGCGACGGGCGTAGCCCTTGTCGTGGGTCAGCCACTCGAAGAACTGCTTGTCGTGACCCTGAGTGAAGTCGGTGCCGATGCCGATGGCATCCTCGCCGACGATGTTCATCACGTACTCGATGGCCTCGACGTAGTCGTCGACGGTGGCGTCGACGCCGGCACGGAGGAAGGGCGTGAACATGGTCACGCCGACGAAGCCGCCGTTGTCGGCGATGAACTTGAGCTCTTCGTCGGACTTGTTGCGCGGGTGTTCCTTGAGGCCGGACGGCAGGCAGTGGGAGTAGCAGACCGGCTTCTCGGACGCCTCGATCACCTCGCGGGAGGTGTTCTCGCCGACGTGGGAGAGGTCGCACATGATGCCGACGCGGTTCATCTCGGCGACGATCTCGCGGCCGAAGCCGGACAGGCCGCCGTCACGCTCGTAGCAGCCGGTGCCGACCAGGTTCTGGGTGTTGTAGCACATCTGCACGATGCCCACGCCGAGCTTCTTGAAGATCTCGACGTAGCCGATCTGGTCCTCGAACGCATGGGCGTTCTGGAAGCCGTAGATGATGCCGGTCTTGCCCTCTTCCTTGGCCCGGGTGATATCCGCGGTGGTGCGCACCGGACGCACCAGGTCGCTGGACTCGGCCATCAGGGCGTCGGTCTTGACGATGTTGTCGACGGTGGCCTGGAAGCCTTCCCAGACGGACACGGTGCAGTTGGCGGCGGTCAGGCCGCCCTTGCGCATGTCCTCGAACAGCTCGCGGTTCCACTTGGCGATAACGAGACCATCGATAACGATGGCGTCCTGGTGCAGCTCGGAAGGGGTCATGGCGGGGGGCTCCGTGGTAGCGCATGGTCACGCCGGCAGCATATCCCCCGCCCTGCGGGCCCCGGCGCCTGGAAACGACCGGGAAAATTCCAAAAGCGTCACGCCCGTCGCGATCGCGACACGCCGGGAAATCGGTGTCGCGTCAGAGACGCTCGAGGTAGGCGGCACCGCCGAGATTGCGCATCTGCCCGCGGATCCAGGCGCTGCGCTGCAACACGTAGCCGCTGGGGCGCGAGGCACTCCAGCCACGGGGATTGGGCAGGATGGCGGCCAGCCGGCTGGCCTGGGCATTGCTCAGACGCGACGCCGTTACGCCGAAGTAATGGCGGGAGGCGGCCTCGAGACCGAAGACCCCGTCGTCCCACTCGGCGATATTGAGATAGACCTCGAGAATGCGCTCCTTGGGCCAGAGCGTCTCGATCAGCAGGGTGAACCAGGCCTCCAGGCCCTTGCGCACCCAGCTGCGGCCGGTCCACAGGAAGAGGTTCTTGGCGGTCTGCTGGCTGAGGGTGCTGGCGCCGCGCAGGTCGCCGCCGTTGAGGCTGGCCTCGACGGCGCGGCGCAGCTCGACCAGGTCGAAGCCGTGATGCTCGGGGAAGCGCTGGTCTTCGGCGGCGATCACCGCCAGCTTGGCGCTGTCGGGCAGCTGGCTCCACGGGCGCCAGTCCTGGCGGATCTCCAGAGCATCGCCGTCGCGCCAGGCCTGTACCTTGCGCTCGAGCATCACCATGGAGCCGCCCACCGGCACCACCCGGAACATCAGCACCGCCAGCACGCTCAGCCCGATCCCGCCGAGCAGCGCGAGCCCCAGGGCCCGCGCCAGCCATCGCCATCCGTTTCGCATCGACCCCCGCCCGGCACTCCGTCAGGGGCGCACTCCCCGAGGATGGGGATGCGCCCTCCCGGCGCCAGACGCTAACTCAGCCTGACGCTGGCATAGGTCGGCTCCCCCCGGGCCTGGTCCAGGGCGCTCATGGCCGCGGACACCGGCGTGTCGGGCACCGACTCGAAAGAGGCGGACTGTAGCATGACGGCGGCATCCTGGCCCAGCTGCACCGGTACCAGGTCCACGGCGCTGGAGCCCAGACGTTCGTCGCGGGGCGGAATGCCGAAGTACTCGCGGTAGCACTTGGAGAAGTGCGGCGTGGAGACGAAGCCACAGGCCGAGGCCACCTCGATGATCGACATCGGCGTCTGCTTGAGCAGCTGCCGGGCCCGGGTCAGGCGCAGCTTGAGGTAGTAGCGCGACGGCGAGCAGTGCAGGTTCTTCTGGAACAGCCGCTCCAGCTGGCGCCGCGACACGTTCACGTAGCCGGCCAGCTCGTCGAGGCTGATCGGCTCCTCGAGGTTGGCCTCCATCAGCGCGACGATCTCCAGCAGCCGCGGCTGGGTGGTCCCCAGCACGTGCTTGAGCGGCACCCGCTGCTGGTCCTGCTCGTTGCGCACGCGGTCGTAGATGAACATCTCGGAGATGCCGGCGGCCAGCTCGCGGCCGTGGTCGCGGCCGATCAGGGTCAGCATCATGTCCATCGGAGCGGTGCCGCCCGAGGCGGTGGCCCGGTCGCGGTCGATGGAGAACAGCCGCGTGGTCAGCGAGACCTTGGGGAAAGCCTCCTGCATGGCGGCCAGGCATTCCCAGTGCACGCTGGCCTCGAAGCCGTCGAGCAGCCCGGCGCGGGCCAGGGCCCAGGAACCGGTGCAGACGGCGCCCAGGCGGCGCGAATGGCGTGCCTCGGACTGCAGCCAGGCGACGTGCTCGCGCTGCACGCTGCGCTGCGGGCCCACGCCGCCGCAGACGATCACCATGTCCAGCGCCAGCGGCACGGTGGTGGAGGCGTCGGGGGTGATCTGCAGACCGTCGCTGGCGCGCACCGGGCCACCATCGAGGGTCAGGGTGTACCAGCGATAGAGCTCGCGCCCGGCCAGCTGATTGGCCATGCGCAGGGGTTCGATGGCCGAGGCCAGCGAGATGAGAGTGAAGTTATCCAGCAACAGGAAGCCGAGCGTCTGGGGCCCGGCGGCATGACGCGAGGTCTGAGGAGCGCTTGTCATCGTCCATACTCCAGCACGGTGGTGTTGTCATCGTTATTGTCGAGTCAGGCAGGGGCATTTGCCCTGGAGGCCCGCCTGTCGCGGACGGGCATGCACGCCTCGAAATTTACCGGCTGTGTCGTTTTCTGGCATGTCAAATTTGCCTATCGGGAGGCGTTCTCCCGGTACATCACGACAATGAGTCGCCCTTGGGCATGAAAGCGTCGCTGGAGAGCAAGGCAGGCAGGAACGATACGCGCCGCCTCGAGGAGGCGGCGCGCTGCGGGCCGCTGAGCGACCCGGCCGACAGGTCCCGGCGCGACTCAGTGCTGAGCGTGAAGATGCTCGGCGTGGTAGCGCAGATGGTCGTCGATGAAGCTGGCGATGAAGAAGTAGCTGTGGTCATAGCCCGGCTGACGACGCAGGGTCAGCGGATGGTCGTGCTCGGCGCACACCGCCTCCAGGCGCTCGGGACACAGCTGTTCCTCGAGGAAATTGTCGGCCTCACCCTGGTCGATGAACAACGGCTGGCGGGAGGCGCCGCGCGCCACCAGCTCGCAGGCGTCGTACTGGGTCCACTGGCTGACGTCCTCGCCCAGGTAGTTGCCGAAGGCCTTGCGGCCCCAGGGACACTGGGCTGGGTTGACCACTGGCGCGAAGGCCGACACCGAGCGGTAGTGCCCGGGACGACGCAGGGCCAGGATCAGTGCCCCGTGGCCGCCCATGGAGTGGCCGCTGATGGCCTCGCGGCCATTGACCGGGAAGTGCTGACGCACCACCGAGGGCAGCTCCTCGGCCACGTAGTCGTACATCCGGTAGTGGTCTTTCCATGGCGCCTGGGTGGCGTTGACGTAGAAGCCCGCGCCGGAGCCGAAGTCGTAGCTGTCGTCCTCGCCGGGCAGATTCAGCCCGCGGGGGCTGGTATCCGGGCAGACGATGGCGATGCCGAGCTCCGCGGCCAGGCGGTGGGCGCCGGCCTTCTGCATGAAGTTCTCGTCGGTGCAGGTCAGTCCCGACAGCCACCACAGCAGCGGGACCCGCTCGGTCTCCGCCTGGGGCGGCAGGTAGATGGCGAAGGTCATCTCGCAGTCCAGCGCCCGGGAGCGATGGCGATAGCGCTTGTGCCAGCCGCCGAAGCTGCGGTTGGCCGAGACCAGCTCGAGCTGTTCGGTCATGGTCATGAGCGACTCCTCATGGGATTCGAGAGATGCCGGGCGTCGCATTCGCGACACCCGGCACCGAAGACAGGGCATTCACTGCCGCTGCCGCGGTGATCGGACTCACGTCATCCGCCCGTGGGCGGGCACGCGTCGAGCCCTCGATGCGGCAGCCGGCGCGTGTCGAGCCCTGCGCGCGGCAGCGGGCGCGTATTACGCGCGGTACCGGACGCGTTGATCAGTAGTGCAGCACGGTGCGGATGCTCTCGCCCTTGTGCAGCAGCTCGAAGGCCTCGTTGATCTTCTCGAACGGCATGTCGTGAGTGATGAAGTCGTCGATGTTCAGCTCGCCCTTCATGTAGCGATCGACGTAGCCCGGCAGCTCGGTGCGGCCCTTGACGCCGCCGAAGGCGGAGCCTTTCCAGACCCGGCCGGTGACCAGCTGGAACGGACGGGTGGAGATCTCCTCGCCGGCACCGGCGACGCCGATGATCACGGACTCGCCCCAGCCCTTGTGGCAGCACTCCAGGGCCGAACGCATGACGTTGACGTTGCCGATGCACTCGAAGGAGTAGTCGACGCCGCCATCGGTCATGTCGACGATGACCTGCTGGATGGAGTCGCTGTAGTCCTTCGGATTGACGAATTCGGTGGCGCCGAACTGCTTGGCCAGCTCGAACTTCTCCGGGTTCACGTCGATGGCGATGATGCGGCTGGCCTTGGCCATGACCGCGCCCTGGATCACGGCCAGACCGATGGCGCCGAGGCCGAACACGGCCACGGTGGAGCCCGGCTCGACCTTGGCGGTGTTCATGACCGCGCCGATGCCGGTGGTCACGCCGCAGCCCAGCAGGCAGATCTTGTCCAGCGGCGCTTCCTTGGAGACCACGGCCAGCGACACCTCGGGCACCACGGTGTATTCGCTGAAGGTGGAGCAGCCCATGTAGTGATGCAGCTTCTGGCCGTCGAGGGAGAAGCGGCTGGTACCGTCGGGCATCACGCCCTTGCCCTGGGTGGCGCGGACCGCCTGGCACAGGTTGGTCTTGCCGGACAGGCAGAACTTGCACTTGCCGCACTCGGCAGTATAGAGCGGGATGACGTGGTCACCGGGCTTGAGGCCGGTGACGCCCTCGCCCACTTCCTCGACGACGCCGGCCCCCTCGTGGCCCAGCACGGACGGGAACAGGCCTTCCGGATCGGCGCCGGACAGGGTGAAGGCGTCGGTGTGGCAGACGCTGGTGGCGGCCATGCGCACCAGCACTTCGCCGGCCTTCGGGCCTTCGACGTCGATCTCGGTCAGCTCGAGCGGCTTGCCCGCTTCCAGGGCAACGGCGGCACGTGACTTCATGATTCACTCCTCTCAATGGGATTGGCCTTCCCACAGTCTAGGCAAGACCGCATACTCGGATAAACTGCACTAAACGCATGACATTGTTGCCATCTGACAACAATCCAGCGCACCACCCACCGGAGGACACACCGCATGCAACGCTGGGACCGCGTCGAGGCCTTCATCGAGGTCGTGCGCCTGGGCGCCTTCAAGGCCGCCGCCGAACGCCTCAAGGTCTCGAGCTCCCACGTCAGCCGGCTGGTCAGTCAGCTGGAGAATCAGCTCGGCACCACCCTGCTCTATCGCACCACGCGACGGATTCGCCTCACCGAGGCCGGGCGGCTCTACTACCAGCACTGCCAGCACCTGTTCGAGGGCTTCCGCGAGGCCGAGACCGCGGTCAAGGAACTGCAGGACACCCCCACCGGCCTGCTGAGTCTGACCTGCGCCACCACCTTCGGTGAACGCTTCATCGCGCCGCTGGTGCATGACTTCATGTGCGCCAATCCCCGGCTCGAGGTGCGCATGCACTTCACCAACCGTCAGGTGGACATCATCGACGAGGGTTTCGACATCGCCATCCGCATGGGCCGGCTGCAGGACTCCTCGCTGATCGCCCGGCGCCTGTGCGAACGGCGCGAGTACGTGGTCGGCGCGCCCGCCTACTTCACCCGCGTCGCCCAGCCGCACAGCCTCTCGGAGCTGTCGCGCCACCGCTGTCTGGTCGGCTCGCGGGACTACTGGCGCTTCGACGTCGACGGCGTGCGCCGCGACATCCGCGTCGATGGCCCGCTGAGCGGCAACTCCGGGCCGGCACTGCTCGACGCGGCGCTCAAGGGCCTGGGGCTGGCCCAGCTACCGGACTACTACGTCGAGGAACACCTGGCCCGCGGCGAGCTGATCAGCGTGCTCGACGCCTATCGCCACGGCGACACCGCCGTGTGGGCCGTCTACCCCCAGCATCGCCACCGCTCGGCCAAGGTGCACCGCTTCCTGGACTACCTGGTCGCCCATATCGGCGACACCCTGCCGGCACGGCGAGGCTGACGCAGGGCAAAGCGAGCCGGATCACCAGAGACGAGACAAAAAAAGGCGCGCCACCCGAGTGGCGCGCCGGCAAGGACGGCACCCGCCGCCCGACAAAGAGATGGGTTCAGCATTCGATGGCGTTGACCGCCAGACCGCCCTTGGAGGTTTCCTTGTACTTCTCCTGCATGTCGGCGCCGGTATCGCGCATGGTGCGGATCGCCTTGTCCAGCGAGATGAAGTGCTCGCCGTCGCCGCGCAGGGCCATCTGGGTGGCGTTGATGGCCTTCACCGAGGCGATGGCGTTGCGCTCGATGCAGGGCACCTGGACCAGGCCGCCCACGGGGTCGCAGGTCAGGCCAAGGTTGTGCTCCAGGCCGATCTCGGCGGCGTTCTCCACCTGGCCGGGGGTCCCGCCCAGCACCTCGGTGAGACCGGCGGCGGCCATGGCGCAGGCCGAGCCCACCTCGCCCTGGCAGCCGACCTCGGCGCCGGAGATGGAAGCGTTCTTCTTGCACAGGATGCCCACGGCGCCGGCGGTGAGCAGGAAGTCCACCACGCAGCGCTCGTCGGCGCCCTGCTGGAACTTCATGTAGTAGTGCAGCACCGCCGGGATGATGCCGGCCGCGCCGTTGGTCGGTGCGGTGACCATGCGCCCGCCGGCCGCGTTCTCCTCGTTCACCGCCAGGGCGAAGACGTTGACCCAGTCCATGGCGGAGAAGGTCGAGGCGATCAGGCTGCCGTCATCCTCGACGGCCTCGAGGCGGCGATGCAGGGCGCCGGCGCGGCGCTTGACGTTGAGCCCGCCGGGCAGCACGCCCTCGCCCTCGAAGCCCTTCTGCACGCAGTCCTGCATGGCTTCCCAGATGCGCCACAGCCCGGCGCGGATCTCGGCCTCGCTGCGCCAGGCCTTCTCGTTCTCCATCATCAGCTCGCTGATGCGCATGTCGTGCAGGCGACACAGCGCCAGCAGCTCGCCGGCGGAGTTGAAGTCATAGGGCAGCGCGGTGGTGTCGCTGTCGAGCTCGCCGCTGGCCGCCTGGGCCTCGTCAACCACGAAGCCACCGCCCACGGAATAGAAGATGTTGCGGTACAGTTCCTGGGAGTGGCCATGGGCCACCAGGGTCATGGCGTTGGGATGGTAGGGCAGACTCTCGTCGTGCCACTGCAGGTCACGCGCCCACAGGAACGGAATCGCCAGGTGGCCGTCGAGCAGCAGGGTCTGGGACTCCAGCAGCTCCTCGATGCAGGGCGTGACGATGTCCGGGTTGATCGACTCGGGGCGCTCGCCCATCAGGCCCATGATGGTCGCCTGATCGGTGCCGTGCCCCTGGCCGGTGGATGACAGCGAGCCGTGCAGGTGCACCTCGACCCGTGCCACCCGCTCCAGCAGGTCCTGCCGACGCAGTTCCTGCACGAAGTCGTAAGCCGCGCGCATCGGGCCGACGGTATGCGAGCTGGAAGGGCCGATGCCGATCTTGAACAGGTCGAAGACGCTGATGGACATGGGGAGGACCTCGAAGCGGGGCCGGAACGTACCGACGCCGTCTTGTTGTCAGTTACACTAAAGCCAACTGGCTTTCGTTTGCCTTGGACCTTAATGTTGTCGCGACTCTCCCATCGCGGCAATCCAGAATATCTCGCCCACGCTATAGAATGACTAAACCATGAGCCGACTCCTCAATGCCCAGACCCACGCCTGGATGAAGGTCTTCGCGGTCAGCGCCCGCCACCTCTCCTTCACCCGGGCGGCGGAGGAGCTGCACGTCACCACCGGCGCCGTCAGCCAGCAGATCAAGCAGCTCGAGGATCGCCTCGGCTTCAAGCTGTTCCGCCGCCTGCCCCGCTGCCTGGCGCTCACCGAGGAAGGCCGGCGACTGGCCTCGGTGGTCGACGAGGCCTACCAGGCCGTGGGGCTCGAGGTGAAGCGGCTGCGCAGCGGCGTGATGAGCGGCATCATCCGCATGCGCGTGGTGCCCTCCTTCCTCAACAAGTGGCTGATGCCCAGGCTGCCGCGCCTGCAGGCGCGCTTCCCCGACATCGAACTGCATATCCTCTCGGAGGACAGCAGCATCTCGCTGCGCGAGGGCGAGTTCGATCTGGCGCTGGACCTCAACGACGGCCACTATCCGGGCATGTCGATCACGCCACTGATGGAGGAGACCATCTTCCCGGTCTGCGCCCCCTCGCTGATGCGCGGCCGTCCGCCGCTGCGCCGCCCCGGGGATCTGGCCTGGTACCCGCTGCTACATGACGTCACCGCCTGGCGCGGCAGCCACGACTATGGCGAATGGGAGCACTACCTGCAGGCCATCAGCGCCCCGGACGTCAACGTGCGGCGCGGCTACACCTTCAACCGCAACCACCTGACCATGGAGGCGGCCCTGGCCGGCATGGGCGTGGCCATCGCGCGCCAGACGCTGATCACCAGCGAGCTGGACACCGGCGCCCTGGTGGCACCGTTCGACCAGCGCGTGGCGACCGGCATGCACTACGGTATCGTGCATGCTGCGGGCTCGCTGGACGATCGCCGGATCTGTGCGGTCCACGACTGGCTGCTGGAAGAGGCGCGACGCCAGCACCCGTCGCGTCACCCGGTGGTGGCAGACAGCGACCTCTCTCAAGACGTATAATTAGCTGACTCAATATTCTTCCGACAGAAGCCTGACCATGCCCGAACATTCCGCCGACCGAATCGCCTTCCGCTACCTGTGCCTGCGCGGCTTCGGCTACATGCTGCTGATTGCCGCGCTGCTCGAGATCGTGCTCTTCGAAGCCACGCACATGCCGGACCTGCGCTTCACCGAACGAGGCCTCACCGAGCCCTTGCAGTCGCTGCTGCTGCTGACCGGCACGATCATGGCACTCATCGCCCGCCGCCTGGACGACCGCCTGCCGCACCTCACCCTGCTGCTGATCGGCCTGCTCGGCGCCTCGCTGATCCGCGAACAGGACGCCTGGCTGGACGAGTACGTCTTCGACGGCGCCTGGCAGATCTTGGTCAGCCTGCTGGTGCTGCCGATCCTGTTCGTGGTGATCCGCCACGGCCGCGCCTTCGCCGCCGAGCTCGAGCGCTATGCCATGACCTTCTCCGGCGGCCTGTTCGCCGCCGGCTTCCTCGGCACCTACGTGTTCTCGCGCCTCTACGGCCGCGGCGACATGTGGAAGGCCGTCCTCGGCGAGCACTACGTCCGCGTGTTCAAGGACGCCGCCGAGGAGGTCACCGAACTGTTCGGCTACACCCTGATGTGCATCGCCATGATCGAGCTGCTGCTGCTGGCCCGCCGCTGGCGCCGACAGCGCCTGGCCTGACGCCTCGACAGCTTCCCCGAAACGACGATGCCCGCGGCCATGGCCGCGGGCATCGTCGTTTCGGGGAAGGCATTTCATGCGAGGAATGCCGGGGCCGGCGCACGGCCGGCCCGGTCGACGATCACTCGTCGAGGAAGGAGCGCAGCGGCTCGGAGCGGGACGGGTGACGCAGCTTGCGCAGCGCCTTGGCCTCGATCTGACGGATCCGCTCGCGGGTCACGTCGAACTGCTTGCCGACCTCCTCGAGGGTATGGTCGGTGTTCATGTCGATGCCGAAGCGCATGCGCAGCACCTTCGCCTCGCGGGCGGTCAGGCCGCCGAGCACGTTGCGGGTGGCCTCGATCAGGCCCTCGCCGGTGGCCGAGTCGATCGGCAGCACCATGGTGCCGTCCTCGATGAAGTCGCCGAGGTGCGAATCGTCGTCGTCACCGATGGGCGTCTCCATGGAGATCGGCTCCTTGGCGATCTTCAGCACCTTGCGCACCTTGTCTTCCGGCATTTCGAGGCGCTCACCCAGCTCTTCCGGCGTCGGCTCGCGCCCCATCTCCTGCAGCATCTGGCGGGAGACGCGGTTGAGCTTGTTGATCGTCTCGATCATGTGCACCGGGATGCGGATGGTGCGCGCCTGGTCGGCGATGGAGCGCGTGATCGCCTGACGGATCCACCAGGTGGCATAGGTCGAGAACTTGTAGCCGCGGCGGTACTCGAACTTGTCCACGGCCTTCATCAGGCCGATGTTGCCCTCCTGGATCAGATCCAGGAACTGCAGGCCGCGGTTGGTGTACTTCTTGGCGATCGAGATGACCAGGCGCAGGTTGGCCTCGACCATCTCCTTCTTGGCGCGACGCGCCTTGGCCTCGCCGATGGACAGCCGACGGTTGACCTCCTTGATGTCGGTCACCGGCAGCTGGATCATCTCTTCCTCGAAGGCGATCTTGCGCTGGGAGCGCTGGATGTCGCCCTTGAAGACGGCAAGCTTGTCGGCGTACTTGGTCTGCTCGGCCATGAAGTCGTCGAGCCAGTCCTGGCGCGACTCGTTGCCGGGGAAGGCCTTGATGAAGGTCTTGCGCGGCACCTTGGCCTTCTTGACGCACAGCTGCATCACGGCCTTTTCCTGGGCCCGGATCTGCTCGACGCTGATGCGCACCTGACCGACCAGGCGCTCGAAGTGCTTGGGCACCAGCTTGATCGGCGAGAACAGCTCGGCCAGGCGGGCCAGCTCGGCCTGCGCCTGGGCGGAGCCGCGGCCGTTGGCGTCGATGGCCTGACGGGCCGACTCGTTCTGCTCGCGGATCTGCTCGAAGCGGGCGCGGGCCTCTTCCGGGTCCGGGCCGCCGCCGCTGTCGTCCTCGCCCTCGGCGTCCTCGTCATCCTCGTCGGACGCCCCTTCGGCGACCACCGGCTCCTCGGGCACATCGGCCTCGGCGACGCCGGGGATGCCCTCGTCGGGGTCGATGAAGCCGGAGAACAGGTCGGACAGGCGGCCCGGGGCCTCCTCGTCCTGAGTGGCATCGTAGGCCTCGAGGATGGAGTCCACGGCGCCCGGCAGATAGGCCAGGGCGGACATCACCTCGCGGGTACCCTCCTCGATGCGCTTGGCGATCTCGATCTCGCCTTCGCGGGTCAACAGCTCGACCGTGCCCATCTCGCGCATGTACATGCGCACCGGGTCGGTGGTGCGGCCCACGTCGCTCTCCACCGCCGCCAGGGCCGCCACGGCCTCCTCGGCAGCAGACTCATCGGTGGAGTGATCGGCCATCATCAGGGTATCTTCATCAGGCGCTTCCTCGACGACATTGATACCCATGTCGTTGATCATGCCGATGATGTCTTCCACCTGATCGGGGTCGGCGATATCCTCGGGAAGATGGTCGTTGACCTCGGCATAGGTCAGGAAGCCCTGTTCCTTGCCGCGCGCGATCAACTCCTTCAGACGTGACTGCTGCTGCGCATTTCCAGCCATAGAAACCCTATCTCGACGAAGAAGAATGAAGCACCTGAAGCACTGAGGCGGAGAAAACTCGATAAGCCGAACAGTATAGCGGGTTTGACCGCCGTTTTGCCAGTTCGACGTATTTGCGCGGTCATTCAGGTGTGTTAGCGTGTCTGGTTGCGTTCCGCTCAGGGGACGCTGTCTATATGGTGATGGTAGGCGGAAATTCAAGTCCGGCGCCAATCGACGCCTCTCTCAGACCCTCACCCCTTGAGCTCCATCAGCAGCGCATTGAGCCGCTGCCGCTCCTCTTTCGACAGCGACTCGCCGGCCTGCATTCGAGCCAGCAGGGCGTCATACGCCTCCTGCGGCGACTGCTGCCGACGATGGCGCTGAAAATAAGCCACCCAGTTGTCGAGCTCGGTGCCGAGCAGCCCGCGCGGCACCAGCGGCGCACGCCGGGCCAGCATCGCCAGGCGCTCGCCCTCCGGCGTGCCGTGAAAGTGCGCCAGCAGCACCTGGGGGCTGCGGTAGCCGCCGGCCCGTAGCAGGCGCACCACCTCGCGACACAGCCCGGCATCCGGATCGTTCTGGTCGCACCAGTCGTCGTCCTCGGGCAGACGCTCGACCAGCGACGGCTCATGCACCAGCAGCTGCAGCGCCCGAGCCATCTGCCCCAGGGACGCCGGACCGCCGGTCGTCCGCGCCCCCGCCGGCGCCTCGCCTCGGGGCGGCGCCTCATCCGCCCACTCCGGCGGCACGTCCGCGGTCGGCGCCTCGTCGACACTCTCGCCGCGGGACATCAGCGACTCGAAGCTTGACTGATCGACGCCGGTGCGACGGGAGAGTTCCGTCAGCAGCAGCGACTTCATCACCCCCTCGGGCAGGCGACCGATGGCCGCCAGCACCCGGCTGGCGAAGCGCTCGCGCTCCTCCAGCCGCTCCAGGTCGCGCCCCTCGGCGGCCTGCTCGAAGAGGAACTCCGACAGCGGACTGGCACAGGTGACCCGATCCTCGAAGGCCTCGGGACCCTCGCGGCGCACCAGGGTATCCGGATCCTCGCCATCGGGCAGGAACAGGAACCGCGCCTGACGGCCGTCGATCATCTGCGGCAGCACCGTCTCCAGCGCCCGGCTCGCCGCCTGGCGCCCGGCGCGATCGCCGTCGAAGCAGAACACCACCTCGTCGACCATGCGGAACAGCCGCCCGAGATGATCCTCGGTGGTGGCCGTGCCCAGGGTGGCCACCGCATTGCGGATGCCGAACTGGGCGAGCGCCACCACGTCCATGTAGCCCTCGACGATCACCAGTCGCTCGAGGCGCGGATTGGCCTGACGCGCCTCATAGAGGCCGTACAGCTCGCGCCCCTTGTGAAAGACCGGCGTCTCCGGGGAGTTCAGATACTTGGGCTTGGCATCGCCCAGCACCCGTCCGCCGAAGGCGATGGTGCGACCGCGAATATCGCGGATCGGAAACATCACCCGATCGCGGAAGCGGTCATAGGTGCGCCCGCTGTCCTCCCGGTGCACCAGCAGGCCGTATTCGATCTGCACCGGCTCGGCGATGCCCTGCTCGCCGAGATGCCGCTTGAGCGACTCCCAGCCGCCCGGGGCATAGCCGATGCCGAAGTCGCGCACGACCTCCGGCGACAGCCCGCGACGCTCGATATACTCCCGCGCGCCCTGCCCTTCGGGCATCTTCAGGCGCTCGCGGAAGAAGCTCGCCGAGAGCTCGAGCAGGTTGACGCCTTCCTTGCGCTTGCGCTCGCGCGCCTGGGCCCGCGGATCGTCGGCGCCCTCGCGCGGCACCTCGAGCCCCAGCCGGGCGGCGAGATGTTCCACCGCGTCGGGGAAGCGCAGGTTGTCGTACTCCATCAGGAAGCGCAGCGCGTTACCGTGGGCACCGCAGCCGAAGCAGTGATAGAACTGCTTGTCGGCGCTGACGGTAAAGGACGGCGACTTTTCCTGGTGGAAGGGACAGAGACCGGAATGATTGCGTCCGGCCTTCTTGAGCTTGACCCGCTCGCCGACCACCTCGACCACGTCGACGCGAGCCAGCAGGTCATCGATGAAACGCTGCGGGATCTGACCGGCCATCAGGCAATCCAGTCGGGGTTGAAAGCCAGGACCCTGAGAACGGGCGAAAAAACAAGCGGCCACCGAACGGCGGCCGCTTGGCGCTCCTCCCGAGTCGATCCGCTAGCCAGCGGTCCGACCCAAGTACGGATCAATAGAGCCGTTCGAAACGCTTGCGCTCACGCTGAAGCTTCTTGGCGTGACGCTTGACGGCGGCAGCCGCCTTGCGCTTGCGCTCTGCGGTCGGCTTCTCGTACTGCTCGCGACGGCGAACCTCGGACAGAACACCGGCTTTTTCACAGGAACGCTTGAAGCGACGCAGTGCGACGTCAAACGGCTCGTTATCGCGTACTTTAACAGAAGGCATTAAGCACTCACCTACCTTGAAAAACTTGAGTTCGGTTTGAACGCACGCCTTCAGGGGCGCTCGCCATGTCCCACTGACGCCGACGACCACGCGATGCGGGCCGAAACGATGGAAGGGAGAAACAGGGAGCCTGCCCCTGGGCGCACGACCCAGTCTTGCAGCGCACAGTATTCTAGTCGTCGTACCACGACCATGCAAACCGTTTCGCGCCCCGCCCCTGCCGCCCGGCGACCAAAAGGCGTAGAATGGCGCCCTTTCCGCTGTACCGAGCCATGACCATGCGTGTACTGGGCATCGAGACCTCCTGCGACGAGACCGGCGTCGCCCTCTATGACACCGAGCGTGGCCTCGCGGCCGACGCCCTCCACAGCCAGATCGCCATGCACGCCGAATACGGCGGCGTGGTGCCGGAGCTGGCCAGCCGCGACCACACCCGGCGCCTGCTGCCGCTGATCCAGACCGTGCTCGATGAAGCCGGCGTGAGCCGCGGCGAGCTGGACGCCATCGCCTACACCGCCGGCCCCGGCCTGGTGGGCGCGCTGATGGTCGGCGCCAGCACCGCCCACGGCATGGCCCGGGCACTCGACATCCCGGTGCTCGGCGTGCACCACATGGAAGGCCATCTGCTGGCGCCGATGCTCGAGGACGCGCCGCCCGCCTTCCCCTTCGTGGCGCTGCTGGTCTCCGGCGGCCACACCCAGTTGGTCGAGGTCGAAGGCCTCGGCCGCTATCGCCTGCTCGGCGAATCGGTGGACGACGCCGCCGGCGAGGCCTTCGACAAGGCCGCCAAGATGCTCGGTCTGGACTACCCCGGCGGCCCCGCCGTGGCGCGCCTGGCCGAGACCGGCGACCCGACGCGCTTTCGCTTCCCGCGGCCGATGACCGACCGCCCGGGGCTGGACTTCAGCTTCTCCGGACTCAAGACCCATACCCTGACCGCGATCCGCAAGCTCGAGGCCGACGGCGAACTCGATGACGCCGCCCGCGCCAACGTGGCCCGCGCCTTCGAGGAGGCCGTGGTCGACACCCTGGTGATCAAGTGCCGTCGCGCCCTCGACCAGACCGGCCTCAAGCGGCTGGTGGTGGCCGGTGGCGTCAGCGCCAACGCCCGCCTGCGCGAGCGGCTCGGTCTCGAGGCCGCCAAGCGCAGCGCCGAGGTCTTCTATCCGCGCGGGCGCTTCTGCACCGACAACGGGGCCATGATTGCCTATGTGGGCGCCCAGCGTCTGCTGGCCGGTGAACGCGATACCCTGGGCCAGATGCAGGCCGTACCGCGCTGGCCGATGGACGGCCTCGAGCCGCCGGCCGGGCGCTGAAAGCTGGAAGCTGGAAGCTGGAAGCTGGAAGCTGGAAGCTGGAAGCTGGAAGCTGGAAGCTGGAAGACAGCATGATCCCCGCCATCATGGGGTCACGGGGTTTCTTCAAGCTTCCAGCTCAAGCCCGCGAAGCGGGCGTTCTTCAAGGCGCGAAGCGCCGCTCTTTCGCGCTTACGACTTACAACCCCGGCTCGTCGCCCCGCCCCAACTGCCGGATATTCAGCGCATGACGCGCCAGCACCAGCAGCGTGAAGCCGATCACCACCGGCACGTAGTCCGGCGCCAGCCAGATCGCGGCCAGCGGGGCCAGCGCGGCGCTGGCCAGCGACGCCACCGCCGCGGTGCGCACCCGCCAGGCCAGCAGACACCACAGGGTCGCGCAGCACAGCGCCACCCAGGGGGTCAGCACCAGCATCACGCCGAAGGCGCTGGCCACCGCCTTGCCGCCGCGAAAGCGATACCAGGCCGGATAGCTGTGGCCGAGCAGCACGCCGAGCCCGACCAGCCCCTGCCCCCAGGGCGGCAGCGCCAGCAGCATGGCGAGCCACAGCACCGGCATGCCCTTGACCGCATCGACCAGCAGCGTGGCCAGGGCCAGCCGCGGCCCATGCAGGCGCAGCACGTTGGAGAAGCCGGGATTGCCGGAACCGGCCAGGCGCGGATCGCCGCGGCCGGCCAGGCGACACACCGTGATCGCCCCCAGCCAGGTGCCGCTGAGATAGCCCAGCGCCATCAGCGGCAGCACGAGTTCGAGTTGGCTCAGCACGGCCGACCCTCAAGCGGAAAGTGCCCCGATTCTGCCAGCCTCGATGCCGCGGGAACAGCGTCGGCGCTGTCGCCGGCCGGTCGCCTCGCGTACAATCGCCGCCCAATCCGGCACTGCCGCCGCCCCTTGCCACGGCTCGGAGAGCCCAAGATGGATCTCGTACTGATCGAAGCGCTGAAGGTCGACACCGTCATCGGCGTCTATGACTGGGAGCGCACCCTCACCCAGACCCTGGTTCTGGATCTGGAGCTGGCCACCGACATCCGCCCCGCGGCGGCCGACGACGATATCGCCCAGACCCTCGACTATGCCGCCATCAGCGAGCGCATCGCCCGCTTCGGCGCCGAGCACAGCTTCGAGCTGGTGGAAACCTTCGCCGAGCGCCTGGTCGACGCCCTGCGCCAGGAATACGGCATCGCCTGGATACGCCTGACCCTGCGCAAGCCGGGCGCGGTGCCCGCCGCCAATGCGGTCGGGGTGCGCATCGAGCGCGGCGAGCGGAGCGCGACCTGATGGCCCTGGTCACCGTCAGCATCGGCAGCAACATCGAGCGCGAGACGCACCTGACCGCCTGCCTCGACGCCCTTGCCAAGCGCTTCGATGGCCTGCGCCTGTCGCGGGTCTACGAGAGCGAACCGGTGGGCTTCGAGGACGGCCGCAACTTCTACAACCTGGTCGCGGCGTTCGACAGCGACTGGTCGGTGGGCGAGCTGCAGGCCTGGTGCAAGCGGCTCGAGTTCGCCAACGGCCGCCGCGCCGACAGTCCCAAGTTCAGCCCCCGCACCCTGGACGTCGATCTGCTCACCGTCGGCGAACTGACCGGCGAGCACGACGGCGTCGCGCTGCCGCGGGCCGAGATCCGTCATCACGCCTTCGTGCTGAAGCCGCTGGCGGAGCTGCTGCCCGACGTCCGTCACCCCGAGGACGGCCGGCGCTATGCCGAGATGTGGGCGGCCTTCGAGGCCGACGACCAGGCCCTGTGGCCGGCCGACTTCCCGTGGCACGGAAAGTCCCTGCCGCTCGACGCCTGATCCGGCCGCCAGGCCACGGACACCGCCCCTCAGCCCGCCAGCACCTCATCGATCGCTGCCCGGCGCCGCCGGGCCAGCTCCTCGCCCAGCTCGCGGCCCTGATAGCCCTCCTCGACGAGCCCGCGGGGCAGGATCTGCCCCGCCAGGCGCCAGGCCACGGCCAGGTCCTCGGCCAGACGCGCGTCTTCCATGCTCACCAGGCTGATCAGCGAGGCCACCCGCTCGCCCTGGCGCCAGGCGCCGATGGCGTCGAGCCAGACCATCACCCGCGCCCCGTCCAGCTCGCCCGCCCGCGCCTCGGCCACCAGCGCTCGGGTCGCCGCCGCCTGATCACCCAGCCGGCGCGGTGTCCGGGGCAGCTTCAGGCGCTCGGCCAGGCGCTCGCGGGCTTCGGCCTCGAGATGCTCGACCAGCCGCGCCCAGCGCCAGTGCGGCGCCTCATCATCGGCGATGTCCTCGGGCAGCCGCGCCAGCCGTCCCAGCGCCTCGTCCAGCGCCGCGGCATCCGCCGCCAGCTCCGGCATCAGCGCCGCCAGGGCGCCGCAGTCGTGCAGGGCCTGGAAGTAGACGTCCGGCCAGGGCTCGCCCAGCGCCTTCTCGGTCTCGGTCCAGACGCGCTCGGCCACCAGATGGCCGAGCTCCCCGCTCTCCGCCAGCCGGCGCATCAGCTCGCGGGTCGCCGGGGCGATCACGAAGCCGAGCCCGGCGTAGCGGGCCAGGAAGCGCGCCGTGCGCAGCACCCGCAGCGGGTCCTCGACGAAGGCCGGCGAGACGTGGCGCAGTACCCGGGCCTCGAGATCGTGAAGCCCGCCGTAGGGGTCGACCAGTTCGCCCTCGGGGGTCTCGGCCATGGCGTTGATGGTCAGGTCGCGACGCACCAGGTCCTGCTCCAGGCTGACCTCGGGGCTCGCGTGCACCTCGAAGCCGGTATAGCCGTGGCCGGCCTTGCGCTCGGTGCGCGCCAGGGCGAACTCCTCGTGGGTCTTCGGATGCAGGAACACCGGGAAGTCGCGGCCCACGGCGCGGAAGCCGCGCCTGGTCATTGCCTCGGGCGTGGCACCGACCACCACCCAGTCGACGTCGGTGACCGGCCAGCCGAGCCGGGCGTCGCGCACGGCGCCGCCGACCCGATAGACCGTCAGGCCATCGAGGCGGGCATCGCGGGTCGCCATGCTCAGGCCTCCACGCGCTCGGGCAGACGGTGCTGCCAGTCGGTGAAGCCGCCGTCGAGGCTGTAGACCGTCTCGAAGCCCTGGCCGGCCAGCCAGGACGCGGCCTGCTGGCTGGAGTGGCCGTGGTAGCAGACCACCACCAGCGGCGTCTCGCGGGGCGCCTCGGCCAGCAGGGCCGTGACGCTGTCGTTGTCCAGGTGGCGGCAGCCGGGGATATGGCCGGCGGCGAAGCTCGCCGGATCGCGGATGTCGACCAGGGTCAGCGGCGAGCCGGCGTCGAGCCACTCGGCCAGGGTCGGAATGTCCAGGTGCTGGAAGCTCATCGGATCTCCAGGGAACGAAAGAGGAAGGAAGGGTAAATTCAGTGGCGGCTGGGCACGCTGATGCGCGCGCCGCTCTCGAGGTCGAGGGCGGTCAGCGCCCCGCCCCAGACGCAGCCGGTATCCAGCGCCTCGGCCCGCACCCGGCTGCCCGGCGTCTCGCCCTCGAGCGCCGCCCAGTGGCCGAACAGCAGCCGCGGATCGTCGTCGCGCGGGTACTGGAACCAGGGCGCGAAGCCCGGCGGCGCGCTGTCGAGCCCTTCCTTGGCGCTGAAGTCCAGCGTGCCGTCGGCGGCGATGAAGCGCATGCGGGTGAAGGTGTTGACGATCGCCCGCAGCCGGTCGAGGCCGTCCAGGTCGTCACGCCAGCGGGCCGGCTCGTTGCCGTACATCTGCTCGAGGAAGGCGCCGGCACGCTCGCCGCCGAGCCGCTCGGCCACCTCGGCGGCCAGCGGCTCGGCCTGCTCCAGCGTCCACTGGGGCGGCAGGCCGGCGTGGCTCATCAGGGTCTCACCGTCGCGCACCACCAGCGGACAACTCTGCAGCCAGTCGAGCACGCGCTCGCGATCCGGCGCGGCGAGGATGGCGTCGAGAGTGTCCTTGCGCTTGATCCGCGCACCGCCGCGGGCCACCGCCAGCAAGTGCAGATCGTGATTGCCGAGCACCACCCGGGCGGCGTCGCCCAGGGCCATGACCTCGCGCAGGCAGTCCAGCGAGCCGCGGCCGCGGTTGACCAGATCGCCGGCCAGCCACAGCCGGTCATGGCGCGGATCGAAGTCGAGGCGCTCGAGCAGGGCCACGAATTCCTCGTGACAGCCCTGGAGATCGCCGACGGCGTAGGTGGTCATGGCGCGTCCTCGCGGTCTCAACATCGGGGTGAAGCGGCGCTCGCCGAGCGCCTCAGTGCACCTGGTTGGGGCCGGCCAGCCGGAAGGGGGCGACGGCCACCTCGAAGGGGCGCTGGGTGGCGGTGTCGACGCAGGTGAAGGCGCCTTCCATCACGCCCACCGGGCCATCGAGGATCGCCCGACTGGTGTAGCGGAAAGTCTGGCCGGGGCCGATCAGCGGCTGCTGGCCGACCACGCCCTTGCCGCGCACTTCCTGGGTCTCGCCGCTGCTCTGGGTGATCTTCCAGTGGCGCGCCAGCAGCTGCATGCTGTGGCCGGAGTGGTTGTGCACGGTGATGGTATAGCTGAACACGAAGCGCTCTTCCTCGGGGGCGGACTCGTCCGCCTGGAAGGCCGGCTCCACGTCCACGCGGATCTCGTCGCCCAGGGCCGTTGCCGTCATGCGCTGCTGCCCTCCTCGGCCAGGTGATTGGCGATGCGCACGAACTCCGCCACGCTCAGGGTCTGGGGGCGCCGGCTCGGCTCGATGCCGAGCGCCTCGAGCGCCGCGGCGTCGATCCGCCCCTTGAGGTTGTTGCGCAGCGTCTTGCGGCGCTGGGCGAAGGCCTCGCGCACCACCTCGAACAGCAGCGTCTCGTCGCGGGCGACATCCGGCATCTCGGCGCGGGGCGTCAGGCGCACGATGGCCGAGTCCACCTTGGGCCGCGGCACGAAGGACTCCGGCGGCACGATGAACAGCGACTCGACCGTGCAGTAGTACTGGGCCAGCACCGAGAGACGACCGCGATCGCCGCCGCCGGGCGGCGCCGCCAGGCGGTCGACGACCTCCTTCTGCAGCATGAAGTGCATGTCGGCCACGGCGTCGCCGGCCTGGAGCAGATGGGAGATCAGCGGCGTGGAGATGTTGTAGGGCAGGTTGCCCACCACCCGCAGCGCCGGGCCCTCGCCGCGCAGCTCGCGGAAGTCGAACTTGAGCGCGTCGCCCTCGTGGATCACGAAGCCCGGCTGGTCGAAGAACTGCACGCGCAGCCCGGGAATCAGGTCGCGGTCTAGCTCGATGACCTCGAGATGGCCGCCCGCCGCGTCCAGCAGCGGCTCGGTGAGGGCGCCCTGACCGGGACCGATCTCCACCAGTCGCTCGCCGGGGCGGGCGCCGATGGCGCGTACCAGCCGCGAGATGATGCCGGGGTCGCGCAGGAAATTCTGGCCGAAGCGCTTGCGGGCGCGATGACCCTGGGGGCGGGATGCCATGCGGTCTGTCCTTCTGTTCGAATCGGGGATGCCGCGCTCAGTCACGAGCGGCGCGGCGGGCCATGTCGGCGGCCAGCGCCTCGGCCACCGCCAGGCTGCCGGGATCAGCGCGGCCGCTGCCGGCCAGATCGAGGGCGGTGCCGTGATCCACCGAGGTGCGCACCAGCGGCAGGCCCAGGGTGATGTTGGCGGCGCGGCCGAAGCCGGCATACTTGAGCACCGGCAGGCCCTGGTCATGATACATCGCCAGCACGGCGTCGGCCTCGGCCAGGTGGCGCGGGGTGAACAGGGTATCCGCCGGCAGCGGCCCGTCAAGGGCGAGGCCCTCGCGACGCAGCGTCTCGAGCGTCGGCGCAATCACCTCGAGCTCCTCGCGGCCGAGGTGGCCGCCCTCCCCGGCGTGGGGATTGAGGCCGCAGACGGCGATGCGCGGCGCAGCCAGGCCGAACCAGCGGCGCAGGTCGGCGTCGAGGATGCGCAGGATGCGCGTCAGCCGCTCAGGGGTCACCGCGTCGCTCACCTCGCGCAGCGGCAGGTGGGTGGTGGCGAGCGCCACGCGCAGCGCCCGGGGGCCCTGCCAGTCGGCGCCGGCGGCGTGCAGGGCGCGGTCGGTGGCGAGCATCATCACCACCTCGTCGACGCCGCAGGCGTCGCGCAGGTATTCGGTGTGGCCGGTGAAGTCGGCGTGGCCGGCATCGCGGATCACCGCCTTGTGCAGCGGCGCGGTGACGATCCCCGCGGCCTCGCCCGCCCGGCAGCCGGCGACGGCGCGGTCCAAGGTCTCGAGCACGTAGCCGCCGTTGCGCACGTCGAGCACCCCGGGCCGACTGGGCGCGGCGAGCGCGACCGGCCACACGGGCAAGCGCCCGGGCCGACTCTCGGGCACCGGCTCGCCCGGCGCCAGCTCGACGATCTCGAGCGCCCGCCCCAGGGCCTCGGCCCGTTCGGCGAGCAGCCCGGGATCGCCCACCGCCACCCGGCGATGCCCCGGGGCCGCGCCGGTGGCGCCGTCGGTCGCCAGCATCACCGCGAGCTCGGGGCCGATGCCGGCCGGCTCGCCGATGGTCAGGGCGATGACGGGCGCGTCGCTCATGCGCTCGGCTCGAGGCGCTCGTCGACGAAGGCGTCGCTGCGGATCTCCTGGACCCAGTCTTCCATCTCGTCGTTGGCCTTGCGCTGGAACAGCGCCTGGCGCGCCTGGTCGCGGCTCATGTTGCCGCCCTGCTGTTCGATGAAGCGGTCGACCTCGCGCTCGGAGAGGCTGACCCGACCACCCACGCGGCGCTGCTGCAGCTCGCGCATCAAGAGCTCGCGACGCACCTGGTCACGCACCACGCCGAGCGACAGGCCGTCGGCCTCCAGGGCGTCGGCGAACTGGTCCAGGGTCATGTTGTTGCCCCGGGCGATGGCCCGTACCTGACGGTTGAGCTCGGTGTCGTCGACGCTCAGATTGGCCTCGCGGGCCATCTGCAGCTGGATCTCCTCGACGATCAGGCGGTCGAGCACCTGCTCGCGCAGCACCTGGTCCGGCGGCAGGTCGACGCCCTGGGCCCCGAGCTGTTGCTTGGTCTGGGTGAAGCGGTCCTCGAGCTGGGAGGCCATGATGGCGCCGTCGTTGACCACCGCCACGATACGGTCCAGGGACTGGCGCGCCTGGGCCAGCCCGGTCAGGGGCGCGGCCCCCAGCAGCAGGGCCAGCAGCAGGGTGGCGAAGTGTCGGCTGCGCATGTCGGTGTTTCCTCTCTTTCGATATCGGATGTCTCGTGGCGGCCGGCGAGCGACCGCCACGAAGCGGCAGGCGGGGCGCCGGCCGCGGCTCAGCGTGCGCCGAAGGCGGTACTGCGATAGCCCGGCACGGCGCCGTCGAAGTAGCTGGCCGCGTCTCCGCCGATGCCGCCCAGGCCCTTGAACACGAAGCGCAGGAAGAACCCGCGATCGGTGGTGTCGTCTTCGATGGTGTTCGCGGTGCCCTCGTCGTCGACCCACTCGCGCCACACCAGCTGCAGACCATAGCAGCAGTCGTTCCACTGCACACCCGCCATCTGCTCGAGGCTGCGGTCGTTGGTGTTGTCGTAGACGAAGCGACCGATCAGGTCGACCTGTGGCCCGACCCGGTAGGCCCCGGAGACGTCGAACTCCTCGCGGTTGTAGCCGAGCCGGTCCTCGAAGTCGTCCTCGGAGACGTCGAAGCCCTGAAGCTGCCAGCGATAGCCCAGGTTGAGCACGTGGCCGGCATCGGCACGGTACTGCAGGTCCCAGCTGGCCTGCTCGGTACGCGATTCCTTGTCGTCGTACAGCCACTGCCAGCGCGTGCGCCACTCGTCGCTCAGCCGCCAGTTCAGGCGGGTCACCAGCGGCGAGCGATCGCGGGTGGCATCGTAATACTCGTAGGAGTCCTCATCCCTCGGCAGGGTATCGGGATCGCCGGCCATGTCGATATGGCGATCCTCGAAGTAGAGCGCCTGGCCGAGGCCCAGCGACAGCCGCTCGCGGCCGCTCGCGTCCTCCAGCAGGCGACTCTCGACGCCATAGGACAGGCGATTGAGGTCGCCCACCCGGTCGCCACCGGAGAAGCGGTCCGGCGACCACAGCTGTTGCCAGGAGAAATTGCGCTCGCCGGTGTCGAAGTCCGGGAACTCGCTCTGGTCCTCGGCCGGCACGTAGGCGTAGTTGAGCCGCGGCTCCAGGGTCTGACGGTAGGCGCCACCGCCGACGTCGAGGTCGCGCTCGAACACCAGCCCGCCGTCGATCGAGGTCACCGGCACGGTCAACGACGGCGTGTCGGTGTTCGGCGTCTCGCGGTCGCCGTAGTCCAGGTCGTAGGAGCGATGGGCCAGCTCGACCCGGGGCTCGAGGAAGCCCCAGCTCTCGTCGAAGCGCCAGCCCACGGCCGGGTCGAGGCGCAGCCGGGTGCCGTTGGCCGCCTCGCGGAGCGGAATGCGGCGCCGACCGTCCCTGAAGTCGTAGAGGCCGTCTTCATCGGTATGCACGTCGCGCCAGAAGTAGGTCAGATTGGAGGCCCACTCCTGGTAGAGGCCGCCGTCCTGGGACCAGCGCGCCCGGGCATCCAGGCTCGGCAGGCGGTAGAAGGGCTTGTCGCCCTCTTTCAGAGGATCATCGAGCCGCTGGTACCCCTGGGCCTTGGCCTGCAGGCGCCAGACATCGCCGCGATAGTCGAGCCGGGCCAGCCGTGACAGGTGGTCGGTGTCCTGCTCGGCGAAGTCGCGGCCGAAGTCGTCGAAGTAGGCGCCGTCGCTGGCCGCGCCGTAGCGCAGCCGGTAGTCGGTACGCTCGTCGAAACGCCCGGCGTGACGGAAGTCCAGGTACCAGCGCTCGTCGCCATTCTCGAGACGGGAGCCGTTCGAGGCCTCGTCGCCGGCACGCTTGTCGTCGGCGATGTAGGCCCCCTCGATGGTGCCGGCGTCGGACGGAAAGAGATAGCGATACTCGCCGCCCAGCAGCAGGCCACGATCGCTGATCCAGCGCGGAGTGAGGGTCGCGTCCTGGTCGGGGGCGATGTTCCAGTAGAAGGGCTGGGAATAGTCGAGCCCGCTGCCGGTGGCGCCGAGGGTCGGCCACAGGAAGCCGGTCTGGCGGCGCTCATCGAGCGGGAAGCGCACCCAGGGCCAGTAGAATACCGGCACGTGACCGACCTCCAGGCGGGCGTGCTTGGCGGTGCCGAACCCCTGCTCGCGGTCCAGCAGGATGTCGTTGCCGACCAGGCGCCACAGCTCGCTGCCGGGCTCGCAGGTGGTGAAGCTGGCCTCGCGCAGCCGGTAGCGGCCGTCCTCGAGCCGGGCCAGGCGCACGGCATCGCCTCGCAGGCGCTGCTCATGGGCCACATAGTGGGCGGTATCGATGCTCGCCGCATCGCTTTCCAGCGAGAATTCGGCGGCGTCGCCGCGCACCAGCAGATTCCGGTCGCGCAGCGCCACCGGCCCCTCGGCCTGCACCCGATCCCGGGACGCCGGCAGGTTGACCCGCGGCGCCTCGAGCTGGGTGTCGCCACGGCGCAGCACCACCTGGCCGCTGAGCCGGGTCTCCCCCTCGGCACCGTACTCGCCGCTGTCCGCCTCGCTGGTGACCTGCCCCTCGGGCGGCGGGGCCAGACGATAGTCCGGCATCACGTAGCGCCCGCGGCATACGGCATCGGCCGGCCGGTCGGCGCCCCAGGGCTGCCAGTCCAGCCGATCGGCGGGCAGCGGCTCGGGGGGCGCCGCCAGCAGAGGGGCGGCAATGATCAGGTTCGAGGTCACCAGACCTGCCAGGGCCGTCCGGGAGGGTCGCTTGGCCATGTTCCACGATGTCCTTGGCGGAGTGAATCGGTATTATACAGGCCCCATGCGACCTGTCCCGCCGACGAGTCCCTGTCACGCCGACGCTGTCGGGCCTCAGCATGCGGCGACGCTTCGGGGCCGTCAACCGAGCCCCGCCACCGGACATCGAGAGGTGATGATGCCAGAGGCCGATGCCCTCGCCCGCCAGACGCCGCTGCGCCACTGGATCGCGCAGTGCCATGGACTCGACCCGCAGGCCCTGGACCTGCGCCTGGCCGCCGGCGATGCCAGCTTTCGCCGCTACTATCGGCTGACACTGCCCGACGGCGCCACACGCATGCTGATGGACGCGCCGCCGGACCGCGAGGACAGCACGCCCTTCGTGGCTATCGACCGGGCCTGGGAAGCCGCCGGCCTGCCGGTGCCGCACCTGCACGCCGTGGACCTCGAGGCCGGCTTCCTGGAGCTCGACGATCTCGGCGACACGCCGCTGCAGACCCGCTTCGACGGCGAGCGCGACCCGGCCACCCTGGCCTGGCACGAAGGCGCCATGGCGCTCATCCATGAGCTCCAGAACCGCGCCTCGCCGGACGCGCTGCCGGCCTACGACGCCGCCCTGCTGGGCCGCGAGCTCGATCTCTTCCCCGAGTGGTGCCTGTCGCGCTGGCTCGACGTCGCCCCGCCGCCCGGCTGGAACGCCCTGCGTGACGCGCTGATCGCGTCCGCACTGGATCAGCCCGTGGTCACCGTGCATCGCGACTTCGACGCCATGAACCTGATGGTGGTCGACGAGGCGCTCTACCTGATCGACTTCCAGGACGCCGTGGCAGGTCCCATCAGCTACGACCTGATCTCGCTGCTCCACGGCCGCTACTGCCGCTTCGACGCCGCGCGGCGCGCCGAGTGGATCGAGGGCTTTCGCCAGCGCGCCATCGCCGACGGCCGGCTCGACGCCGGCGTCTCCTCGGAGACCTTCCGCGCCCGAGTGGCCGCCATGGCCGCCCAGCGCGCGCTCAAGGTGCTGGGCATCTTCTGCCGGCTGACCCTGCGCGACCATCGCGACGGTTATCTCGCCCGCCTGCCGCACTTCCTCGCCCATCTCGAGGACGCCCTGGCCGAGCTCGACGGTCACGACGCCTTCAGGGCCTGGCTCGCCGGCGTCTTCCGCCCCGCCATGGCGGCGAAGCTGGACGAGGACGGCATCGACCGGGAGGGCGCGGCATGAAGGCGATGATCCTGGCCGCCGGGCTCGGCACGCGCATGCGCCCGCTCACCGACCACTGCCCCAAGCCGCTGCTGCCGGTGGCCGGCAAGCCGCTGATCGTTCATCACCTGGAACGCCTGGCCACGGCCGGTATCCATGAGGTGGTGATCAACGTCAGCTACCGCGCCGAGCAGATCATCGAGGCGCTGGGCGACGGCCACGAGTTCGGCGTGGACATCGCCTGGAGCCGCGAGGACGCGCCGCTGGAAACCGGCGGCGGCATCCGCCGCGCCCTGCCGCTGCTGGGCGAGGCGCCGTTCTGGCTGGTCAACGGCGATGTCTGGTGCGATATCGCCCCCGACGCGCTCCCTCCGCTCGGCGACGACCTGGCGCGCCTGGTGCTGGTGGACAATCCCGATCACCATCCCAACGGCGACTTTCATCTGGACACCAGCGGCCGGGTGCATCCCGAGGGCGAGCCGCGGCTGACCTACGCCGGCCTGGCGTTGATCGATCCGGCGCTGGTCGCCGATCATGACGATGGCGCCTTCGCCCTGGCCCCGCTGCTGCGCGAGGCCATGGCGGCAGGTCGGGTCGCCGGCCATCATCATCGCGGCGCCTGGGTCGATGTCGGCACCCCGGCCCGCCTCGAGGCCCTGGACCGCACCCTGCGCACCCAGCTTCCTTCATGACACTCACGGGGAACCGGGGACAAGCCGAAGAGGAGCTCCGACGCCTGGGCGGCGTCGAGAGCCTGGAGGGACATACCCGCCGTGTCTCCTCGCCGGCCTGTCGACGGACAGCCTACCCATCGCCGGAGCCCTCCCGGGCTGAGCCGGTCGACGCCAGCTGCTAAGCTGGCGCCACTCGATGCTCGCTCGCGGCACCGAAGCCTCCAGCGGCCGCGGTGAAACCGCGCATTTAATCAACAGCAAGGAAATCAGTTCATGAAAGCCTCAGTGAAATGGACCGACGGTCGCCAGTTCGTCGCCGAAGCCGGCAGCGGCCACAGCGTGGTCATCGACGGTCCGCCCGACCACGGCGGCCGCAACACCGGCCCGCGCCCGATGGAAATGCTGCTGATGGGCATGGGCGCCTGCACCTCCTTCGACGTGCTGGAGATCCTCGAGAAGTCCCGCGCCCCGGTGGCGGACTGCGTGGCCAGCATCGAGGCCGAGCGCGCCGACAGCGTGCCCAGCGTCTTTACCAAGATCCATATCCACTTCACCGTGAGCGGCCAGGGGCTCAAGGAGAAGCAGGTCAAGCGCGCCGTCGAGCTCTCCGCCGACAAGTACTGCAGCGCCTCGATCATGCTGGCCAAGGGCGGCGTGGAGGTGACCCACTCCTTCACCATCGTCGAGGAGTAAGCGAGCCTTCACCCACGGCGCCCTGACGGCCGAGACGCCAGGTCCGGCTCCCCGCCCGGCGGCGGCGAAAAAAAACCGTGGCGGCGGGTGCGCCGCCACGGTGGGCTGTGCATAATACGCGGCTCTCGATTGCCAGGGGTTCCGGCGATATCCGTCGGGATGACACTATCTGCCACTTTGGGAGGCTCGGACGTGACCGACAATCTCCGACTCCACGGGTTCAACAACCTGACCAGCTCCCTGAGCTTCAACATCTATGACATCTGCTATGCGAAGACCGAGGAGCAGCGCAAGGCGTACATCGACTACATCGATGAGCTCTACAACGCCGAGCGTCTGACGCAGATCCTCAAGGATGTCACCAACATCATCGGCGCCCACGTGCTCAATATCTCCCGCCAGGATTACGAGCCCCACGGTGCCAGCGTGACCATCCTGATCGCCGAGCACGAGCTGGAAGAGGCCGCCCCCGAGCAGATGGAACCCGGCCCGGGCCCGCTGCCGGAAACCGTGGTGGCCCACCTCGACAAGAGCCACGTCACGGTGCACAGCTACCCCGAGTCCCACCCGGACAACGGCATCAGCACCTTCCGCCTGGACATCGACGTCTCCACCTGCGGCCAGATCAGCCCGCTGAAGGCGCTCAACTACCTGATCCACAGCTTCGATTCCGACATCGTGACCGTGGACTACCGGGTGCGCGGCTTCACCCGCGACGTGGACGGCAAGAAGCTGTTCATCGACCACGACATCACCTCGATCCAGGACTACCTGGCCGACGACACCAAGCAGGCCTACCAGATGGTGGACGTGAACGTGTATCAGGAGAACATGTTCCACACCAAGATGCTGCTCAAGGACTTCGAGCTGGACAACTACCTGTTCGGCACCTCCCGGCGCGATATCAGCTTCGAGGAGGCCCGCGACATCGAGGGCCGGCTGCGCAAGGAGATGCTGGAGATCTTCTACTCGCGCAACATGGACTAGCCGCGCGCGGTATCGGCGGCACACGGGGTCAGACCCTTAAGCGCCCTTAGGGACGGGGTCCCTAAGGGCGCTTAAGGGTCTGACCCCTGCTATTCCGGCTTCAAGCTTCCAGCCTAGAGCCTGTAGACCGACCGGGTCATCACCTTGGACATCAGCGTCATGCCGGCCTTGACCGGCCCCGGGAAGCGGGCACCGCCGGCCTCCAGCGCCTGCTCGGCGTGATGGGCCTCGTCGATGGCCATCTGGCGCAGCACCGCGCGGGAGCGGTGGTCGCCGGACGGCAGCTCGTCCATGTGGGCGTCGAGGTGGCGACCCACCTGTTCCTCGGTGGCGGCGACGAAGCCCAGGCTGATGCGGTCGCCGATCGCCCCGGCCAGCGCCCCCATGCCGAACGAGGCGGCATAGAACAGCGGGTTGAGACGGCTGGTGTGACCGTCTAGCTCGTCGAGCCGCGACTCGCACCAGGCCAGGTGATCGATCTCCTCCTGGGCGGCTTCCTCCATCTGCTCACGAACCTCGGGCAGCTTGGCGGTCAGCCCCTGGCCCTGGTAGAGCGCCTGGGCGCACACCTCGCCGGTATGGTTGATGCGCATCAGGCCCACGGCGTGGCGGCGTTCGGCCTCGTCCAGGGCATCGTCGCGCACCTCCGGGGTGGCCGGCGACGGACGAGACGGCTGGGCGGCGCCCGGCACCAGGGTGCGCAGCACGGCATCGCCCTGGCGCACCAGTTGATCGGCACGGGAATACTGACGGTTCATGACACCCCCTGAATCGATGATGAGCTCATTGTAACCGAGTCGCCCCGGTGCCGGCAGTGCCTCCGGATGCGACGACGCCGCCCCGGAGGCGGCGTCGAACGGAAACGGTGTCGGGCGAGGCCCGGGAAGGCTGCACCTGATGCGTCGAACACCGCAAGCCGCGGCAGGCGCCGCGCGCCGACTACCCAGCCGGCCAGGTAAAGCGTCGACCGCCCATCAGGTGCATATGAATATGATAGACGGTCTGGCCGCCCTGTTCATTGCAGTTCATCACCACCCGATAGCCGTCGTCGGCGAAACCGGCCTCGCGGGCCAGCCGGGCGGCGGTGAACTGCAGCCGCCCCACCAGCGCCAGATCGTCTTCCTCGATGTCGTTGAGGGTGGCGATATGGCGCTTGGGCACGATCAGCTGGTGCGTCGGCGCCTTGGGATCGATGTCGTTGAAGGCCAGCACCTCGTCGTCTTCGTAGACGATGTCGGCGGGAATCTCACGCTTGATGATCTTGCAGAACAGGCAGTCCATGGCGGGCTCCTCGACGGATGACGAACGGCGAATGTAGAGGCTCAGCGAAAACGGCGCTGGGCCAGCAGGTGGCGCACCAGCGGCCCCAGGATCAGCTCCATGGCCAGCGGCATGCGCGAGCCCGGCACCACCAGGGTGTGCGGTCGGCTCATGAAGGCATCGGGGATCATCGCCAGCAGGTAGGGGAAGTCCACCGTGGCCGGATCGCGGAAGCGGATCACCACGAAGGACTCGGCGTCGGCGGGGATGTCCTGGACCTCGAAGGGATTCGAGGTATCCACCGTGGGCACCCGCTGGAAATTGATGTGGGTGCGCGAGAACTGCGGCTGGATGTAGCGCACGTAGTCGTCCATGCGCCCCAGGATGGTGTCGATCACCGCCTCCTGGGAGTAGCCGCGATAGCGCATGTCGCGATCGATCTTCTGGATCCACTCCAGGTTCATGGTCGGCGCCACCCCGACCAGCAGGTCCACGTGGCGGGCGATGTCATGCTCGGCGGTCACCAGGCCACCGTGCAGCCCCTCGTAGAACAGCAGGTCGGTGCCCGTGGGCAGCGGCTGCCATTCGGTGAAGGTGCCGACCTGGTAGCCGGCCTCGATCATCGACTTGTCCTCGGCGTGGATATAGTGCCGATAGGTGCCGGTGCCGTGCTCGCCATACTCCTGGAACAGTGCCTCGAGCTCCTCCAGCAGGTTGGCCTCCACGGCGAAGTGCGACAGCTCGTCCTTGCGCTCGGGCTCCTCGCGGAAGATCCGCGCCAGCTCCTGGCGGGTGTAGCGATGGAAGGCGTCGCCGTCGACGAAGGCGGCATGCAGGTCCTCGCGGGCGAACATGCGCTCGAAGGTGCGCTTGACCGTGGTGGTACCGGCCCCGGAGGAGCCGGTCACGGCGATGATCGGGTACTCGCGCGACATCAGCTCGCCCCCGCGAGGCGTTCGCGCACCAGGTCGGGCACCGCCACCGGGCGCCCGGTGGCCGGATCCACCAGCATCAGGTTGATGCGCGCCGTGGCCACGGGGCGATCGTCGGCGAGCCGCCGGATGCGATGGTAGACGGCAATCGCGCGGCGCCCCGGCGTCGGGATGGCGGTGTCCACCTCCAGCGCCTCGGGCCAGCGCGACTCGGCCTGATACTGCACCGCCAGGTCGGCGGCCACGCACGGGTAGCCGCCCATGTCGCCCTCGGCGAGCGAGCGGGTGGCCAGGGCCTGGACGCGGGCCTCGTGCATCAGCGACACCACGGCATCATGGCCGAGATGCCGGCCGTAGTTCATGTCGGTGATGCGCACCGACAGCGGGTGCCGGTGCAGGATGTCCGCTTCGGGGAACTCCAGTTTCACGCGTTCCATGCCGCCTCCTGGTGGTGAATGTGCGCCGTCGTGGGTGGGTCAGGCTCGCGGGCTCAGCCCTCGTCACCCTCCCGGGCGATGGCGCGATGGGCAATGTCGCCGCGATGGAAGGCGTCCTGCCAGCGGATCTCGGCCACGCCGCGGTAGGCCAGGTCGCAGGCCGCGGAGACGCCCTCGCCCAGCGCGGTGACACACAGCACGCGGCCGCCGGCGGTCAACACCTCGCCGTCGTCGCCCGTGGCGGTGCCGGCGTGGAAGACCTTGCTGCCGGTGGCCTCGGCGGCGTCGAGCCCCTCGATGGCGTCACCCTTGCGATAGCTGCCGGGATAGCCGCCGGCGGCCATCACCACGCCCACCGCAGCGCGGGAATCCCACTCGCAGGCGTGGCCGGCCAGCTCGCCGCGGGCGCCGGCCAGGCACAGCTCGGCCAGGTCGGATTGCAGGCGCATCATGATCGGCTGGGTCTCGGGGTCGCCGAAGCGGCAGTTGTACTCGATCACCCGCGGGTTGCCCTCGGGGTCGATCATCAGGCCGGCGTACAGGAAACCGGTGTAGGGATGCCCTTCCTCGGCCATGCCCTGCACCGTGGGCCGGATCACGCGCTCCATCACGCGCTCAAAGACCGCGTCGGTGACCACCGGCGCCGGCGAGTAGGCGCCCATGCCGCCGGTGTTCGGGCCCTGGTCATCGTCGAAGGCGCGCTTGTGGTCCTGGCTGGTGGCCATCGGCAGCACCGTCTCGCCGTCGACCATGACGATGAAGCTGGCCTCCTCGCCCTGCAGGAAGTCCTCGATCACCACCCGGGCGCCGGCATCGCCGAAGGCATTGTCCTCGAGCATGTCGTGGACCGCGGCCTCGGCCTCTTCCCGGGTCATGGCGACGATCACGCCCTTGCCGGCGGCCAGACCATCGGCCTTGATCACGATCGGCGCGCCCTTCTCGGCGAGGTACTCGAGCGCCGGCTCCACCGCCACGAAGGTGCGGTATTCGGCGGACGGAATGGCGTGACGGGCCAGGAAGTCCTTGGTGAAGGCCTTCGAGCCCTCGAGCTGGGCGGCGCCGGCGGTGGGGCCGAAGATCGCCAGGCCGGCCTCGCGGAAGCGGTCGACCACGCCTTCCACCAGCGGCGCCTCGGGGCCGACGATGGTCAGGTCGATGGCCTGCTCGCGGGCGAAGGCGACCAGCCCGTCCAGGTCCTCGGCGCCGATCGCCACGTTCTCGAGTCCCGGCTCGCGGGCGGTGCCGGCGTTGCCCGGGGCCACGTGGACGGTCTCGACCTCGGGCGACTGAGCGACCTTCCAGGCCAGGGCATGTTCGCGGCCACCGCCGCCGATGATCAGAACCTTCATCCGCTGCTCTACCTCACTTACAGGGGGATAACACGGGAAAAACGTCGCCGCATTATGTCAGAAAGCGGCCGTCGGCGCCGCCTTCAGCTTCGATACGCCGGCCTATCGAAGCGCCACGCGGGGCGCCGGGGACAGGTCAGAGAGGGGGTTTTTGCCATGGGTGAGGCGAGTCTCGCCGAACGGGCTGGCCATGGATGGCCAGCACCGGTCCTGCAAGCGAAGCAGGATGCGAGAGCGCCGCAGGGCAAAAGTAGCGCCCAGGGAAGGGTTCACAGCGCCCCTCGGCGACCTGTCGCCGGATCAGCCCCGAGAGCATCGGTACGCCATCAGGACTCGTCATCGTCCTTGCGGCCCTTGCCACCCAGGTTCTGCTGCCAGAAGCGCATGTTCTCCTCGGCCAGCTCGCGCATCAGCTCCATCGGCGTGTGGCGCATGGCCTGCTGCCACTGGTCCTGAAGGTGCTTCTGCTGCTCCATCATCAGCTGCGTGCCCTGCTCCAGGTAGCGCGCCAGCGGCAGCGGCTGGGCCATGTTGTAGACGCGGATGAACTGGGCCAGCAGGTCGTTGGAGAACACCTGGGCGTCGCCATCGGCCTGCTCCTGCTCGATGATGATGGTCAGCAGGATGGTCCGGGTCAGGTCCTCGCCGCTCTTGGCATCCTCGACCCGGAAGGGCACCTCGTCGAGGATCAGCTTGCGCAGATCCTCGAGGGTCACGTAGCGGCTCTGTTCGGTATCATAGAGCCTGCGGTTGGCATACTTGCGAATCACGCGCACGGCGCTCTCCTCGGTTCGAATCGGGTGGGCGAATGCCTCCTTATGCAGGTATTGTGCACCGCCCACCCCTTCATGCAAGGCATACCGGCACCACGAGGCCCCATGAACCTGATCCTGCTCTCGCCCGACGACATCGAGAACGACCGCCTGGCCCGGGTGCGCGACCCGCGCCGGCTCGCCCATCTGCGCGAGGTCCACCGGGCCCGCGAAGGCGACGCCATGACGCTGGGCATCGAAGGCGGCGCCCTGGGGCGCGGCGAGCTCTTGACCCTGAGCGACACGGAGGCGGTGTTCGACGTCTCCGGCCTCGACCAGGCCTCGCCGGCGCCGCTGCCGGTGCATCTGGTGCTGGCCCTGCCGCGGCCGCGGATGCTGGCGCGCACCCTGGAACACGTGACCGCGCTCGGCGTGAAGGAGCTGACGCTCTTGAACACCAGACGGGTGGAGAAGAGCTACTGGCAGTCGCCCGAGCTGTCCGAGGACAAGATCCGCCGCCATCTGGAGCTGGGCCTGGAGCAGGCCCGGGACACCCGCCTGCCGCGCGTGACCCTGGCCAAGGGCTTCCGCCCCTTCGTCGAGGACGACCTGCCGGGGCTCTTGGCCGGCCGCCGCGGGCTGCTGGCCCACCCCGGCATGCCGGACGCCTGCCCCCGCGGGGTCGAGGCGCCGACGCTGCTGGTGGTGGGCCCCGAGGGCGGCTTCATTCCCTGGGAAGTGGAGAAGCTGGTCGAGGCCGGCTGCCAGGGCGTCCACATGGGGCCGCGCATCCTGCGCGTGGAGACCGCGGTCACCGCCCTGCTGGCGCGACTATTCTGACGCCGACTCGGCCTCGGGCTCGGCGGCCGATGACGACGATGCATCACCGCCACCGGCCTTCCCGCTCTCTCTGTTCTCTCTCTTATCACCGTTCTCCCCGTCATCGCCGGACGCCTCATCATCGGCTCGATGGGGCATCCGCGGCGCGTCGCCGTCGCAGCCGGGCTCGGTCAGGTGAGTGCTGGCCACGTCCAGGCGGCCCAGGTGGCCGATGGTCTGGCGCCCCAGCAGGATCGGGTAGGTCATCTCCGAGCGGTCGCGCAGGCTGAACTCCTCCTCGTAGCGCACGCCGTCCACGCACACATCCAGCAGCACCACCGGCCGGTCGTCGGTACCGCCGGCGCCGCGCACCGTCAGGCGCCGCACCCGGGGGCGCTCGAGGGTCATGGCGAAGGTCTCGCCCTTGTCGTCGTCATCGAACTGCAGCCGGAAACGCACCCAGGCCTCGCCGTCGCGCTCGAAGCGCTCGATGTCCCGCGCATCCAGCGACGAGGTCAGCGCCCCGCTGTCCAGCTTGGCCTCGAAGGGCAGGTTCCAGGGCATCAGGGTCACCGATTCGACCCAGCCCACGCTGCGATCCGGCGCCTCGGCCAGGGCCAGCCCCGACCACAGCGCCGCCGCCAGACACCACGCCGCACGCCTCATGAGCCCACCTCCCGCAGCCGCTCCAGCAGGCCCAGGGTGGCGAAGCCGTCCGGCGTCACGCCGAGCTCGCGCTGGAAGGCCCGCAGGCCGCGCCGGGTGTTGGGCCCGAGGATGCCGTCGGCCTCGCCGACCTCGTAGCCGCGGGCCTTGAGCCGCCGCTGCAGCTCCAGCACCTGGGTGCGCTTGAGCGCCGGCTCCTCGCGGGGCCAGTCGCCCTGGATGGCGGGGCGCCCGGCGATGGCGTCGCCGAGCGTGGCCACCGCCAGCGCATAGCTGGTGGCGTTGTTGTAGCGGCGAATGACCCGGAAGTTGTGGCCGACCAGGAAGGCCGGTCCCCGCGCGCCGGCCGGGGCGATCAGCGCAGCCTCGCCCAGTGTCGGCAGCGCCTCGCCGGCACGCGGGCGCACGCCCGCCGCGGCCCAGTCGTCGGCGCTGCGGCGCGTGGTATCGCCCGTCAGTGAGTAGTCGAAGTCGGCCGGCAGCACCACCTCGGCACCCCAGCGCTCTTCGGCCCGCCAGCCGGCCTCGGCGAGATAGGCGGCGATCGAGGTCAGGGCGTCGGGAACGCTGCCCCAGATATCGCGGCGGCCGTCACCGTCGCCATCCACCGCGTGGGCCAGGTAGCTCGACGGCAGGAACTGCGGATGGCCCATGGCGCCGGCCCAGGAGCCGACCATGCGCTCGGCGGGCACGTCGCCGGCCTCGAGGATGCGCAGCGCCGCCAGCAGCTCGCCGCGGGCGAAGTCGCGCCGGCGGCCGTCATAGGCCAGGGTCGCCAGGGCATCGAGGGTCGAGACCTCGCCCTGATAGCCGCCGTAGCTGCTCTCGATGCCCCAGATCGCCACCAGCACCTCGGCCGGCACGCCGTAGCGATCCTCGGCGCGTTCGGCCGTGCGGCGATAGGCGTCGAGCCGATCGCGGCCGGTGCTCACCCGGCTGGCCGACACCGCGCCGTCGAGATACTCCCAGATCGGGCGCACGAACTCCGGCTGACGCCGATCCAGCTCGATGACCCGAGGCAGGTAGCGCAGCGCGTCGATGCGGGCCAGGGCAGTCTCGCCGAGGCCCTCGTCACGGGCCAGGCCGCGGAAGTCGCGGCGCCAGTCGTCGAAGTCGCCCACGGCCTCGGGGCGCTCGGCGGATGCATTGCCCCCGCCCTCCGGCCTCGTCGAGGCGGCGACCTCGGCCGTGGGCGACGCCACCGGCGAGCTCGGAGAAGAGGCGGCTTCGGCGCGGGGGGTGGCGATACCCTGGCAGCCGGCCAGGCCGGCGCAGAGCAGCACGAGGAGCAGTAACGGGGGCAACATCGACGACGTTCCTTGACGAAAAGAGCCCCGATGATCGCGCAGAACGCCCGCTCAGGCCAGTAGCAGCAGCCGGGCGATCAGCCCCAGATGGCAGGCCGCCACCACGGCGGTCAGGCGAGTGCGCAGCCGCCGATAGGCGCGCGGCAGCCCCGCGGCACCGGGGCCGAGCTCGTAGAGGCGCAGGGCGACGAAGCCGGTCAGCAGCGTCGCGGTGGTGGCCGGCGGGTCGAGCAGCAGCGCCGGCCAGGCGATCAGGCTCGGCAGCACGCCCACGACCAGACGGCGCCCCGCGGGCTCGGGGCCGCCGGCGCCGACCAGCGCCAGCCCCCAGTGCACCCCGCCGAGGAAGGACAGGATCACCGCGCCGTAGGCGAGGAAGGTCTCGATGGCCAGGGCCTGCCCCGGCGGCGGTGCCAGGAAGGCCGCCGTCAGGGTGGCGAGAAAGGGCCCCAGCCCGGCGACGCCGAGTCCGACCATGGCGACGCGGGGCAACTGGCGAGCGCGGGGAGCGGAATCGGTGCTCATGGCGCGGCCTCTTCCTGGATCGACAGCGAAGGGGGCGGCAGGAAAACCGCGGGATCATGCCGCCAGGGGCGATGGCGGGCGTTCCCGGGCGGCAGATCGGCGAGCTCGGGGCACCAGCGGGCCACGTAGTCGCCCCGAGGATCGTAGCGCTCGGCCTGGTCCAGCACGTCGAAGCGATGCGCCCTGGCATGACGGCCACGGCCGGCGATATAGCCCCAGTTGCCCCAGTTGCTGGCGACATCGTGATCGATCAGGCAACGCTCGAACCAGGCCGCCCCCAGTCGCCAGTCGACGCCCAGATCGTGCACGAGATGGCTGGCCACGTTCTGCCGGGCGCGGTTCGACAGCCAGCCGGTCTCGGCCAGTTCGCGCATTCCGGCGTCGACGAACGGCAGCCCGGTCTCGCCGCGGCACCAGGCCGCGAAGTCCTCGCCCCCGTCGGGTGGCGTGGCGCCGCCGTAGAGTCGCCGACCGTCCTGCCGGGCAGCCCAGTGGAAATACTCCCGCCACCAAAGCTCGAAGCGCAGCCAACGGCTCGAGTCACTGGCCCCGCGCTCCGCCTCCCAGTCGTCCAGGGCGTCGTTGACCTGAGCGGCGGACAGGCAGCCCAGCGCCAGCCAGGGCGACAGCCGGCTGGATACGTCGGCGCCGACCAGACCGTTGCGAGTCTCGGCGTAGTGCGCCACTGCCCCGTTGCCCCACAGATAGTCGTTCAGCCGGGCGAGGCCGGCACTCTCGCCGCCGGTGAAGCGAAAGCCGCCGAGCGACGAGGCACTCCATTCCGCCGCCCGCACGTCGACCCAGCGCAGCGGGGGCAGCCCGCGAGAGGCCTCGGGCGGCCAGGGCGGCAGCGTCACGGGAACCGAACCGGCATACTGCGGGGTGACGGTCTCGAGCCGACGCCGGAACCCGGAGAAGCCGGGCGGCAGCGCCTCGACGGGCCGGGGCAGGTCGTCCTCGGTGAACAGCATGCCCCCTTCCAGGCACTCGAGCTCGCAATCCGCGGCGAGGCGTGGCGCCAGCCGCTCGACGGCGCGAGTCTCCTCCCAACCGGGATCCCACCGCACCCTCACTCGCCGGGCGCCGAGCTCGGCGGCCAGGGCCGCTACCTCCTCGGCCGGATCGCCGAGGCGTACCAGCAGATCGCTGCCCCGGGCGAGCAGGCGGCCGCGCAGCTCGATCAGGCTCTGCCACAGGAAGCCGAGGCGGGCCGCGCCGATGCGCCGTTCCTTCAACCAGCGCTCATCCAGCACATAGACGCAGGCCAGGTGCTCTCCCAGCGGCCCGGCGAACAGCGGATTGTCGGCCAGGCGCAGATCCTGGCGCAGCCAGACGAGATCGATGCTCATGACGGCCTCCTCATGCCCCGTCCTGGCGTCGTGAAAGGCGCCTGGCCTCGCGACGGCAACGGTCGCTGCAGTAGCGCACCTCCGCCCAGCAGCGCGCCCACTTGCGCCGCCACCGGAAAGGGCGGCCGCAGCACTGGCACGGCTTGGAGGGCAGATCGGCCTTGCGACGCATGGCGACACCAAAACATGAACACAAAAATAAAACAGTACAACTTATGTACATGATATGCGCCATGGCCACGAACGCAAGCGGAACGGCCCAGGCGGACAGCATTCACCCTGGGGGCCGGCAGGCGGGTGGGATGAACCGAACGTGGCGATCGAGACGTCGGCCTGTGGATGTCGCGGGTCTCGGGGGTGACACGCCCCGGTGGTACGAGACGCGTCTTGCGGGCGGGGCAGTCAGTCGCGATGGGGCGGCGTGGCAGGCGGTTCGTCGTCCTCTTCGCGCCCGCTGCGCAGGCGATGGGTCAGCGGGTCGTAGTGGGGGCGCAGCTCGTCCTTGACGGTGCCATCCCACAGTCGGGCCCCGACGAAGTAGCCGGCGCGGCCGATGATATGCGCCGCCACCGGCGCCGTCAGCATGAGGAACAGGATGATCCCCAGGGCCCGGGCCACCACCGCCGTCTCGGCGAAGTGCACCGCCACCGACAGCATGATCAGCGACACGCCCAGCGTGGCCGCCTTGGTGGTCGCGTGCAGTCGCGTCAGCAGATCGGGCAGGCGGACCACCCCCAGGGCCGCCAGCAGCATGAAGGTCGAACCGGTCAGCATGCCGGCGGCGGTGAGCACCTCAGTCATCTCGCGGCCCTCCCCGCTCCAGGAATCGGGCGAAACCGATGGTCGCCATGAAGGCCATCAGCGCCATGACGATGGCCACGTCGAGCAGGATCGACACGTCGGTGGCGATGGCCACCACGCCGATGATGCCGACAAGAATCGAAGAGAATAGCTCCAGCGCCACGACCCGGTCCGGCAGGCTCGGTCCCCGGAACAGGCGCGCGAACGCCAGGCACAGGGCCAGCGACATCACGGCCAGGCTGAACAGGATCACGATCGACACGGGATAGGCCTCCCCTCCTCAGTGGAAGAGTTCCAGGGCACGCCGCTCGAGCTCGGCCAGGCTGCGGGTCAGCGCCGGCTCGTCGTCGAGGAACATGGCATGGATGTAGAGCACGCGGCGGTCATCGGAGACGTCCAGGCTCAGCGTCCCCGGGGTCAGCGAGATCAGGTTGGCGACGAAGGCGATCTCGAATTCCGTGCGGGCCTTCAGCGGCATCGCGATCACCCCCGGCTTCATGTACCAGGGCGGCGTGACGATGTCGTAGGACACCCGCAGGTTGGAGACCACCAGCTCCTTGAGGAAGAAGACGACGAAGCGGATCAGTCGCGGCAGCCGCTGGGCGTAACCGGCCAGCGCCGGCACCTGGGGCTGGATCAGCGCCAGCACCAGGTAGCCGAACACCAGCCCGGCGAACAGGCTGCCGCCGCTGAAGTCGCCGGTCAGCACCACCCAGGCGACGCCGAGCATCAGGTTCCAGGCCGCGCCGATCATGATCCCCCTCCCGGTACGCCGAGTACCGCCTCGATGTAGCGCTCGGGCGCCAGCAGCTGCGCCGCCGAGGCCTCGGCCAGCGCATAGAGCGCGTCGGGCTGCAGGCCGATCGCCAGGGTGCAGAGCGCCAGGCCGACCGCCGGCGCGCCCATCAGCCACAGCTCGCGCTGCCCGACCTCCCGCTGGGGCTCGCCCCCGGCCTCGTCACCGGGCGGCGCCTTCCAGAACGCCTCGTTCCAGATCTTGATCATCGAGTACAGGGTGAGCAGCCCCACCAGCAGGGCGATCGCCGTCACCGCGTAGGCCTCGGCCTCGAGGCCCGCCCGGATCACGATGAACTTGGCGAAGAAGCCCGACAGCGGCGGCATGCCGGCCAGCGACAGCGCCGGTATCAGGAACAGCACCGCCAGCCAGGGATGCTCGCGATAGACGCCGCCCAGCGTCTCGAGGCGATAGCTGCCGCGCAGACGCTGGACGATGCCGCTGATCAGGAAGAGGTTGGTCTTCACGATGATGTGGTGGGCGATATAGAACACGCCGCCGAGGATCGCCAGGGGCGTGAACAGCGCCAGCCCCAGGATCATGTAGCCGATCTGGCTGACGATGTGGAACGACAGGATGCGCCGGAACTCGAACTGCGCCGCCGCCCCCAGCACGCCGGACAGCATGGTCAGGGCGGCCCCCCACAGCAGGATCTCATGGGTATAGCCGGGGCTGTGATGGAAGATCAGCGTGAACACCCGGAACAGCGCATAGACCCCGACCTTGGTCAGCAGGCCGGCGAACAGCGCCGACACCGCGACCGGCGGCGTGTGGTACGAGGCCGGCAGCCAGAAGAACAGCGGGAAGGCCGCCGCCTTGATGCCGAAGGCGACCATGAACATCATCGCCAGCACGTCGACCATGCCGGTATCGTCCAGGCTCGCCAGCCGGCGGGCGATGTCGGCCATGTTGAGGGTGCCCACCATGCCGTACAGCAGGCCCACGGCGACCAGGAACAGCACCGACGACACCAGGTTGAGGGTGACATACTTGATCGCCCCTTCCATCTGCGGCTTCTCGCTGCCCAGGATCAGCAGCGCGAAGGACGCCACCAGCATCACCTCGAACCACACGTAGAGGTTGAAGATATCGCCGGTCAAAAAGGCCCCGGCCACGCCGGCCAGCAGCAGGTGCATCAGCGGGAAATAGCCATAGTCCTGGTGCCCGCGGCCGACCGAGGCCAGCGAGAAGAGCGCCACCGCCAGGCCGATGATACCGGTCAGCACGACCATGAGCGCGCCCAGCAGGTCGGCGACCAGGCTGATGCCGAAGGGCGCCGGCCAGCCGCCCATCTGCATCACCTGGATGCCATCGCGGTTCACCGTCATCAGCAGCCAGATGCCGGTGACCAGCAGCCCGACGGTGCCGCCCACCGCGATCAGGCGCTGCATCGTGCGGGACCGCCAGAACACCAGCGACAGGGCCCCGGCGAACAACGGTATGAGGACGGGTAGCGCGATCTGCGGGGTCACGTATCGGTATCCTTCATCCGGTCAAGGTCGTCGGCGCGCACGATCTCCCAGGCGCGCCGCACCAGCACCACCGCGAACGACAGCACGCCGAAGGCGATGACGATGGCGGTCAGCACCAGCGCCTGGGGCAGCGGATCGGCCACCGCCGACTCGGGGGCAGCGAGCCCCTCCGGCACCAGCGGCGGCGCCCCGCGGCGCATGCCGGCGGTGGCAAAGATCAGCAGGTTGGCGGCGTTGGACAGCAGCATCAGCCCGATCACCAGCTTGACGATGGAGCGCCGCAGCATCATGTAGATGGCGGTGGCGAACAGCACGCCGATGGTCACGGCCATCAGGGGTTCCATAGGCTATCCCTCATCGTGTCGATCGGTGTCCACCAGGGCGGTGATGGCGGTCAGCACCACGCCCACGACCGCCAGATAGACGCCGATATCGAAGATCAGCGGCGTCGAGGCCTTGAAGTCGATCACCGGAATCGTCCACCAGTGGGCGGTGAAGAAGGGCTCGCCGCTCCACCAGGCCGGCAGCGTCGAGCTCACGCCGAGCAGCAGCCCCAAGCCCACCAGATCGCGCGGCGAGACCCGCAGCACCCGGCGCAGGGCATGACGACCGAAGGCGAACAGGTAGAGCGCGAAGGCCCCTGCCGCCACCAGGCCGGCGATGAAGCCCCCGCCGGGCTCGTCGTGTCCGCGCAGCAGCAGGAACACCGAGAACAGCAGCTGCAGCGGCAGCAGCAGGCGGGCGGCGACGCTCAGGATCAGGGTGCCGGACTTAACCATCGGACGGCCCTCCCGAGCGCCGGTCATCGCGGGCCTCGTACTCGCCGGCGTGGAAGCGCAGCATGGCATAGACGCCCACGGCCGCCAGGGCCAGGACGAAGATCTCGCCCAGGGTGTCCAGGGCGCGGAAATCCACCAGGATGACGTTGACGATGTTGTGCCCGTGCGCCAGCGGCTGGCTGTTGGCGACCATCCAGTCGGAGATGCGCGGCAGGCGCTCCCCGGACAGCACCGAGAGCATCAGCAGCGTGATAAGCCCCCCGGTCAGGGTCGCCACCACCAGGTCGCGAAGCCGCTCGAGGGGGGTCGACAGGGTAGCGAAGCGCGGCAGGCGAAACAGCACCAGCGCCAGCAGCACCACGGTGAGGGTCTCCACCAGCAGCTGGGTGATGGCCAGGTCCGGCGCGCTGAACAGCACGAAGGTCAGGGCGATGGAGAAGCCCATCACCCCCACCGCCGCCACCGCCGCCAGCCGGGCCCGCATCACGCAGGCGGCCATCGCGCCGGCCACCATCAGCCCGGCGACCACCGCCTCGTGGAAGTGGACCGACAGGCCAAGTTCGATCGCCAGGCCGTAACGGAAGAAGAAGGCGTGCCCCACCAGCCCCAGCAGAACCAGCAGGGTCATCACCAGGTAATTGCGCATATAGCCGTTCTGCAGGAAGCGAGTCTGCCAGGCCGACAGCGACACCAGGCCCGCCATCAGCGCCGCATAGCCGGCCTCGGGGCCACGCGCCATCAGCGAGTCGAGCCGCCGCAGGGCGACGCGCAGCCGATCCCAGTGGCGATACACCAGCGCCCCCAGCACCAGGCTGGCCACGGACAGCACCAGCGGCAGGTTGACCCCGTGCCACAGCGCCAGGTGCACGCCGGCGCCGGGCACGCCGATGCCCGCCAGAATGGCGTTGGTCAGGCCATCCAACCCGCCCGGCGCCAGCCCCAGCCACAGCGACAGCGACGTCAGCAGCAGGGGGCCGGCGAGCATGGCGAAGGGCGGCTCATGGGGCGTGCGGGGCGTCTCCCGAGAGGCACCGAAGAAGGGCCGCAGGGTGACGATCGCCGCCACCGCCAGGGTCAGGAAGGCGGCCGGGAAGGCCAGGGCCAGGAGCAGCCAGCGCCAAGCCGTGGCGTCCAGTACCGAGGCGAACATCAGCTCCTTGCCGACGAAGCCCAGCAGCGGTGGCAGGCCGGCCAGCGACAGCCCGGCGACCACGGCCAGCGTGGCGGTCAGCGGCATGGCCCGACGCAGCCCGCCCATGGCGGTGACGTCCTTGGTGCCGGTCTCGTGGTCGAGGATGCCGACGATCAGGAACAGCGTGCCCTTGTAGAGCGAGTGCGCCAGCAGGAAGACCACGAAGGCGCTCAGGGCCCCAGGCGTGCCGATGCCCAGCAGCAGGGTCAGGGTGCCCAGCGCCATCACCGTGGAATAGGCCAGCAGCTTCTTGATGCTGGTGTGATGAATCGCCAGGAAGGCCCCGGTGACCATGGTCAAGGCGCCGACCAGCGACAGGGTGAGCGTCCAGGTCTCGCTGCCGCCAAGCGCCGGATGCAGGCGCGCCAGCAGGTAGATCCCGGCCTTGACCATGGTGGCCGAGTGCAGATAGGCCGAGACCGGGGTCGGCGCCGCCATGGCATTGGGCAGCCAGAAATGGAAGGGGAACTGGGCCGACTTGGTGAAGGCCCCGACCAGGATGCAGATCAGCAGCGGCGTGTAGAGATCGTGCTGGCGCAGCAGATCGCCACGCTCGACCAGGGCCGCCAGCGACCAGCTGTCGCCGGCCACGGCCAGCATGACGAAGCCCGCCAGCAGCGCCAGGCCGCCGCCCACCGTCACCAGCAGCCCCTGCTGGGCGGCCTTGCGGGCCGTCGCATCGGTATGATTGAAGCCGATCAGCAGGTAGGAGGTCACGCTGGTGAGCTCCCAGAACACGAACAGCGCCACCAGGTTGTCGGCCAGCACCAGGCCCAGCATCGACATCATGAAGGCGGTGATCACCACCAGGAAGCGCGGCAGGTCGCGATGGCCACGCAGGTACTCGCCGCTGTAGGCCAGCACCAGGGCGCCGATCACGCTGATCAGCAGGGCGAACAGCAGCGACAGGCCGTCGATCAGGAAGGTCAGGCTGATATCGAGCCCCGGGGCCCAGGCCCATTCCAGGCGCAAGGTGTCGCCCGCGACGATGGTCGGCCACTGGGCCAGCAGCCAGGCGGCGATCCCCGCCGGCAGCGCCGCCATCAGCAGCGGGGTGCGCGCGCCGAACCAGCGATGCAGCAGCGGCGCCATCCCGGCGAGCAAGAAACCTCCCAACACAACCAGTTGCATCGAGCATCCCTCCCTGGCGTCCGCGCGGCCCCAGCGGATGAAAACGTGCTCCAACCTTAAAGAGCCCGATTTTGAAAGGCAAGATGGCGCGAGCCGCCGCCCGATACGGTAAGGTATTGCGATTCAACTACTTCATGGGGCTCGATCGGCCCCGGGACGGAGGCGGCGCCTGACCTCTTGCGTGCGGCCGCCCTCTCGGCATGATGACGCTCCGACATAACGCAACCGAGCAGGATGACTGATCGATGACCTTGATGTGGATAGCGCTGCTACCCCTTCTCGGCGTGCTGGTGCCGGCCTTCGGCGCCGGACTGAGACGCCGGGAATGCTCCCTGGCCACCGCCGCCCTGCCCGCCCTGGCATTGCTGCTGATGCTGGCGGAAATCCCCGCCCTGCTCGACGGCGAGACGCTGCGTGTCGCCGTCGACTGGATACCGACCCTGGGCCTGGAGCTGGCCTTCCGGTTGGACGGCCTGTCGCTGCTGTTCAACCTGCTGATCCTGGGGATCGGCCTGCTGATCCTGCTCTACGCGCACTACTACCTGGATCCGGACGAGCCCTACGGACGCTTCTACGCCTACCTGATCCTGTTCATGGCCTCCATGGTCGGCATCGCGATGTCCGACAACCTGCTGCTGCTGTGGATCTTCTGGGAGCTGACCAGCCTCTCGTCCTTCCTGCTGATCGGTTTCTGGTCGCACCGCAGCGATGCCCGCAAGGGTGCGCGCATGGCGCTGACGGTCACCGGCGCCGGCGGGCTGGCGCTGCTGGCCGGCTTCCTGCTGATCGGCGACATCGTCGGCAGCTACGACATGGACACCGTGCTGGCCAGCGGCGAGACGATCCTCGCCGACCCGCGCTACCCGCTGACCCTGGCCCTGGTGCTGCTGGGCGCCTTCGCCAAGTCGGCCCAGTTCCCCTTCCACTTCTGGCTGCCCCACGCCATGGCGGCGCCGACCCCGGTCTCGGCCTATCTGCACTCGGCGACCATGGTCAAGGCCGGCATCTTCCTGATGGCGCGCCTGCATCCGGCCCTGGCCGGCGGCGAGCTGTGGACCCTGACGGTCTCCCTGGTGGGCATGATCACCATGCTCTATGGCGCCTGGTTCGCGCTGATGAAGACCGACCTCAAGGGCATCCTGGCCTTCTCCACCGTCAGCCACCTCGGTCTGATCACCGTGCTGCTGGGCATCGGCAGCCCCATGGCGGTGCTGGCGGCGCTGTTCCACATCATCAACCACGCCACCTTCAAGGCCGCGCTGTTCATGGGGGCCGGCATCGTCGACCACGAGACCGGTACCCGCGAGCTGTCGCGCCTGGGCGGGCTGCGCCGGGCCATGCCGCTGACCGCCGTGCTGACCACCATCACCGGCGCGGCCATGGCCGGCGTGCCGCTGTTCAACGGTTTCCTGTCCAAGGAGATGCTGTTCGCCGAGACCCTGCACACGCCGATCCTCGGTGGCCTGAGCTGGCTGATGCCGGTGCTGGCGACCGCCGGCGGCGTGCTCTCGGTGGCCTATTCGCTGCGTCTGGTCCACGCGGTGTTCTTCAAGGCACCGACCCAGGCGCCGCCCAAGACGCCCCATGAGCCGCCGCGGCTGATGAGTGCCCCGATGGCGCTGCTGGCCACGCTGTGCGTGCTGGTCGGGCTGTTCCCCTCGGCGCTGGCCGGCGGCCTGCTCGACCTGGCCAGTCGCGCCGTGCTGCTGGCGCCGCTGGAGTTCCACCTGGCGATCTGGCACGGCCTCAACCTGCCGCTGGCGATGAGCGCCGTGGCGCTGGCGGTCGGCATCGGGCTCTACAGCGCCCACTCGCACCTGCGACGCTTCCTGCGCGGCTTCAAGCCGGTGGATGCCCGCCTGGTGTTCGAGGCCGGCGTGCAGCGCGCGGGGAACCGTGCCGAAGCCCTGCTGGAACGCCTCGACAACGCCTCGCTGCAGCGCTACGTGGGGCTGCTGCTGCTGGTGTCCCTGATCTTCGTCGCGCTGGGCCTCGGCAAGATGCCGAGCCTGGCCGGCGAGACGCCACAGCGACCGGTGGACGGCATCCTGCTCACCGGTGCGGCGCTGCTGATCTTCAGCGGTATCGCCACCGTGGTCACCCACCGCTACCGCCTGATCTCGCTGTTGATGCTGTCGATGGTGGGCCTGCTGGTGTCGCTGACCTTCGCCCGCTTCTCCGCCCCGGACCTGGCCCTGACCCAGCTCTCGGTGGAGGTGGTGACCATCATCCTGCTGATGCTGGCGCTGTTCTTCCTGCCCCAGAAGACGCCCCGCGAGTCCTCGATGCCGCGCAACCTGCGCGACATCGCCCTCGCCGGCGGCCTGGGCACGACCATCGCCAGTCTCAACTACGCGGTGCTGACCCGCGACAACGCCAGCATCTCGGGCTTCTTCCTCGACAACAGCGTGTCCGGCGGCGGCGGCCACAACGTGGTCAACGTCATCCTGGTCGACTTCCGCGGCTTCGATACCCTGGGCGAGATCACCGTGCTGGCCATCGCCGGCCTGGCGATCTTCAAGCTGCTCAATCGCCTGCGCCTGTTCATGCCGCACAGCGATACCGAGGGCCGGCTGTGGTGCCCGGACCGCTATCCGATGATCCTGACCACCATCTCCCAGGCGCTGCTGCCCCTGGCCCTGCTGGTGTCGGCCTTCATCTTCCTGCGTGGCCACAACCTGCCGGGCGGCGGCTTCATCGCCGGCCTGATCACCGCCGTGGCGCTGATCCTGCTGCTGATCGCGCGCGGCGTGGAGTGGGCCCAGGCGCGCCTCGACTTCCCCTACCAGCCGGTGGCCATCGCCGGCGTCGGCCTGGCGACCCTGACGGGGGTGGGCAGCTGGCTGTTCGGCTATCCCTTCCTGACCTCGTCCTTCGGCCACTTCCACCTGCCGCTGGTCGGCGACTTCGAGCTGGCCACGGCAATGATCTTCGACCTGGGCGTCTACCTGGCCGTGGTCGGGGCGACGCTGATGATCCTGGCCAACCTCGGCAAGGTCACCACGCCCCACCGGCCGGGCAAGGACGAGACCCCAGCCACCACCTCCAGCGGCAAGGAGAAACGCTGATGGAAAGCCTCTACGCCATCACCACCGGCGTGCTCAGCGCCTGTGGCCTCTACCTGATCCTGCGGGGACGTACCTTCCCCGTGGTGGTGGGCCTGACCCTGCTGTCCTATGCGGTCAACCTGTTCCTGTTCTCCATGGGCGGGTTGACCACCCACGGCGCGGCGATCGTCGACGGCAAGGCCGCCTACGCCGATCCCCTGCCCCAGGCGCTGGTGCTGACCGCCATCGTCATCGGCTTCGCCATGACTGCCTTCGCGGTGATCCTGGCGATGCGGGCCAGGGGCGACATGGGTAACGACCATGTCGACGGCGGCCGCAATCGCGACGACCGAGAGGAGAACCGTCGATGAGCCCACATCTGATCGTTCTGCCCGTCGTGCTGCCGCTGATCGCCGGGGTGCTGCTGCTGCGCACCCGCCACGGCAACCCGCGCAACAAGCGCTGGCTGGGCGTCGGCGCCACCCTGGCGCTGGTGGTGGTCTCGGCGATGCTGGTCGACCGGGCGGCGGGGGGCGAGATCGCCTACTACGCCCTCGGCGACTGGCAGCCGCCGTTCGGCATCGTGCTGGTGCTCGACCGGCTCTCGGCGCTGATGGTGCTGCTGACCTCGGTGCTGGCCCTGGGCTGCGTGATCTTCGCCTGCGGCGGCGACGACGAGCAGGGCAGCAACTTCCATGGCCTGTTCCAGCTGCAGCTGATGGGCATCAACGGCGCCTTCCTGACCGGCGACCTCTTCAACCTCTTCGTGTTCTTCGAGGTGCTGCTGCTGGCCTCCTACGCCCTGCTGCTGCACGGCGGCGGCAGGTCGCGCACCCAGGCCGCGGTCCACTACGTGGTGCTGAACCTGGCCGGCTCGTCGCTGTTCCTGATCGCCGTGGGCACCCTCTACGGCGCCACCGGCACCCTCAACATGGCCGACATGGCCGCCCGCATCGGCGAGCTGCCCGCCGAACGCAGCGGCCTGGTCACCGCCGGCGCGCTGCTGCTGCTGGTGGTGTTCGGCCTCAAGGCCGCCATCCTGCCGCTCTACTTCTGGCTGCCGCGGGCCTATGCGGCGGCCCCGGCCCCGGTGGCGGCGCTGTTCGCCATCATGACCAAGGTCGGCATCTACGCCATCCTGCGGGTCTACTCGCTGATCTTCGGCGAGCAGGCCGGCAGCCTGGCCGCCCTGCAGCAGCCCTGGGTCTGGTGGCTGGCCCTGGCGACCCTGGCCGTGGCCACCCTCGGCGTGCTGGCCGCCCGCGATCTGCGCCTGCTGGTGGCCTATCTGGTGCTGGTTTCGGTGGGCACCCTGCTGGCCGGCGTCGGCATGGGCACGGTCGAGGCCACGTCCTCGCTGCTCTATTACCTGGTGCACAGCACCCTGGTCACCGGCGGCCTGTTCCTGCTCGCCGAGATGATCGGCCTGCAGCGCGGCAAGGCCGGCACGCGCATCGTCCGCGGCCGCCCGCTGACCCAGGGCGGCGCCCTGGCGATGCTGTTCCTGGCCGGCGCCGTGGCCGTGGCCGGCCTGCCGCCGCTGTCCGGCGCCATCGGCAAGGCGCTGCTGCTTGACGCCGCCACGCCCGAGCAACAGCCGTGGCTGTGGCCGCTGCTGCTGATCAGCGGACTGGGCGCCATCATCGCCTTGTCCCGGGCCGGCTCGACGCTGTTCTGGCGCAGCCAGAAGGGCGAGCGCGACGGCGAGCCGCTGCCCCGCCAGCAGTGGATCGGCGTCACCCTGCTGATGGCCACCTCGCCGCTGCTGGTGGCACTGGCGGGCCCGGTGAGCGACTACACCCAGGCCGCCGCCGAGCAGCTGGCCAACCCCGACGCCATGGTCCGCACCCTGCTGTCCGACGCTGGAGACGCCTCATGATCCGCTCTCGCTCCTGGCTTCCGATCCCGATGCTGTCGCTGCTGCTGCTGGTGGTGTGGCTGCTGCTGGTGCGCAGCCTGGCCTTCGGCCAGTTCCTGCTGGGCGGCGCCCTGGCCATCGCCATCCCGCTGCTCACCTATCGCTTCTGGGACGTACAGCCCAACGTCAAGCGACCCGGGCTGCTGCTGCGCTACGTGCTGCGGGTCCTCGGCGACATCGTGGTCGCCAACTTCCAGGTGGCCTGGCTGATCCTCAACCCGCGTCAGCGCTCGCGGCCCCACTTCGTCGAGTATCCACTGATGCTGGAGGAGCGCTTCACCATCACCCTGCTGGCCAGCACCGTCAGCCTGACGCCGGGCACGGTGTCGGCCAACCTGCGCATGGACGGCCGGACGCTGCTGATCCATGCCCTGGACGTGGAGGATGACGAGGCGCTGATCGAGCAGATCCGCGAACGCTACGAGCGCCCGCTCAAGGAGATCTACGAATGCTAGACATCGCCCTGAAGATCAGCCTGACGCTGGTGATGTTGGCCCTGCTGCTCAACACCTTCCGGCTGACGGTCGGCCCCAGCCTGCCCGACCGCATCCTGGCGCTGGACACCATGTACGTGAACTCCATCGCGCTGATCGTGCTGCTCGGCCTGTGGCTCGGCACCAAGACCTACTTCGAGGCGGCGGTGCTGATCGCCATGCTCGGTTTCATCAGCACCGTGGCGGTCTGCAAGTACCTGCTGCGCGGCGACATCATCGAATAGGAGAGCCCCGCATGACGTTCTACGTGATTCTCGAGGCCATCATCTCGCTGTTCCTGATCGCCGGCGGGGCCTTCGCCTTCATCGGCTCGCTGGGCATGGCCCACCTGCGCGACTTCTACATGCGCCTGCACGGGCCGACCAAGGCGACCACCATGGGCATCGGCTGCACCCTGGTCGCCTCGATGCTCTACTTCGGCATCGCCGACAGCGAGCCGGTGGTGCAGGAGATCCTGATTGCCCTGTTCCTGTTCATCACCGCCCCGGTGAGCGCCCACCTGCTGGCCAAGACCGGCCTGCACCTGCAGCTCAAGTACGTCGACAAGACCCGCGGGCGCCCCGTGGAGCTGCAGGAGGAAGAGGTCGGCCAGACGCCGGTGCCCCACGGTTCGCCCCCCGACCGCGGCCCCATCACGCTCGAGAAGCGCCCGCCGGGACGCTGAAACGGCCGACGCCTACCGCGGCTCGACACGAACGGGCGGCCCCTTGCGGGGCCGCCCGTTCGTGTTGTGACGGCTGGTGATGGACGGCCTACAGCCAGCCGGCGAGCTCCTGGCGAACGATGGCCTCCAACGCCGCGACGTGATCGTCGCGAGCGTTCAGGCAGGGCACGTAGGTGAAGGTCTCGCCGCCGGCCGCGAGGAAGGCGTCGCGGATCTCCTGCTGGACCTCCTCGAGGGTCTCCACGCAGTCGGCGGAGAAGGCCGGGGAGATCACCGCGATATGCCTGCGCCCCTGGCGAGCCAGCTCGGCGACCCGCTCCACGGTGGCCGGCCCCACCCACTCCTCGGGACCGAACTTGGACTGGAAGGTGGTCTCGATCGCCGCATCGTCGACCCCCAGGCGTTCCTGCAGCAGCCGAGTGGTCTGGCGGCAGTGGCAGTAGTAGGGATCGCCCTCGTCGAGGTAGCGCTTGGGCACGCCGTGATAGGAGGCCACCAGCACCTCCGGGGTCGACTCGGCGGCCGCATAGGCCTCGCGCACCGAGGCGGTGAGCGCCTCGAGGTAGGCCGGATGCCGGTAATAGGCGGGCACGGTGCGGATCGCCGGCTGCCACTTGAGGCGCATCAGGGTGCGGAAGGCCTGGTCGTTGGCGGTGGCGGTGGTCGGCGAGCCGTACTGGGGATAGAGCGGGAAGAACAGGATGCGCTCGCAGCCCCGGGCCTGCAGGCGACGCAGCACGCTGTCGGTGGAGGGATTGCCGTAGCGCATGCAGAAGTCCACCTCGACCTGGTCGCCGTAGGCCGTCTCGAGCCGCTCGCTCAGCTTCTCCGTCTGTTCCCGGGTGATGGTCAGCAGCGGGCTCTCGTCACGCTCCTGGTTCCAGATGCTGCGATAGGCCTTGCCGGAAATGAAGGGGCGCCGGGTCAGGATCACCAGCTGCAGCAGCGGCTGCCACAGCCAGCGCGAATAGTCGACCACGCGACGGTCGGACAGGAACTCGCCGAGGTAGCGGCGCATCGACCAGTAGTCGGTGGCGTCCGGCGTGCCGAGATTGACCAGCACCACACCGACCTTGGCGCGAGGCAGCGCGGGATGTTCCGCTGGCGCATGCCGCAGCCGCCCCTCTCCCGGTGAGTCCCGCTCGGCATCGGATGAGTGCTCTAAGGCTGGCATGGCGCGCGTTCCCCGTGGTCGACATGAGACGAAACTGAATGACCTAGCCTACCATCGCGGGCGTTCGGGCGAAATATCGTTATACTATCGGTTCGATTTGTACAATCTCTGGTGAACCATGTCCCGTCCGCTGATCCTGGTGCTCGGCGACCAGCTCGATGTCGATCTGGCGAGCCTTCGCGAGGCGCCGCCCGAGGCCGTCATCGCCCTGTGCGAGGTCGCCGAGGAAGGCCGCTATGTGCCCCACCACCCCCAGAAGATCGCCCTGATTCTGGCCGCCATGCGTCACTTCGCCGCCGACCTGCGCGACCGCGGCCACCGCGTCCACTACAGCGCCCTGGACGACCCCGACAACGCCCAGACGCTGCTCGACGAGGCCGAGCGACTGGCACGCCTGTACGGCTGCGACGAGATCCGCGCGGTGCGCCCGGGCGAGTGGCGGCTGTGGCAGGCCATGCGCGAACGCCAGGGCAACGCCCTGCCCTGGCGGCTGATCGAGGACGATCGCTTCTACACCACCCCCGACGACTTCGCCGCCTGGGAGCAGGGACGCAAGTCACCGCGCCTGGAGTACTTCTACCGCGAGATGCGTCGCCGCACCGGTCTGCTGATGGAGGACGACGCGCCCGCCGGCGGGAGCTGGAACTACGACCACGACAACCGCGAGCCACTGCCCGAGGGGATCGAGGTGCCCGCCCCGCCCCGCCATCGCCGCGATGACGTGACCCGCGAGGTCATGACGCTGGTGGGAGAACACTTCGGCGACCACTTCGGTGACCTCGCGGGCTTTCACTGGCCGGTGACCCGGCGCCAGGCCCTGGCCGACCTGCGCCACTTCCTCGCCGAACTGCTGTCCGACTTCGGCCGCTACCAGGACGCCATCAGCGACAGCGAGCCCTTCCTGTTCCACTCGCGGCTGTCGGCGGCACTGAACCTCGGCCTGCTCTCGCCACGGGAGCTGTGCGAGGGCGCCGAGCGCGAGTATCGCCAGGGCCGCGCGCCGCTCAACGCGGCGGAGGGCTTCATTCGCCAGATACTGGGCTGGCGGGAATACGTGCGCGGCCTCTACTGGACGCGCATGCCCGACTACAAGCGTGCCAACGCCCTGGGGGCGAACCGCGGGCTGCCGGCCTGCTACTGGACCGGCGACACCGAACTGCGCTGCCTGAAGCGTGCCATCGAGATGACCCGCGACAACGCCTACGCCCACCACATCCAGCGGCTGATGGTCACCGGCAACGTCGCGCTGCTGTGCGACGTGGCGCCGGACGCGCTGTGCGACTGGTACCTGGCGGTCTACGCCGACGCCTGCGAGTGGGTGGAACTGCCCAACACCCTGGGCATGGTGCTGCACGGCGACGGCGGGCTGATGGGCTCCAAGCCCTACTGCGCCTCGGGCAAGTACATCGATCGCATGTCGGACCACTGCCGGCACTGCCGCTTCGATCCCAAACGGGTCGTCGGCGACAACGCCTGCCCGCTCAACAGCCTCTACTGGCGCTTCCTCGAGACCCACCGCGAGGCGCTGTCGGGCAACCACCGCATGAAACTGATCTACGGCTCGCTGGACCGCATGTCGGACGACAAGCGGGCGGCGATGCGCGACCAGGCCGAGGCCTTCCTCGCCGGGCTCGAAACCGAGCCGGCCTACGGTCGAGGCGAGCACCGCGCCGGCTATCACGACGCCACCGACCACGGAGCCCCCTGATGATGCCCCGCCCGCGCTCGACACGTCGCGCCCCCTCGCCTCGTCACGCCGCCTCGCCGGTGACACTCTTCCACGACGGCCACTGCCCCTTCTGCCAGCGTGAAGTCGCCTGGCTGGCGCGCCACCCGCGTCGCGAGCGGGTCAGGTTGGTCGACATCCAGACGACCGACGTCGCCAACGAATGGGGGCGTTCGTTCGAGGTCATGATGGGCCGCCTTCACCTGCGCGACGCCGACGGCACCTGGTTCGTCGGCATGGACGCCAGCCGGGCGCTCTACGCGGTGCTGGGCTATCGTCGCCTGGTGGCGCTGTCGATGCTGCCGGGCCTGGCGTGGGGCGTCGATCGCGGCTATGCCGTCTTCGCCCGCTACCGGGTCGGGCTGGGGCAGCGCTGGCAGGCCTGGACGGGGCGCTCGGATCGCTGAGCGATGGGGGCGACGCCATCGGGCATGGCGAGAACGCGACGGAAACCGGGCTGGCCGGAAAGGCCGGAAGACTCGGGGGAAAACATGCCACCAGTCGGGTCGGGGAGCGCGCTGAGGCGTACGGTGGCAGGTCGGTGGGCCGGCGCGATGCCGGAGGTCGGTGAATGGTGATCGAGGAAAGGCGCGGCTCGCAGGCTAGAACACCAGCGGCATGCGAGAGCTGAGCGCGTCGTGGTAGTTCGCGTCGCGACCGATCATCTCGTCGTGCGCCACGTACTGCACCAGATAGGCACGGTGGATGCCGGCGCGCTTGAGCTCGAGGTAGACGTCGTCGAGGGCGCGGAACAGCATCGGCTTGCCGCGCTGGGTCAGCAGGTGGCGCTGGCCCTCGATGTCTTCCAGTTCGACCTGGTAGACGCGGCTGCCGGCATGGCTGATCACGCGGATCTCGAAGTTGTCGTGCTGGGCCACGAAGGCCTTGAGGTCATTGAAGTCCATGATCCCTCCATCGGGATATCTCAGGATGAATGCTGATACAGTCTCGTCCTGTCGGATGACACGACGATGACGGCACCGTATCGCCCTGAGACCGATGGAGGGCACCGGGGTTCCCGGCGGGAAGCCGCCGAAGGCGGTTACTGGTAGTCGGCGGGATCGATCGCCTTGCCCAGGGAGTTGCGGTCGACCCACTTGCCGGCCTTGGTCTCCTTGTAGCGGAACACCACGCGATCGCCGACCGCGACCGGCAGCTCCGAGTCCTCGGTCTGATAGCTGTAGTCCTCGCCGTCCACCACCAGCTGGTAGCGATAGAGATCCGGCATGCCCAGCCACTCCTTGAACGGCCCTTCGCGTTCCACGGACTGCAATTCGCCGCGCGCCTCGAGCTTCGGGGTGCGCCGCCGATTACCGCGCTGAAATCCGCCTGCCATGGTGCTTCTCCAGTGTGCTGTTCGAGGGGTGGGGATTATACGGCGCCGGCTGCCCCGCTCAAGGGGGTCACTCGCCGAAGGTGTCGCCATAGCTGTCCGGCGCCAGATCCTCGAAGCGGGTGTACTTGCCGATGAACGCCATGTGCACCGTGCCGATCGGCCCGTTACGCTGCTTGCCGATGATGAATTCGGCCAGCCCCTGGTTGTCGGGGTTATCCGGATTGTAGACCTCATCGCGATAGACGAAGCCGATCAGGTCGGCGTCCTGCTCGATGGCGCCCGACTCGCGCAGGTCCGACATCACCGGGCGCTTGTTGGGACGCTGCTCCAGCGAGCGGTTGAGCTGCGACAGCGCCACCACCGGGCAGCCGAATTCCTTCGCCAGACCCTTGAGCGAGCGCGAGATCTCCGAGATCTCGCCGGTGCGGTTCTCGGAGAAACCCGGTACCTGCATCAGCTGCAGGTAATCGATCATGATCATCGCCAGGTTGCCGTGCTCACGCACGATCCGGCGCACCCGCGAGCGCATCTCGTTGGGCGACAGCGCCGCGGTGTCGTCGATGAACAGCTGCTTGTCCTTGAGCAGGTTCACCGCCGAGGTCAGGCGCGGCCAGTCCTCGTCCTCGAGCTGACCCGTCCGCACCCGGGTCTGGTCGATGCGCCCCAGCGACGAGAGCATCCGCAGCATGATCGCTTCGCCCGGCATCTCCATCGAGAACACCACCACCGGCTTGTCGCTGGAGATCACCGCATGCTCGACCAGGTTCATGGCGAAGGTGGTCTTGCCCATGGACGGGCGCCCGGCCACGATCACCAGGTCCGAAGGCTGCAGACCGGAGGTCATGTCGTCCAGGTCGCGGAAGCCGGTCGACAGGCCGGTCATCTCGCCCTGCATGTTGAACATCTCGTCGATGCGATCCACCGCCTTGGCCAGCAGGTCGCTCATGCCGACCGGGCCACCCTCCTTGGGCCGCTCCTCGCTGATCTGGAAGACCAGACGCTCGGCCTCGTTGACCAGCTCGTCGGCGGGCCGCCCCTGGGGGGCGAAGGCGCTCTCGGCGACCTGGTTGGCGGCATGGATCAGCTTGCGCAGGGTGGCCCGCTCGCGAACGATGTCGGCATAGGCGCGGATGTTGCTGGCCGACGGCGTATTGCGTGCCAGCTCCGCCAGGGTGGCCAGGCCGCCCACGGTCTCGAGCTGATCACGCCCCTCCAGCGCCTCGGACAGGGTCACCACGTCCAGCGGCCGCGCCTCCTCGGCCAGCGTCGCCATGACGTTGAAGATCAGGCGATGCTCGTAGCGATAGAAGTCGTTGGCCACCAGCCGGTCGGCCACGCTGTCCCAGGCCTGGTTGTCGAGCATCAGTCCGCCGAGCACCGACTGCTCGGCCTCCAGCGAGTGAGGCGGCACCTTCAGCGCCGCGGTTTCCTGATCGAGCTCGAGGGATTCGTTCATTGGGGCGGGCACCTCCGCAACATGGGCCGGCACATTCTACCTCGAAGGACGCCTGACGCCCCAGCCGGGATAACGTGGCACGGGCAAGCAAAAAAGGGCGCGAGGATTTCTCCTCGCGCCCCTGGCGTCCGCGGGGGAGTCGGGCTTATTCGGCCACGACCACCACGCGCACGGTGGCGTCGACTTCGGCGTGCAGGTGCAGCGCGATGTCGTATTCGCCGGTCTGACGGATCGGACCTTCCGGCATGCGGACTTCGCTCTTCTCTACCTCGATGCCGGCAGAGGAGATGGCGTCGGCCAGGTCGCGCGGACCGATGGAACCGAACAGCTTGCCTTCATCGCCGGCCTTGGCGACCAGGGACAGCTCGATGTCGTTGAGCTGTTCGGCGCGGGCTTCGGCTTCGGCCTTGCGCTCGGCGGCCTGAGCTTCGAGCTCGGCACGCTGGGCCTCGAAGGCTTCGATGTTGTCCTTGGTGGCCGGCACGGCGAGGCCGTAGGGCACCAGGTAGTTGCGGCCATAACCGGGCTTGACGGTGACCTGGTCACCCAGACCGCCCAGCTTGCCAATCTTGTCGAGCAGAATGACTTCCATCTCGTAAACCTCTTGTCAGTCGCTGCGGCCGAGTCGTCCGCGAATATCCGCGAACGCGTCGATCAGGGCCGCAAGCAGCACGATGAGAATCATGGGCCAGGTGGTGATCAGCAGCACATAGAAGGCGACCAGCCACAGCCCGTTCATTCCCTTCAATCCGATAACACCGTGCACCAGCGCGATGCCGGCCACCAGCAACGGCACCCAGAGCATCAGGCCGAGGCCGGGCAGCACCAGCACCGTGCCGATGACGAGAAACGCCATCAGCACCAGCAGCTCGCGGGGCACCAGGCGCAGGGCCTGGAACTCCTCGCGAAAGCCGCCGGGGTTGTAGAGCCCCGCCTGCCAGCTCCTGGCCAGGGCCAGGCAGGCCACCGAGGCCAGCAGCACGATCAGCCCGGTGACGCCGCCGATCAGCATCTCGGCCAGGCGTTCGGTCTCGAGCCCCTGGCGCGAGAGCTCGTCGAGCATCGAGGCGAACTCCGGCGAGCCCTGGCGCAGCTGCTCCAGCAGGGGCCCGGTGCCGCCCGGCGGCACGAAGATGCCCAGCTGGATCATCGCCGCCCCGGCGAGGGCGCCGACGATCAGCGTCTCGCTCCAGCGCAGGCGCGAGCGCAGCACCACCGCCATCAGCGTGACCAGCAGGATGCAGGCCAGCGGGATGACGTCACCCCGGGTCCACCACCAGCCCGCCGGCACGGCGGCGGCGACGATCACCGGGAGCGCCGGTGCCAGGCCGCGGCGCAGTGTGACCAGGCCGGCGATCGCCGCGCCCAGCCAGAACAGCCAGGGGACCAGTGTGGCCGCGGCCGCCCCGGCGACTGCCTGGGGCGTACCGCGCATTATCCAGCGGGCGACGGGCAGCATCACGCTAGTGTCTTACTGGTGGCTATCGGTGTAGGGCAGCAGCGCCAGGTAGCGAGCCCGCTTGATGGCGGTGGACAGCTGACGCTGGTAACGGGCCTTGGTCCCGGTGATGCGGCTGGGAACGATCTTGCCGGTCTCGGTGATGTAGGCCTTGAGGGTGTCCAGATCCTTGTAATCGATCTGCTTCACGCCTTCAGCGGTGAAACGGCAGAACTTGCGGCGACGGAAAAAGCGTGCCATGGGAAAGACTCCTTAGCGTGCGATGTGTGGCTTAGGCGGACTGGGCGGGACGCGACGGCTTCTCGTCACGACGGGCGCGCTTCTCTTCCGCCGGCTTCATCATCGGGGAAGCCTCGGTGACGGCTTCCTTGCAGCGCACGACCAGGCTGCGGATGATGGCGTCGTTGAAGCGGAAGATGTTCTCGATTTCCTCGAGAGTCTCGCCGCGGCACTCGACGTTCATCAGCACGTAGTGAGCCTTGTGGATCTTGTTGATCGGGTAGGCCAGGTGACGGCGACCCCAATCTTCGAGGCGATGCACGGTACCGCCGTTCTCGGTGACGATGCTGGTGTAGCGCTCGACCATCGCCGGAACCTGCTCGCTCTGGTCCGGGTGGACCATGAACACGACTTCGTAATGACGCATGGGTTCTCCTTGCGGTTTGGCAGCTTCCAGAGAGGCGTGAGGCCCCAGGGGAAGCAAGGAGGTGATTATCGAAATACACGATGCCCGTTCGTCGGACGAACGGGCGCCAGTATTCTAAAGAGTGCGCGCCAGGTGCGCAAGCGCGAAGCCAGCATGCCCCTCAGACATGGGGGCAAGGGTCCTCTTCCAGCTTAAGCTTATGGCTTCAAGCTTCTTTGCCGGACCGCCTCGAACAGGCCGATGCCGGTTGCCACCGAAACGTTGAGGCTCGAGACGCTGCCGGCCATGGGCAGCTTGACCAGCTGGTCGCAGGCCTCGCGGGTCAGCCGGCGCATGCCCTTGCCCTCGGCGCCCATCACCAGCGCCGTGGGCCCGGCCAGATCGGCCTCGAACAGACTCGCCTCGGCCTCGCCGGCGGTGCCGGTGATCCACACGCCGAGCGCCTTGAGCTTGCCCAGCGCACGAGCCAGGTTGGTGACCTGATAGACCGGCACGCTCTCGGCGGCGCCACAGGCCACCTTGCGCACCGTGGCGTTGAGCGGCGCCGACTTGTCCTTGGGCACCACCACGCCGTGGGCACCGGCGGCGTCGGCGCTGCGCAGGCAGGCGCCGAAGTTGTGCACGTCGGTCACCCCGTCGAGCACCAGCAGCAGCGGCGCCTCGGCGTTCGACCAGCCCTGTAGGCGATGCCACAGCGCGGCTTCGGCCTCGAAGGCCAGCGGCGGGCAGAAGGCCACGATGCCTTGATGGGCGGCCCCCTGGGCGAGGCGATCCAGGTCGTCGCGGGGATGGGCACTGACCCGGGCGCCGCGTACCCGAGCCTGATCGACCAGCTCGGCGAGACGGCCACCGGCCTCCCCTTCCTGCAGCCACACCTCGCGCGGGGCTTCTCCCCGATCGAGCAGCGCCCGCACCGCGTGCACGCCGTAGACGGCATCCAGGCCGTTCGGCATCTTGGGCCCGCGGCGCGGCGCGGGCTTGTTCTTCGCTTTCATCGACATCTCGGTTTTTCTCGACATCCCGGCATCGACCTCAGCGACGACGCGGACCGCGGCGGCGACGCTTGTTGCCGCCGCTCTTCTCGCCGTCGCCCGAGGACTGGCCCTGGGCGCCGCCCTGACCACTACCCTTGCCCTGCGAGCCTCCGCGCTTGCGCGACTTGCGCTGCGGCCTGGGCTGGTCGTCGGCCAGCTCGAAGTCGATCTTGCGATCGTCCAGGTCGACCCGTGCCACCTGCACCGAAACGCCGTCGCCGAGGCGATAGCTCATGCCGCTGCGCTCGCCCTTGAGGCGATGCTTCTCGGCCTCGTAGTGATAGTAGTCGGAGGGCAGCGAGGTGACGTGCACCAGGCCCTCGACGAAGAACTCGTCGAGGCGCACGAAGATGCCGAACTGAGTCACCGAGGCGATGGTGCCGCTGTAGACCTCGCCGAGCTTGTCGGACATGAACTCGCACTTCAGCCAGCTCTCGACGTCGCGGGTGGCGTCATCGGCGCGGCGCTCGGTCATCGAGCAGTGCTCGCCCAGTTCGAGCATCTGCTCGAAGGTATAGGGGCACCACTTGCTCGGCGGCTCCACCGGTGCGCCCTCCTCGCGCAGCACGGTCGCGGTCTGGCGCGGCCCGCGGATCACCGAGCGGATCGCCCGGTGCACGAGCAGGTCGGGGTAGCGACGGATCGGCGAGGTGAAGTGGGCATAGGCCGGATAGGCCAGGCCGAAGTGCCCCTCGTTCTGGGGCGAGTAGACCGCCTGGCTCATGGAGCGCAGCATCACCGTCTGGATGATGTCGGCGTCCTCGCGGCCGCGGATGGTCTCGGCCAGGGTCTGGTAGTCCTGGGGCGTGGGCTCGTCGCCACCGGGCAGCGACAGACCCAGCTCGTTGAGGAACAGCCGCAGCTTGTCGAGACGCTCCGGCGAGGGCCGCTCGTGGATGCGATACAGCGCCGGCAGGTCGTGCTTGTCGAGGAAGCGCGCGGTGGCAACGTTGGCCGCCAGCATGCACTCCTCGATGATCTTGTGCGCGTCGTTGCGCGAACGCGGCACGATCTTCTCGATCTTGCGCTCGTCGTTGAAGACGATCGCCGTCTCGGTGGTCTCGAAGTCGATGGCGCCGCGCTCGTCGCGGGCACCGCGCAGCACCTTGTAGAGGGAGTGCAGGTCGTTCAGCGGCTTGACCAGCTCGCTGTACTGCTCACGCAGCGCGTCGCCCTGCTCGTCCTCGTCGTCGAGGATCGAGGCGACCTTGTTGTAGGTCAGGCGCGCGTGGGAACGGAACACCGCCTCGTAGAAACGATAGCGGCTGATGGCGCCCTTCTGGGAGATGTTCATCTCACAGACCATCGCCAGGCGGTCGACGTCCGGGTTCAGCGAGCACAGGCCGTTGGACAGCAGCTCCGGCAGCATCGGCACGACCTGCCCCGGGAAATACACCGAGTTGCCGCGGCTGATCGCCTCCTGATCCAACGGGCTGCCAGGACGCACGTAGTGGGAGACGTCGGCGATGGCCACCAGCAGCTTCCAGCTGCCGGACTTGGTCTGCCAGGCGCAGACGGCGTCGTCGAAGTCGCGGGCGGACTCGTCGTCGATGGTCACCAGCGGCAGGTGGCGCAGGTCGACGCGGTGCGCCTTGTCGTCCTCGGCCACCTCGGCGGACATGCCGGCGATCTGGTCCTGCACCTCCGGCGGAAACTCGGACGGGATCTCGTAGCTGCGGATGGCGATGTCGATCTCCATCCCCGGATCCATCCGCTCGCCCATCACCTCGGTGACATGGCCCACCGGCTGCACGCGGGTGGCCGGCTGCTTGACGATGTCGGCCGAGATCACCTGGCCGTCGCGGGCGCCGCCGTTGGCGTTATGCGGAATGATGATTTCCTGGGCGATGCGCGGATTCTCGGGAATCAGCACGCCGAACTCGGGGGTGTTCTCGCGATAGACGCCGACGATGTTCTGGGTATTGCGCGCCAGCACCTCGACGATGGTGGCCTCGTCGCGGCCGCGGCGGTCGCGGCCGCTGATGCGCACCAGCACGTGGTCGTTATGGAACACGCGGCGCATCTGGCGCGGCGGCAGCACCAGGTCGGGCTTCTTGCCGTCATCGCGCAGCAGGAAGCCGATGCCGTCGCGGTGGCCGAGTACCCGGCCCTTGATCAGGTCGAGCTTGTCGATCAGCGCATAGGCGCCGCGGCGATTGCGCAGCACCTGGCCGTCGCGCTCCATGGCCGACAGGCGACGGCGCACGGCCTCCTGCAGATCCTCGTCCTCGAGGCCCAGCATCTCGCTCATGGCCTCGTGGGTGATCGGCTTGCCGTATTCCTCGAGCCGCGCCAGCAGGTATTCGCGGCTGGGCGCCGGCTTGTCGTACTTGTGGGCCTCGCGGCTGGCGTGCAGATCGTCGCTGAGCGTCCAGTGATTCATGCGGAGAGCATCCTTGGCAGGGTCGGGGACGACGTAAGGAGGGTGGCGCTCACGCGCCGCGGGCATGCAGTGATGCAATATGGGTCTCTTGTCATGGCGGCAGTATAGCGTTGCGCAAGGGCGCACCCAACCATGTGCCGGCCGATAAAGGGACCGGAGACGCAAAAAAAGCCACCTGCCGACACACGAGGGGTTGCATCACCGAAAATTTACGGTAATATACGCGCCACTTGCCCAGATGGCGGAATTGGTAGACGCGCTAGCTTCAGGTGCTAGTGTCCTTACGGACGTGGAGGTTCAAGTCCTCTTCTGGGCACCAATTCGATACACTGTCAGCAGCATCGTCAGGTATCACGCTCTTTAAAAGCTCGATTCGCTCGTGTTTCGCCCAGGTGGCGGAATTGGTAGACGCGCTAGCTTCAGGTGCTAGTGTCCTTACGGACGTGGAGGTTCAAGTCCTCTCCTGGGCACCATTTCGCGTTATGCAGACAAGAGCCGTACTTCGAGGACATATCCTCGATCCCCCACATCGCTATATCGTCTTATATCTCCGGCCGCACACGTTGCGGTTTTTTGCGTTTCTGGCGCCGGAAACCGACGATGCACTCATCCTCCCTGCCCGCTCCCCTGCTGCGCCATCGATGACGGCTCGCCTCGCTCAGTCGAAGCGTCCCGGCAGATCGGCGACCGCCTCGAGTCCCCAGCCTCGGGTATCCACCCGCCCTTCCAGCTCGCGCTCGACGGCTTCCGGGAGATCCGGGAAGAAATCCAGCCCGGTCAGCGTCTCGATGCGATCGATGCTGACCACGAAGCGATCCAGCGGCTCGTCGCCACGCACGCCCTGCGGCATCACGAAGGCCAGCGCACGAGGATGCTCCCCCGGCACCACCAGGATCTTGTAGAAGGCCACGGGCACCTCCACCAGGCCGACCCGATTCAACATGCCCTGGGTGAACTCCGACGCGAAGATCGGCCCGGTAATGACCTGCAGGGTGCCATACTGCGGCACGAAGCGGTCGATCACGACTTCTTCCAGGCGCTGCCAGAGCCGGCGGTTCAGATCCGGCCGCTGAGGCGCCATGTTGCTCATCAGGAAGGTATCATGCTGGGCGGACGGACCATGCACCCGGGCGATGGCGTAGTTCGGCGCCAGATGGCCGCGGTCATAGCCGCTACGCAGATAGCTGTCCGGGGTGACGGGCCAGAGCGTTCGCCAGTCGCGACGGAATCCCGGGCGATCGCCGACCTCCGCCACGCGATCGGCGTACAGCACGTAGCTGGCCCACAGCGGGCTGACCCGCACGTCCGACCAGCCCACCAGGAAGCCGTCGTTGCGCAGCACGCGATGAACGCTCAGCGGCGTCAGCCGCTCCCAGGTCGGCACGCCCATCCAGCTGAGGCGCTCGCGCACCTCGCGTTCTTCCATGTACCACAGCCCGCTGCCCACCGCCGCGAACAGCGCGGCGATGCCCAGGCGGCGCAGCGAGCCGCGCCATGAAGGCAGGCGAAGGAGGCGTTGCAGCACCGGCGGGCCTTACCAGCCCAGCGCGAACATGGTCTCGAGATCGTGGCGCGAGTGCACCTGCAGGGCATTGAGGGTCTCGGTCTCGCGGATGCCCTCGACGTCGTTGAGACGCCCGGTCACCAGCTCCGCCAGCCCCTCGAAGTCGCGGGTCCGGGCGATGGCGACCAGGTCGTAGCGCCCGCAGGTGGAGAAGACCTCGCTGATGCCTTCCACCTCGGCCAGACGCTCGGCCACGGACTTGACCTGCCCCTTCTCGGTATTGATCAGGATGACGGCATTCTGCATGGGGCAATCTCCCTCGAATAGCGGGTTCACGGCGGCGAGTATAACAGCGTCCTCGCCCGACGGGGGCCCCGGCACTTCCCGAGCGCTCGTCGCCCTTCCCGGGCTCGGCTACGCTGAATGAGCCGATCCCGCCTGCCGCACGCGCGCCACAGGCGGGAACGAGACGCCAAGAGCCGGCTCACCGGCCGCCGAGCGTGACATCAACCGTGACCCTCAGGAGGAACCCTCATGGCCAACCCCAGCCGTCGCGACTTCATGCGCCACAGCCTGCTGGGCCTCGCCGCCCTGCCACTGGGTATCGGCGTGCTGTCGACGCGCAGCTTCGCCCAGGATCTGCCACCGCTGGACCCCGAGAGCGACCAGGCCAAGGCCCTGAACTACGTCGAGATCGCCGCCGACGCCAGCGATCATCCGGCCTACGCCGAAGGCGAGACCTGCGCCAACTGCATGTTCTACCAGGCCGATACCCAGGGCTGCCAGCTGTTCCCGCAGAACAGCGTCGCCCCGGGCGGCTGGTGCCAGTCCTGGACCGCCCAGGCCTGACCACCGCCCATCTCGCCTCCAACCGGCCCATCCCAAGCACCAGCGGCCCATCCCAAGCACCAGCGGCCCGCCTCGAGGAGGCGGGCCGGATCACGTGAGCCGGGTTCGGACCTGCCTCAGTGGACCGCCCAGGCCTGACCACCGCCCATCTCGCCTCCAACCGGCCCATCCCAAGCACCAGCGGCCCGCCTCGAGGGGGCGGGCCGGATCACGTGAGCCGGGTTCGGACCTGCCTCAGGCGTCCTTCTGCTCGTCCTCCGGCAGCGGCCAGTGATAGCGACGCACCACCTCGTCGTCCTCCAGAGACTCGAGTTTCACCGGGAACCCCCACAGCTGGTGCAGGTGGCGCATCACCGGATAGACGCTGCGCGCCAGCGGGCGACGGTTGTCCTGCACGTGGCGCAGCGTCAGCGAGCGGTCGCCGCGGATGTCCGCCGACCAGACCTGGATGTTGGGCTCGCGCACCGAGAGCGCATACTGCACGGCCAGGCCATCACGGATGCGCTGATAGCCACGGTCGTCATGGATGGCGGTGACCTCGAGCATCTCGTCACGGTCGTCGTCGAGCACCATGAACAGCTTCAGATCGCGAATCACCTTGGGCGAGAGGTACTGCTGGATGAAGGACTCGTCCTTGAAGTTGCGCATGGCGAAGTGCAGCGTCTCGAGCCAGTCGCTGCCGGCGATCTCGGGGAACCAGCGCCGATCCTCGTCGGTGGGGTGCTCACAGATCCGCCGCAGGTCGGTGAACATGGCGAAGCCCAGGGCGTAGGGATTGATGCCGCTGTAGTGGGGGCTGTCGAAGGCCGGCTGATGGACCACCGAGGTATGGGACTGCAGGAACTCCAGGATCAGCCCCTCGTCCACCAGGCCGTCGTCGTAGAGGCGATTCATCAGGGTGTAGTGCCAGAAGGTCGCCCAGCCCTCGTTCATCACCTGGGTCTGGCGCTGGGGATAGAAGTACTGGGCGAGCTTGCGCACGATGCGCACCACCTCCCGCTGCCAGGGCGCCAGCAGCGGCGCATTCTTCTCGATGAAGTAGAGCAGGTTCTCCTGGGGCTCGGGAGGGTAGCGCCCGCCGGCGTGCAGGCCGAGCGGATCCTCCGCATCGCCGCCCTCCTGATGCCCCTCCTCGCTCGGCCGCCCGGGAATGGTGCTCCACAGGGTGTTGACCTGGGCCTGCAGGTAGTCGGAGCGCTCCTGCTGGCGCCGGGCCTCCTCCTCGGCGGAGATCGGCGAGGGCCGCTTGTAGCGGTCGACGCCGTAGTTCTGCAGGGCATGGCAGGCGTCGAGCAGCTGCTCGACCGCGGTCACGCCGTGTCGCTCCTCGCACTCGGCGAGGTAGCGCCGGGCGAACAGCAGGTAATCGACGATGGAACCGGCGTCGGTCCAGGTGCGGAACAGGTAGTTGCCCTTGAAGAAGGAGTTGTGGCCGTAGCAGGCGTGGGCCATCACCAGCACCTGCATCATCAGGGTGTTCTCCTCCATCAGGTAGGCGATGCAGGGATCGGAGTTGATGACCAGCTCGTAGGCCAGTCCCATCTGGCCACGCCGGTAGGCCTGCTCCACGGCCAGGAACTGCTTGCCGAAGGACCAGTGATGATAGCCCACCGGCATGCCCACGCTGGCGTAGGCGTCCATCATCTGCTCGGTGGTGATGATCTCGATCTGATTGGGATAGGTGTCCAGCCGATACTCGTCGGCCAGCCGGGCGATCTCCGTCTCGAACCGCTCCAGGACCTCGAAGTTCCAGTCGGAGCCGCTGGCGATGGGCTTGCGTTCGGTCATGCTGCCTCCTTGGCCTCGCCTCAGGACTGGACCGTGCGGCGCCGGAACAGCTCGCGGAACACCGGATAGATGTCGCCGGCCTCGACGATCTGCCGCATGGCGAAGCGCTCGGGATACTCGGCCTCGACCTTCTCGTACTCTTCCCACAGGGCCTGATGCGCGTGCGGCGTGATCTCCACGTAGGTGAAGTACTGCAGCCGCGGCATCAGGGTATTGGCCAGCTGGTCGCGGCAGGTCAGGGAGTCGTCGTCCCAGTTGTCGCCGTCCGAGGCCTGGGCCACGTAGAGGTTCCACTGGGTCGGCGGGTAGCGATCGGTGATGATCTCGTCGACCAGGGTCAGGGCGCTGGAGACGATGGTGCCGCCGGTCTCCCGGGAATAGAAGAACTCCTCCTCGTCGACCTCCTTGGCGGCGGTGTGGTGGCGCACGAAGACCAGCTCGACCTTCTCGTAGTTGCGTTCCAGGAACAGGTAGAGCAGCAGGAAGAAGCGCTTGGCGATGTCCTTGTGGGCCTGGGTCATGGAGCCCGAGACGTCCATCACGCAGAACATCACCGCCTTGCTCGACGGCTGGGGCTGGTTGACCAGATTGTTGTAGCGCAGGTCATAGGTATCGATGAACGGCACCGCCTCGAGACGCTTCTCGAGCCGCTCGACCTCGGCCTTGAGCTCGGCGATGCGGGCCGGATTGCGCAGCACCGGATCCTTGCGTTCCTCGGCCTCCAGCGCCTCCTGGGCCTCACGCAGGGCCCGGCGAATCGGCCCGCGCATGGCGATGCGCCGGGCATGGGCCTCGCGCATCGAGCGCACGATGTTGATGCGGGCCGGCACCCCGTCACGGGTGAAGCCGGCCCGCACCGGGCGCACCTCGTCGAGGTCGACCAGGTTCTTGCGCTCCAGGTGCGGCAGCTCCAGGCCGTCGAACACGAAGTCCAGGAACTCCTCGCGGGACAGGGTGAAGGCGAACTCGTCCATGCCCTCGCCCTGGTTGGAGGCGCTGCCCTCGCCGGATCCGCCGCCGCCTCCCCCGCCGGGGCGACGCAGACGATCGCCCTCGACGAATTCCTTGTTGCCGGGGGCGATGATCGAGCGCTTGCCGCCGGACCCGTGCTGGAACACCGGCTCGGAGATGTCCCGGGCGGGAATCGACACCTTCTCGCCGCGCTCCATGTCGGTAATGGAGCGGCGATTGACCGCCTCCTCGACGGACCGCTTGATATGGGTGCGATAGCGATCGAGGAAGCGCTGACGATTGACCGCACTCTTGTGCCTGGCATTGGCACGGCGGTCGATGAAGTAGGTCATGCGGACCTCCTGGGCTGCCCTGCGTCCTCACGGAGCGCCATGCCTCGGCGCCCCGTGCGACCCTCGACGGCTACTGCGACTTGCGGACCCGCAGATACCACTCGGAGAGCAGGCGCACCTGCTTCTCGGTGTAGCCACGGTCGACCATGCGGGCCACGAAATCCTCGTGCTTCTTCTGGTCCGCGGTGGAGGCCTTGGCGTTGAAGGAGATGACCGGCAGCAGCTCCTCGGTGTTGGCGAACATCTTGTGCTCGATCACCCCGCGCAGCTTCTCGTAGGACTGCCAGCTCGGGTTCATGCCATTGTTCTGAGCCCGGGCCCGCAGCACGAAGTTGACCACCTCGTGGCGGAAGTCCTTGGGATTGGAGATGCCCGCCGGCTTCTCGATCTTCTCCAGCTCCTCGTTGAGCGACTGGCGGTCGAACAGCTCGCCGGTCTCCGGATCGCGGTACTCCTGATCCTGGATCCAGAAGTCGGCGTAGGTGACGTAGCGGTCGAAGATGTTCTGACCGTACTCGGAGTAGGACTCGAGATAGGCGGTCTGGATCTCCTTGCCGATGAAGTCCACGTAGCGCGGGGCCAGGAACTCCTTGATGAAGCGCAGATAGCGCTCGAAGGTCTCCTTGGGCAGCTGCTCCTGCTCGAGACGCTGCTCGAGCACGTAGAGCAGGTGCACCGGGTTGGCCGCCACCTCGTGGTTGTCGAAGTTGAACACCTTGGACAGGATCTTGAAGGCGAAGCGCGTGGAGAGCCCATCCATGCCCTCGTCGACGCCGGCGGCGTCGCGGTACTCCTGGATCGACTTGGCCTTGGGATCGGTGTCCTTGAGGTTCTCGCCGTCATAGACCCGCATCTTGGAATAGACACTGGAGTTCTCCGGCTCCTTGAGCCGCGAGAGCACCGAGAACTGGGCCAGCATGCGCAGGGTGTCCGGCGCACAGGGCGCCTCGTTGAGCGAGGAGTGCTCGAGCAGCTTCTTGTAGATGTTGATCTCTTCGGTCACCCGCAGGCAGTAGGGCACCTTGACGATATAGACCCGGTCGAGGAAGGCCTCGTTGTTGCGGTTGTTGCGGAAGGCCTGCCACTCGCTCTCGTTGGAGTGCGCCAGCACGATGCCGTCGAACGGGATCGCGCCCATGCCCTCGGTGGGGTTGTAGTTGCCCTCCTGGGTGGCGGTCAGCAGCGGATGCAGCACCTTGATCGGCGCCTTGAACATCTCGACGAACTCCATCAGGCCCTGGTTGGCCCGGCACAGGCCGCCGGAGAAGCTGTAGGCATCCGGATCGTCCTGGGAGTAGAGCTCGAGCTGACGGATGTCCACCTTGCCGACCAGCGAGGAGATGTCCTGATTGTTCTCGTCGCCGGGTTCGGTCTTGGCGATGGCGATCTGATTCAGCCGCGACGGATAGAGCCGCACCACCCGGAACTGGCTGATGTCGCCACCGGCCTCCTTGAGGCGCTTGGCGGCCCAGGGCGACATCACGCTCTTCAGGCAGCGCGGCGGGATGCCGTATTCCTTCTCGAGCAGCTCGCCGTCATGCTCCGGCGAGAACAGCGCCAGCGGCGACTCCTGCACCGGCGAGCCCTTGATGGCATAGAAAGGCACATGCTCCATCAGCAGCTTGAGCCGCTCGGCGAGCGATGACTTGCCGCCACCGACCGGGCCGAGCAGGTAGAGGATCTGCTTCTTCTCCTCGAGCCCCTGGGCGGCATGGCGGAAATAGGCGACGATCTGCTCGATCGCCTCCTCCATGCCGTAGAACTCGGAGAAGGCCGGATAGCGACGGATGACCTTGTTGGAGAAGATACGCGACAGGCGAGGGTCCTTGGCCGTGTCGATCACCTCGGGCTCGCCGATGGCCTCCAGCATTCGTTCGGCCGCACTGGCATAGGCCGAGGGGTCCTCACGGCAGAGTTCCAGGTACTCCTGCAGGCTCATTTCCTCCTGCAGGGTGCGTTCGAAGCGGTTCTGCACATGATCGAAGATGCTCATCGATGCCTCCTTAAAGCCCGGGGCTCCGGCCTGGCAATCCTGGCCCTCTCGGCCGGGTCGGTAGCTTCAGAGTAGTCAGCGCGACCGGACGATGACGCCCGAAACCTTCAACGCAGGGCTACACTTCCTATGAGCCCGCGAAGCCGAAGCGGTTCATCCCGGGGCGTGCAGATTTTCAACGAACGCGGCTCACTCCCTCCTCTAGAGCGTGGCAGCCAGCCGCACGCCCTGGTCGATCGCGCGCTTGGCATCGAGCTCGGCGGCCCGGTCGGCGCCGCCGATGACGTGGACCGAAACGCCCGCCTCGCCCAGCGGCTCGAGCAGATCGCGCACCGATTCCTGACCAGCGCAGATCACCACGCTGTCGACCTCGAGCAGGCGCGGCTCGCCCTCGACGCGGACATGCAAGCCGGCGTCATCGATGCCGACGTAGTCGCAGCCGGCCAGCATCTCCACGCCGCGATGGCGCAACGAGGCGCGATGCACCCAGCCGGTGGTGACGCCGAGCCCGGCACCGGGCTTCGACGTCTTGCGCTGCAGCAGGGTCACCGTCCGCGGCACCGGCGGCCGCTCCGCCGCGCGCAGTCCTCCCGGCGCGGTCACCGTCAGGTCCACCCCCCACTCGTCGCACCAGGCGTCGGCGTCCAGGGCGGGATGGCCGGCATGGGTCAGCAGCTCCGCCACGTCGAAGCCGATGCCGCCGGCACCGATGATCGCCACCCGTGCGCCCACCCGCTCGGGGTGCTGGATGGCCAGCGGGTAGGACATCACCTTGGGATGATCGATGCCCGGCAGCTCGAGGGCCCGCGGCCGAACGCCGGTGGCCAGCACCACCTCGTCGAAGCCACGCAGCTCGTGGAGCCCGGGGTCGGTCGCGAGCCGCACGCTGACACCACGCTTCTCCAGCATGGTGCGGAAATAACGCAGCGTCTCGTCGAACTCCTCCTTGCCGGGAATCCGCCGGGCATGATTGAACTGGCCGCCCAGCGCGGCCTGACGCTCGAACAGCGTCACCGCATGGCCGCGTTCGGCGGCGGTGACCGCCGCGGCGAGCCCGGCGGGACCGCCGCCCACCACCGCGACGCGCTTCATCGACGCCGCCGGCACGATGGCAAGCTCGGTCTCATGGCCGGCCCTCGGGTTGACCAGGCACGAGGTCGGCTTGCCCTGGAAGGTGTGATCGAGACAGGCCTGGTTGCAGGCGATGCAGGTATTGATCTCGTCGACCCGCCCCTCCCGGGCCTTGGTCACCCAGGCCGGATCGGCCAGGAAGGGACGCGCCATGGAGATCAGGTCGGCATGGCCCTCGGCCAGCAAGCGCTCGGCGACCTCGGGCATGTTGATGCGGTTGGTGGCGATCAGCGGCACCGGCAGCGCGTCGCGCATGCGCCGCGACACCTCGGCGAACAGCGCCCGCGGCACGCTGGTGACGATGGTCGGCACCCGCGCCTCGTGCCAGCCGATGCCGCCGTCGATCGCATCGGCGCCGGCCTCGGCCACCGCGCGCCCCAGGGCGACCACCTCGTCATGGGTACTGCCCTCCTCCACCAGGTCGATCATCGACAGCCGGAACAGGATCAGGGCCTCGGCCCCCAGTGCCTCGCGGATGCGCCGCACTGCCTCCACCGGGAAGCGGATGCGGTTGGCGAAGCGACCGCCCCACTCGTCCTCTCGATGATTGGTCCCCCGGCAGACGAACTGGTTGATCAGGTAGCCCTCGGAGCCCATCACCTCCACGCCATCGTAGCCGGCCTCCCGGGCCAGGCGTGCGCAGCGCACGTAGTCGTCCAGGGTGCGCTCGATCTCCGCCGCGCTCAGGGCACGAGGCGGGCGAGGGTTGATCGGCGCGCGGATCGCCGAGGGCGCCACCGGCGCATCGGTGTAGGCGTAGCGGCCGGCGTGCAGGATCTGCAGGCAGATGCGACCGCCCTCGGCATGCACCGCCTCGACCAGGCGCCGGTGCTCGGCCACCTGTTCGGGCCGCTCCAGGGTGGCGCCGCCGTCGAACACGGCACCCTCCGCGTTGGGCGCGATGCCGCCGCCGACGATCAGCGATACGCCGGCCCGGGCACGCTCGGCATAGAAGGCGGCCAGGCGCGAGAAACCGCCGGGCATTTCCTCCAGGTTGGTATGCATCGAGCCCATCACCACCCGGTTGGGCAGGCGCAGCGGGCCCAGTTCGATGGGGCGAAACAGATGCGGAAAGTCAGCCACGTTCGAGCCACCTCGGAGCGTCGACAGGAAATTAAAACAACTGTATGACAGTCCCGCGGGCAGCGCAAAAGCCGCCTCGGCATTCGCCAGGAAAAGCCCGAGGCATTCGAACGAAAAAACCAGGTTCCAGACAACAGAAAAGCCCCGTGGCGTGAGCCACGGGGCTTTGGAATTCTGAGCAGATGGCGGACCGGACGGGACTCGAACCCGCGACCTCCGGCGTGACAGGCCGGCATTCTAACCAACTGAACTACCGGTCCGCGTGGTGGGCGATACTGGACTCGAACCAGTGACCCCCAGCATGTGAGGCTGGTGCTCTAACCAACTGAGCTAATCGCCCACGCGGTACTGCTTAGATTGTGCGTCATCGTGGCGGACCGGACGGGACTCGAACCCGCGACCTCCGGCGTGACAGGCCGGCATTCTAACCAACTGAACTACCGGTCCGCACTCGTTTCTGCGATGCAATCGGCCACTGTCTTCGACAGTGGTGGGTGGTACAGGGATCGAACCTGTGACCCCCAGCTTGTAAGGCTGGTGCTCTCCCAGCTGAGCTAACCACCCCCGGTCACATGGCGCTGCATTCTACGGAAACTGCGTTCATTGTCAACGCGTTTTTTTCATCCCCGTGGCGAACGGGCGGCGCAGAACGGCAGGCCATTCATCCACTTGGCCGCTATCGGTCCCCGGACGCATCGCGCGCCATGGCCTCGGCGATGGCCGTCGCCCCCTCGGCGATCAGGGCGGCCTGATCGCGTCCCGAGGCTCGACGTGGCTTCCAGTCATGCTCGCCGTCCTCCAGCCAGTGCAGCTCGACGCCGGCGGGCAGCGCATATTGCGCCACCTCCTCGCGAGTGCCGAAGGGATCCCGCGTGCCCTGCACCACCAGCGTCGGGCAGGCCAGGCTCGGCCAGTGATCGAGACGCAGCGACTCGGGCTTGCGCGGCGGGTGGAAGGGATAGCCGCAGAGCGCCAGGCCATCGGCGCCGTCGCGGGCCGCCAGCAGGCTGGCCACCCGGCCGCCCATGGACTTGCCGCCCAGCCACAGCGGCCCCGAAGCAAGATGCCGTACGCCATCGCGCCAGGCGGCGTACTCGTCGACCAGCCGCTCGACCCGCGGCGGCGGCCGACGCCGTCCCTCTTCGCGCATGCGCTGCATATAGGCGAACTCGAAGGCCAGGGTCTGTACGCCCCGCTCGGCCAGCGCCGCTCTCAGGCGTTGCATGAACATCGCGTCCTGGCCGGCGCCGGCACCGTGCGCCAGCAGCAGCTGGCCATGGCGCGCCTCGCCGGTGACGTCCAGCGGCCCGAGGGCGTCGAGATGGAAACTTTTTCTGAGCTCACTCATTGTATACACTTAATGAATACATTTAGTCTGGTCGTATAACATACAAGAACGACGGTTCACGCCAGGCGGCAGCGCAAGATCGACACGCCGCCCGCTCCCGACTTGACCGTCATCATCATGTGGGCGAAAGCCTTGAGCTAGACTGCTGCCCAAGCGCGACTCCCTCCAACGCGTTCGATGGAACCCGACATGAGCACAGCACTGGAACACCCCACCTACAACTACAAGGTCGTGCGACAGTTCGCGATCATGACCGTTGTCTGGGGCATCGTGGGCATGGTCCTCGGTGTCACGATCGCCGCCCAGCTGGTCTGGCCGGAACTGAACCTGGGACTGCCCTGGACCAGCTTCGGCCGCCTTCGCCCGCTGCACACCAACGCCGTGATCTTCGCCTTCGGCGGCTCGGCGCTGTTCGCCACCTCCTACTACGTGGTGCAGCGAACCTGCCAGACGCGCCTGATATCGGACCGGCTGGCCGCCTTCACCTTCTGGGGCTGGCAGGCGGTGATCGTCTCGGCGGTGGTGACGCTGCCCATGGGCTACACCACCACCAAGGAATACGCCGAGCTGGAATGGCCGATCAGCCTTTTGATCGCGGTGGTCTGGATCGCCTACGCCATCGTCTTCCTCGGCACCATCAAGAAGCGCCGAACCTCGCACATCTATGTCGCCAACTGGTTCTACGCCGCCTTCATCCTCACCGTGGCGGTGCTGCACATCGTCAACAACGCGGCGCTGCCGGTCTCGGCCATGTACTCCATCTCGATCTACGCCGGCGCCGTGGATGCCATGACCCAATGGTGGTACGGACACAACGCGGTGGGCTTCTTCCTGACCGCCGGCTTCCTGGGCATGATGTACTACTTCGTGCCCAAGCAGGCCGAGCGTCCGGTTTACTCCTATCGGCTGTCGATCGTCCACTTCTGGGCCCTGATCATGATCTACATGTGGGCCGGCCCTCACCATCTGCACTACACCGCCCTGCCCAACTGGGCACAGTCGCTGGGCATGGTGATGTCGATCATCCTGCTGGCGCCCTCCTGGGGCGGCATGATCAACGGCATGATGACCCTTTCCGGCGCCTGGCATAAGCTGCGCACCGATCCCACCCTGCGTTTCCTGGTGGTGGCACTGTCGTTCTACGGCATGTCGACCTTCGAGGGGCCGATGATGGCGGTGAAGACCGTGAACGCCCTCTCCCACTACACCGACTGGACCATCGGTCACGTCCATGCCGGCGCCCTGGGCTGGGTCGCGATGATCACCATCGGCTCCATGTACCACCTGATCCCGCGGCTCTACGGCCGCACCGAGATGTACTCGGTGTCGCTGATCGCCGTGCACTTCTGGCTGGCCACCGTCGGCACCGTGCTCTACATCGCCGCCATGTGGGTCAACGGCATCCTGCAGGGCCTGATGTGGCGCGCGGTGAATCCCGACGGCACCCTGATGTACACCTTCATCGAGTCCGTCGAGGCCAGCGGCGCGGGCTATGTCGTGCGCACCGTCGGCGGGCTGTGCTGGGTCGTCGGCATGCTGATCATGGCCTTCAACGTCTTCATGACCGTGCGCCGCCAGCAGAGCCTCCAGCAGCCGCAGCCCCAGGCCGCCGCCTGAGACAACAGGGAACGAGAAGACTGCCATGAGACACGAGATCGTCGAAAAGAACGTGGGCCTGCTCGCCGTGCTGGTGCTGGTGGTGATCAGCTTCGGCGGCCTGGCCGAGGTCGTGCCGCTGTTCTTCCAGAAGCAGACCACCGAGCCGGTGGAAGGGCTCGAGCCGCTGGAACCGCTCGAGCTCGCCGGCCGCGACATCTACCGCCGCGAGGGCTGTGTGGGCTGCCACTCGCAGATGATCCGCCCCTTCCGCGCCGAGACCGAGCGCTACGGCCACTACAGCGTGGCCGGCGAGTCGGTCTACGAGCACAACTTCCTGTGGGGCTCCAAGCGCACCGGCCCGGATCTGGCCCGGGTCGGCGGCCGCTACAGCGACGACTGGCATCGCGCGCACCTCTACAACCCCCGCGACGTGGTGCCGGAATCGATCATGCCGGCCTACCCCTGGCTGTTCGAGAACGTCCTCGACGGCGAATCCATCGCCGACAAGATGCGCGCCATGCGCACCCTGGGCGTGCCCTACAGCGACGAGCAGATCGCCGGCGCCCGTGACGCGGTACGCGGCGAGCGCGAGATCACTGCCCTGGTGGCCTACCTGCAACAGCTCGGCACCGTGCTCAAGGACACCCGCTGACATGGATATGGGAACGCTACGCGGCATCATCACCGGCCTGCTGCTGATCGGCTTCATCGGCCTGGTCTGCTGGGCTTATTCCAAGCGGCGCAAGCCGGACTTCGACGAAGCGGCCAACCTGCCCTTCGCCGACGACGACGAGCCCTCGGCCCGCGACACCGGCGCCCACCGGGACGACGCCCGGCGGGATCAGGCTCGTCAAGAACAGGGAGACCGTGACTCATGAGCTCATTATGGAATGACGTCCTGCCCGGCTTCTGGAGCGTCTGGATCATCGTCATCACGCTGGGCACCATCGTCATCAGCGCCTGGCTGCTGTTCGCCAATCGCAAGACCGACAAGGTCGCCGACGCCGAGGGCAACGTCGAGACCACCGGCCACGCGGCCGACGAGATCGAGGAATACGACAACCCGCTGCCGCGCTGGTGGTTCCAGCTCTACGTCGGCACGGTGATCTTCGCGCTCGGCTATCTGCTGCTCTACCCCGGCCTCGGCAACTTCGCCGGCCTGCTGGGCTGGACCCAGGAAGGCCAGTGGGAAGCCGAGGTGGCCCGGGCGGAGGAGCGCTACGCGCCGATCTTCGAGCAGTACCAGCAGGTCCCGATCCCGGCGCTGGCCCAGGACGCCGAGGCCATGCAGGTTGCCGAACGCCTGTTCCTCAACAACTGCGCCATCTGTCACGGCGCCAATGCCCAGGGCGGCTACGGCTTTCCCGACCTGACCGACGACGCCTGGCTCTACGGCGGCACGCCCGAGGCCATCGTGACCAGCCTCACCAACGGGCGCAACGGTCTGATGCCCGCCTGGCAGCAGCTCGGCGAGGACAACATCGGACGCCTCACCCAGTACGTGCTGTCGCTGTCCGGCCAGGCCGAGGATCCGCAGCGCGCCGAACAGGGCGAGGCGCTGTTCACCTCGGTGTGCGCGGCCTGCCACGCCCCCGACGGCACCGGCAACCAGGCCCTCGGCGCGCCGAACCTGACCGATGACGCCTGGCTCTATCGCCAGCCCGGCCAGCCGCTGGAGGCGTCCATCCGCCAGACCCTGCGCAACGGCCGCAACGGCCACATGCCGGCCCAGGCCGCCTACATCGGGGAGGACAAGGTCCACCTGGTGGCCGCCTACGTGTACGGCCTCAGCCGCCGCGACTGAGCCCCCGGCGGCGGGCCCACCCCGCCGCCGCCATCGATACACAGGCCGCCTGTCGAGAGCCCGCCATGAGCGACAAGATTCCCCACCGCGACATCACCGACGCCGGCGACAGCGTCAGCCAGGCGATGTACGCCCGCCGCCGGCACCTCTACGTGCGCGAGATCAAGGGCGTCTTCCAGCGCCTGCGGCGCAGCGCCAACTGGGCGCTGATGCTGGCCTACTTCCTGATCCCGTGGATTCCCTGGGGCGACCGCCCGGCGGTGTGGTTCGACCTGCCCGGCCGCGAGTTCCACATCTTCGCCGCCACCTTCTATCCCCAGGAGTTCATGCTGCTCTCCTGGCTGCTGATCATCTGCGCCTTCGGGCTGTTCTTCATCACCGTGTTCGCCGGCCGCGTCTGGTGCGGCTACACCTGCCCACAGAGCGTCTGGACCTTCCTGTTCATCTGGGTGGAACATCGCACCGAAGGACCGCGCAACCGTCGCATCCGGCTCGACCGTCACGGCTGGAGCGCCGACAAGCTGCGCCGCAAGCTCGCCAAGCACGCCATCTGGCTGGTCATCGCCGCCGCCACCGGCCTGACCTTCGTCGGCTACTTCACGCCGATCCGCGACCTGGTGATGGAGCTCCCGACCCTCGAGGCCCACGGCTGGTCCTACTTCTGGGTCGGCTTCTTCACCCTGTTCACCTACCTCAACGCCGGCTGGCTGCGCGAGCAGGTGTGCATCTACATGTGCCCCTACGCCCGCTTCCAGTCGGTGATGTTCGACGCCAACACCCTGATTGTCTCCTACGACGCCGCCCGGGGCGAACCGCGCGGCCCGCGCAGGAAGCGCCTCAGCCACGACGAGGCTCGGGAAGCCGGCCACGGCGACTGCATCGACTGCGAGCTGTGCGTGCAGGTCTGCCCCACCGGCATCGACATCCGCGACGGCTTGCAGTACGAATGCATCACCTGCGCGGCCTGCATCGACGCCTGCGACAGCGTCATGGACCGCATGGGCTATCCCCGCGGGCTGATCCGCTACACCACCGAGAACGCCCTCGAGGGCAAGCCGTCGCATCTGCTGCGTCCGCGCCTACTCGGCTACCTGGCCGTGCTGCTGGTGATGATCGGCCTGTTCGCCTGGACGGTCAGCGACCGTATCCCGCTGGGCTTCGAGGTGGAGCGCGGCCGCCAGCAGCTGTTTCAGATGACCGACGACGGCAGAATCCGTAACGTCTATACCCTGACGGTGCGCAACCTGGACCGCGAGGACCACGCCTACCGGCTCGCCGCCACGGGCCTGGAGGGGCTGACCCTCGACACCCGACGCGTCAGCGTGCCCGCCGGCGAGTCGCGCCGGCTGGTGGTGGAAGTCACCGCCCCGCCCGACGCCCTCCAGCGCCCCAGTCACGAGATCCGGCTGCGCCTGGAAGCCGTCGACGCCCCCGACATCGCCCTCGAGCGCGACGGCCGCTTCATAGGAGACACCCGCTGATGACGGCAGAACAACCGCCCATCGCCCCTTGGTACAAGCAGTTCTGGCCCTGGTTCATGATCGGCCTGCTGGGGGCCTCGGTCAGCTTCAGCCTGGTCTACCTGGCCCTCTCGATCCACTACTTCGACGGCACCGTGGCGGAGGACTATTACAAGGAAGGCCTGGCCATCAACGAGCAGATCGCCAAGCAGGAACAGGCCCGCACACTGGGGCTCTCGGCTGCCCTGAACGCCGACCCGGCCACCGGCGACCTGGTGGTCGACCTGACCGGGGAGTCGCGCCCGGAGCGGCTGACCCTGAAGCTGATCTTTCCCACCGAAAGCGAGCGCGACCGGCGACTGACGCTCGAGCACGTGCGCGCCGGCCGCTACGTCACCATGCTCGAGACGCCCCTGCGCCACCGCTGGTACCTGCACCTGGAGCCCGGCGACGGCAGCGAGCCCGCCTGGCGCCTCACCGGCGAGGCCCGCTTCCCCGCCCAGGCCGAGATCGTCCTGGCGCCCGGAGACTGAGCGGCACCATGACCGCGACCACCGCCACCGCGCCCGTCGAGCGCGCCGCCTGCTATCACTGCGGCGCCCGGGTTCCACAGGACGCCCCCTGGACGATCACCCTCGACGACGCCGAACACCCGCTGTGCTGCCCCGGCTGCGAGGCGGTGGCCCACGCCATCGTCGACGGCGGCCTGGCCGGCTACTACCGCTTCCGAAGCGAGCTGCCGACACGGCCCGACGAGCGCCGGACCGCCCAGGCCGAGACCTGGGCACTGTTCGACGACCCGGGCCTGCAGCGGCGCTTCGTGCATGCCGACGATGAGGGTGTGCACGCCACCCTGGCGGTGGAGGGCATCACCTGCGCCGCCTGCGCCTGGCTGATCGAGCATCGCCTCAACGCCCTCGACGGCGTCAGCGCCAGCGCCGTCGATCTCACCCACCACCGCGTCCGCGTCGCCTGGGACCCGCAGCGCATCGCCTTCTCGCGGCTGCTCGCCGAACTGGCCGCCATCGGCTACCCGGCCCAGCCCTATGAGCCCGACGAGGCCCAACGACGCCTGCAGCGCGAGGAACGCCGCCAGGTGCGCAGGCTGATCGTCGCCGGGGTCGGCATGATGCAGGTGGCGATGTTCTCGATCCCCTTCTACGTGGCCGGCGACGGCGGCCTGGGCGCCGACTTCGATACCCTCTTCCACTGGCTGGCCTTCGCCCTGACCACGCCGGTGGTGCTCTACTCGGCCCAGCCGTTCTTCGCCGGAGCGCGGCGCGACCTGCGCAACCGACAGCTGGGCATGGACGTGCCAGTGTCGCTGGCCATCGCCGGCGCCTACCTCGCCAGCACCTGGGCGCTGCTCGTCGGCCATGGCGACGTCTACTTCGACTCCGCGGCCATGTTCACCTTCTTCCTGCTGTTCGGCCGTTTCCTGGAGGTGCGCGCCCGGCGGCGCAGCGGGCGCCGCGGCAACGCCCTGACCGAGATCCTGCCGCTGTCGGCGATCCGCCTCGGCGAGCACGGCGAGGAGCGCCTCCTGCCCGCCAGCGAACTGGTCGCGGGCGACCGGGTGCTGGTCAGGCCCGGCCACGGCGTGCCCGCCGACGGCGTGATCGAACAGGGCGCCTCCAGCCTCGACGAATCGATGCTCACCGGCGAGGCGCTGCCGGTGACACGCGGCGTGGGCGACACCGTGACCGGCGGCAGCCACAACGTCGAAAGCCCGCTGACGGTGCGGGTGACCCATGCCGGACGGGATGCCCGGGCGGCGCGGCTGCTCGACCTCACCGACCGCGCCTTCGCCGAACGCCCGCCCGTCGCGCGCCGGGCCGCCCGGCTGGCCCATCACTTCGTGATCCAGGTGCTGCTGATCGCCGCCGCCACCGGATGGGTCTGGTCATTCGTCGACCCCGAGCGGGCCTTCTGGGTGACCCTCTCGGTGCTGGTGGTCAGCTGTCCCTGCGCCCTGGCGCTGGCCACGCCCACCGCCCTGACCGCCGCCCACGGCAGGCTCTACCGCCGCGGCGTGCTGCTGACCCGTGCCGACGCCCTGGAGACCCTGCCGCGCCTCGACCGGATGATCTTCGACAAGACCGGCACCCTGACCCAAGGCGAGATGCGGCTGGAGCGCACCGTGCCGCTGGCGGAACACGACCCCGAGCGTCTCACCGCGCTGGCCGCGGCCCTGGAGGCCCATTCCGAGCATCCCATCGCCCGCGCCTTTCGCCCCCATCGCCGCGCCGGCATCAGTGCCCGCAACGTCACCGCCCGCCCCGGCCTGGGCCTCGCCGGCGAGATCGACGGCCGTCCCTGGCGGCTCGGCCGGCCCGACTTCGCGGCCCCGGACCGAGTGCCGACGAATCCGGACAGCGGTGCCGAGATCGGCCACTGGCTGCTGCTGGCCGAGGACGGCGAGCCACGGGCCTGGTTCGCCCTGGGCGACCAGCCTCGGGAAGATGCCGCCGCCACCGTCGCCGCCCTGGCGGCGCGAGGCATCGCGGTGGAACTGCTGTCCGGCGACGCCGAGGGGCCCACCCGGGCGCTGGCCGAGCGACTGGGCATCGCCGAGTGGCGCGCCGGCGCGAGCCCCGAGGACAAGCTCGCTCGGCTGCGCGACTGCCAGGCCGAGGGCCAGCGGGTGGCCATGGTCGGCGACGGCATCAACGACATCCCGGTGCTGGCCGGCGCCGACATCGCCTTCGCCATGAACGCGGCCACCGACCTGGCCCGCACCCGGGCCGACGCCGTGCTGCTCGGCCCCCATCTCGGGCGGCTGGTCGAAGCGCTCGACGTCGGCCGCGCCACGCGGCGCATCATCCGCCAGAACCTGGGCTGGGCGCTGGCCTACAACCTGCTGGCCCTGCCCCCGGCGGCGCTGGGCTGGGTGCCCCCCTGGCTGGCGGCGCTGGGCATGTCGGCGAGTTCGCTGGTGGTGGTCGCCAATGCCCTGAGGCTGGCCCGCCAGCGGCGCGCCGAGCATACCCTCGCCCGGGAGGCATCATGAGCATTCTCTACCTGCTGATACCGCTGTCGCTGATCCTGCTCGGCCTGGCCGTCTGGGCCTTCTTCTGGGCCGTGCGCCACGACCAGTTCGAGGACCTGGAAGGCCCGGCGCATCGCATCCTGTTCGACGATGACGACCCGCCGCAAGGGCCAGGCCCAGCGCACGATGCGGGCGAGCCGAACGCCGCCCCCGACCGTGACCGAACCCGGGACAAGGACAGCGACAAGGACGCCCGATGAACCCCACCGGACTCGACCTGCCACCGCTGGCCGCGGCCTTCGTCTTCGGCCTGCTCGGCGGCGCCCACTGCATCGGCATGTGCGGCGGCATCATGAGCGCCCTGAGTTTCGCCGTGCCGCCCAGCCTGCGCCATCCGGCCCGGCTCGGCGGCCTGCTGCTGGGCTACAACCTGGGGCGCATCGCCAGCTACGTGCTCGCGGGCGCCCTGGCCGCCGGGCTCGGCACCCTGGTCGGGCTGGCCCCCGGGGTGCGCCTGGCGCTGCAGGTGCTGGCCGCGACGATGCTGATCCTGATGGCGCTCTACATCGCCGACTGGTGGAAGGGGCTGCTGAGGCTGGAGGCCCTCGGCAAGCGCCTGTGGCGCCGCCTGGAGCCCCTCGGACGGCGACTGATGCCGGTCGTGACGGTGCCCCAGGCGATGGCCCTGGGCGCCGTCTGGGGCTGGCTGCCCTGCGGACTGGTCTACTCGATGCTGACCTGGAGCCTGGCCAGCGCCGATCCGCTGCGCGGCGCGGCGCTGATGGGCGCCTTCGGACTCGGCACCCTGCCGGCGCTGCTGGCCACCGGCCTGGCCGCGCGTCGGCTGGGCGGCCTGATCCGCCACCCGGCCACCCGCACCCTGGCGGCACTGACGATCATCGGCTTCGCCCTGTGGCAGCTGTGGGGGCTGTGGCCGGGCGCGATGCCCCATGAGGCCGGTCACGCCGGGCAGCACTGAACCGCTTTCGCCGTCGCGCTTGACCCAGCGCAACACCGCCCGCTTCCGCGACCGCTAGCCTGATGGCATGCACTCCCGGAATCCTGCCATGCCCGTCACCGCTCCTTCCGACTTCGGCGCCGACGACTACGCCGCGGCGCTGGCCGCCAGCAACGCCGACGCCCGTCCCCTGTCGCTGCATCTGCGCCTGCCGCTGCGCCACGATGGCGACGCGCGCGTCGATCACGCCAAGGGCATGGACCCGTTCGAAGTCGACCTGGCCCGACTGGATCGCGAGATGGTGCTGGTGCGACGCTGCCTCGCCCCCGATCGACGGCTCGAGGCCCTGCACTGGGGCGGCAGCCTGCCCCCCTGGCTGAGCCTGTCGCGGATGAGCGGGCTGGTCGATCGGCTGGCCTCGCGCTTTCCCTTCGAATCGGGACATTGGCGCGACTTCACCGTCGAACTCGATCCCCGTGCCACGGATCTTCTCACCCTGCGCCATCTGGAAGCACTGGGCTTCAACCGCCTGAAGCTGGTCATGCGCCTGCCGAGGGCCGACCGCCCGGAAGCCCTGACGCGGCTGCAGTCACGCATCGAGCCGCTGCTCGACGAGACCGTTCGCATGGGCTGGCACTCGCTGAACCTGGTGCTGATCGTGCCGCCGGCGACGCCCGAGCAGGAGGCCGCCGCGGCGCTCGCCACGCTGATGGCCATGACGCCGCCACGCCTCTCGCTGCGCCCGGACCCCGCCTGGCAGGAAGGCGAGTCGACGCTGCCGGCGACACTGCTGGCTCGGATCGAGGACCGCCTGGCCGGAAACGGCTATCGGTCGCTGGGAGGCGGGTTCTACGCCCGCCACGGCGCCGCGCTGGAGGACGCCCGGGCGCAGACGCGACGCGAGCAGGCCCGCGACCGGCTGGGGCTTGGCCCCGGTGCCATCTCGCGGCTGCCCGACGCCGTGGCCTGCAACGCCGGCTCGGCCGAGGACTATGCCGCGGCGCTGGATGAGGGGCGACTGGCCACCGCATCGGGGCACTGGTCGCGCTGCCGCCGTTCGGGCACAGGACACGGCTAAGGGATGCTATGCCCGGGCGGGTGCTATCCGCCATAATGGGGGAGGCAAGCCCCGATCAAGGAGGACAGCATGCCCGATATCGCAGCCGGCAGGCGCCGCTCACTGCTGCACGAGACCCGCTGCCGGACCTGCAGCCTGAGTTCCCTGTGCCTGCCCCTGGCCCTCGAACTCGAGGACATCGATCAGTTCGATGCCATCATCCGCCGCCGTCCGCCGCTCAAGAAGGGCGAGTCGCTGTTCCGTCAGGGCAGCCCCTTCACCAGCGTCTATGCGGTTCGCTCCGGCAGCCTCAAGCAGATCACCAGCGAAGGCGGCGGCATGGATCAGCTGACCAACTTCTATCTGCCCAGCGAACTGGTGGGGCTGGACGGCATCGACGAGTCGACCTATCCCGGCTCGGTCATCGCGCTCGAGACCACCACCGTGTGCGAGATCCCCTTCGATCGCCTGGATGCCCTGTCGGAAAGCCTGCCGGAGCTGCGCGCCCAGCTCTACCGCAGCATGAGCAAGGAAATGCGCGACGACCGCCGCATGATGCGCCTGCTGTCGCGCAAGACCGCCGACCAGCGGCTGGCCACCTTCTTCGCCAGCCTCTCCGACCGCTTCCGGCGCCGCGGCTACTCCGCCTACAGCTTCCGGCTCTCCATGTCCCGGGCCGACATCGGCAACTACCTGGGGCTGGCCGTGGAAACCGTCAGCCGCATCCTGGGCCGCTTCCAGCAGCAGGGCCTGGTGGCCGTCTCCGGCCGCGAGGTGAACATCCTCGACCTGGACGCCCTGGCCGAGCTGGCCGAGGAAGAGGGCTGCCGCTGACGCGCCTTCGCCGCGAGCGGGAAGCCGGAAAACGCACCGCCCCCATGGCCGGCAGCACATGGGGGCGGTCTTTGTTGGGTTCTTCCCTCTCCCGGCACGAAGTGCCGCGCTCCAAGCTTCCCGCTTATCGCTCCTGGTGCAGATCGATGCGGTCGGCCTGCATCTTCGCCTGCTTCTCCTCCAGACCGGCGAAGTCGAACAGCTCGCGGTCGGCCAGCTGCGAGGGGGCGACGTTGGTCACCGCCTTGAACATGCTCTCCAGGCGGCCGGGATGCTTGGCCTCCCACTCGGCCAGCATTTCCTTGACCACCTGGCGCTGCAGGTTGGGCTGCGAGCCGCACAGGTTGCAGGGGATGATCGGGAAGGCCATGCGCTCCGAGAACTCGGCGATGTCGGCCTCGCGGCAGTAGGCCAGCGGGCGGATGACGATATTCTTGCCGTCGTCGGAGAGCAGCTTGGGCGGCATCGACTTGAGGCTGCCGCCGAAGAACATGTTGAGGAACAGCGTCTCGAGGATGTCCTCGCGATGATGACCGAGCGCGATCTTGGTGGCACCGATCTCCTCGGCATAGCCATAGAGGGAGCCGCGGCGCAGCCGCGAGCACAGCGCGCAGGTGGTCTTGCCTTCCGGGGTCTTCTCCTTGACCACCGAGTAGGTGTCGCGCTCGAGGATATGGTAATCGACGCCGAGCCCATCCAGGTACTCGGGCAGCACATGCTCGGGGAAGCCGGGCTGCTTCTGGTCGAGGTTCACCGCCACCAGCGAGAAGTTCACCGGCGCGTTGCGCTGCAGATTCCGCAGGATCTCCAGCATGGTGTAGCTGTCCTTGCCGCCGGACAGGCACACCATCACCTTGTCGCCCTCGCGGATCATGTCGAAGTCGATGATGGCGTTGCCGACCTGGCGCCGCAGACGCTTCTGCAGCTTGTTGAACTCGCGCTTGGCCTTGGCGTCGGGCGCCTCGGCGGACGGGGTCGACGGCTCGGCCGAAGCGGCCTCATCGGCGGGACGGGGATCGAAGGTCACGGCATCTTGCATGGTCGGGGCGCTGCCAGGGCAATCGGGGAAAGGGAAAGGGCGCCTATCCTACCACCCTGCCGCCAGGCTGGCGACGTGGCGCGCGCTCAGCCGCTGCGGCGCTCGAGCAGCGCGTCGCGGTCCAGCCGCAGGTGCATCAGGGCCGTGGTCACGGCGGTGCCCAGCACGCTGTGGCGCCCCATCAGCGGCACCTCGAGCTGCGCGGCGACCCGCTCGAAGGCCGGCGCCACCTCGAGCCGCGAATGATGATGGTAACGCTGGTAACGCTGGACCAGGTCGATGCCGGCATTGGGCAGGTCGAAGCCGAATCGGGCGCGCAGCGGGCGGTTCAGCAACGCCAGGTCGCGATCCAGCCGCCAGCCGACCAGCGGGCGATTGCCGACGAAGTCGAGCAGCCGCGCCAGGGCCTGGTCGAGCGTCACGCCGTCGTCGAGATCGATGCCGCGCAGGCCGTGACGCCGCAGCACCTCGGCGTCCACGCCTTCCGGGCGCGCCAGCCGCAGCTCCAGCGACTCGCTGGTCAGCACCCGATCGCCGCGCAGGCGCACCGCGGCGATCGCCAGCGGCTCGGCGCTGCGCACGTCGCCGCCGGTCGACTGCACGGCCAGCGCCACCAGCTCCTCCCCCGTATAGGGGCGGAACAGCCAGCCATACTGGCCATGGGCGTGGCGGTGGCGGTCGACCAGGCGGCGCAGGGTCTTGAGCATGTCGATGTCCTTGTCGTGTCGCGAGGCGGCGGCCGGCCACCTCAGGTGTATTCGAGGTGATAACGATGGGAAATCCGCTGCTTGAAGTCCTTGACGATGTGCAGCGCCTCGCGCAGCAGGTCACGCTCCAGCGACGACAGCGACTGGACCACGACCCGGTCCGGCTCGCCGTTCTCGTCGCCGCCGTCGCCCTCCAGCCGCGCCAGCTGCTGCTCGAGGCGCAGCTGGGTGAACAGCGACAGCGCCTCCCCCAGGTCTTCGGCGAAGCGCTCCTCGAGCCGCCCGTCGGCGGCCAGGGCATCGAGGCGATCCAGGGTGCCGGTGGCGAGGATGCCGCGCTCCAGCGCCATGACCCGCACGCCATGCACGATGGGAAAGATGCCGCCCTTCTTGATGTCGATGCCGTGCTGGGGCTTCTTCAGCGAGCCGAACAGGGTCAGCGGCGTGGAGAAGCGCATCACCGGCCGGGCGAAGTAGGAGAGCAGCAGCTCGTCACGGGAGGCCGCCTCGAACAGCGTCTCCCTCACCCGCTCGAGCAGTGCCGGATTGCCGGCCACCGCATGAGCGTCGAGCATGATCGCCAGCTTCATCAGGCTGTCGCCGTCGCGGGCCTCGACCCAGCGCGCGATGCGCGCCTTCCACTGGCGCTCGGTGCCCACCCAGTCCGGGTTGGAGACCATGATGTTGCCGGGGCAGCGCGGGTAGCCGAGCGAGACCAGGGTCTCGGTGAACTCGGCCATGCGCTCCATGCAGTCCGGCCACGCCAAGTCGTCGTCGAGGATCAGGCCGTTGTCCTGGTCGGTCTTGAGCATCTGCTCGCCGCGCCCCTCGCTGCCCATCACCATCAGGCAGCTGTCGCGCCTCAGGGGCTCGGGCATCGAGAAGTCCCAGGCCTTGTGGATGATGCGACCGTTGAGCGCGGCCAGCAGCCCCATGGCGAAGCGCAGCTTCACGCCCTGAGCCATCAGCGCACCGGCGAGCTCGGCGGTACGGCGGCTGGCGGAGGCCAACTGCTCCAGGTCGCCGGCCTGCTCGACCTGCAGGCTGACCACGTGGCTGCGGCTGGAGAAGTAGCTGAGCACGTCGGTCAGCTCCACCACGCCCACCGGCGCCTCGTCCTCGACGATCACCACGCGCTCGATGCGCCGGCGGGTCATCAGCACCAGCACCTCGAACAGATACTGATCGGGCCGGGCGGTGATCAGCTCCCCCCCGGCCAGCGACGACAGCGGTGTCTCCTGGCCGAGCCCCTCGAGCACCAGGGCGTCGAGCAGGTCGGTCTTGGTGACCATGCCCGGCCCGGCCTCGCCCTGCACCAGCAGGCTGTCGACCGCCTCGTCATGCAGCAGACGCACCGCCTCGGCGATGGTGGTCTCGCCGCCCAGGCAGCGCGGCGGGCGCATGCAGTCCTGGGCCCGCGCCAGCATGAAGCCGGCCATGGTCACCCCGCCGGCCGCGCGCTGCTCGGTCAGCAGCCGCGCCTTGTCGGCGAGACGCTGGCGGAAGAAGGCATCGAAGGCCGGATAGGCATCGCACAGCTCGAGAAACAGCGCCCGGGGCAGCAGGTAGCACAGCGATTCCTGCTCGGCACGGAAGCGATAGCGACTCTGGCCATTGAGAATGCTGATGGCACCGAACAGGTCGCCGCCGGTGTAGTGGCCGATGCGCTGGCGCTCGCCGGGCTGGGTGGTGTCCAGCTCGGCGACCTCGCCCTTGTGAATGAGGAAGACGTTCTCGCCGGGCTGCCCCGCCTCGAGGATGATCTCGTCGCGATCGAAGTAGGCCAGGTCGAGCCCGCCGCGCACGCGCTCCCGCCCGGCCTCGTCGAGCAGGCTGAAGGGGGCGTCGGAGAGATCGACATCGACCATGGAAGCGGGTCCTCGTGCCGGGAATCGCCGCCCCGGATCGCGCACCGAACGGGGCATGGGCCACGCGCGAGACGAAGAACCGGGGACAGCAGGGCTCGGGTCCAGAGTAGCAACCCCCTCTCGCGACCAGAATCTAGACCATGGTGTTAGGTATTCCGCCGCAGGCCGACCCGACGAATCTCGGCTTTATACCAAAGTCATAGCCCACGACCGTGACCTCATGCGTCATGACGTTATGCCGAGACCGGATGCCGAGTCATCATTCGGACATGGGGATAGACGATCGTCCAACCTTTGCCGTCCCTTCTCGAGCCAAAGCCTTCCATAAGCCTCATAAAATATTGATTTACAACAAACTTACGATCACTAATTGAATCGTTTTACGCTCATGATACGAAAGTCTGCGATGTTTTTTCCGGCGTTGTTGACCAGCATTGTCGATGATCATCGGGTGATGCCATCCCGCCGAGATGCGACCCCTCTTCGACGGGCACTTCATCATCCGGCACGCCGCCGCGGTCCGCTCGCCGGACACCGGGAAGGCCACGCGGCGACCCATGAATGCTGTGAGCAACTTCCCGACCCCAACAACAAGTGGAGAGCAATATCATGGCTGAAGAGACCCCCAATGCCGAGGCCTACTGGAAGGCCAACCTTAGATTGATTACCGGCTGTCTGGTCGTCTGGGCAGCCGTCTCCTACGGCGCGGCCATCCTGCTTCGACCGCTGCTGGCGGGCATTCCCGTGGGCGGCACCGACCTGGGCTTCTGGTTCGCCCAGCAGGGTTCCATCCTGACCTTCATCGGCCTGATCTTCTTCTATGCCTGGAAGATGAACCGGCTGGACAAGCAATTCGGGCTCGGGGAGTAACTCAGCATGAGTCAATTTGCCATCAACGTCCTGTTCGTCGGCGCCTCCTTCGCCCTCTACATCGGCATCGCCATCTGGGCCAAGGCCGGGTCGACCAAGGACTTCTACGTCGCCGGCGGAGGGGTGCATCCGATCACCAACGGCATGGCCATCGGCGCCGACTGGATGTCCGCAGCCTCCTTCATCTCCATGGCCGGCCTGATCGCCGCCGGCGGTTACGCCAACTCCACCTTCCTGATGGGCTGGACCGGCGGCTACGTGCTGCTGGCCATGCTGCTGGCCCCCTACCTGCGCAAGTTCGGCAAGTTCACGGTGCCGGAATTCATCGGTGATCGCTTCTACAGCAAGCAGGCGCGCATGGTCGCGGTGGTCTGCCTGATCGTGGCCTCGGTGACCTACGTCATCGGCCAGATGGCCGGCGCCGGCGTGGCCTTCTCGCGCTTCCTGGAAGTCGACGCCACCACCGGCCTGATCATCGCCGCCGTGGTGATCTTCTTCTACTCGGTGCTGGGCGGCATGAAGGGCATCACCTACACCCAGGTGGCCCAGTACATCGTGCTGATCATCGCCTACACCATCCCGGCGGTGTTCATCTCGCTGGAGCTGACCGGCAACCCGATCCCGGCGCTGGGCCTGTTCTCCGAACACAGCGAATCCGGCATGCCGCTGCTGGCCAAGCTCAACGAGGTGATCACCGAACTCGGCTTCAACGAGTACACCGCGGACGTGGACAACAAGCTGAACATGGTGCTGTTCACCCTGTCGCTGATGATCGGTACCGCCGGCCTGCCCCACGTCATCATCCGTTTCTTCACCGTGCCCAAGGTGGCCGACGCACGCTGGTCCGCCGGCTGGGCCCTGGTGTTCATCGGCCTGCTGTACCTGACCGCCCCGGCCGTGGCCTCCATGGCACGCCTCAACATCGCGACCACCGTCTATCCCGACATGGCCGGCCAGGTCGAGAACGTCGAGGATGCCACCGCCAACCCGATCCTCTACGAGGAGCGCCCGGGATGGATCCGCACCTGGGAAGAGACCGGCCTGATCCAGTATGAGGACAAGAACGACGACGGCCGCATCCAGCTCTACAACGACACCGAGGCCTTCGCGCCGACCGCCGAACAGCGCGGCTGGGAAGGCAACGAGCTGTCGGTCAACAACGACATCCTGGTGCTGGCCAACCCCGAGATCGCCAATCTGCCGGGCTGGGTCATCGGCCTGATCGCCGCCGGCGGTCTCGCGGCCGCACTGTCGACCGCCGCCGGCCTGCTGCTGGCCATCTCCTCGGCGATCAGCCACGACCTGATCAAGGGGGCCATCAATCCGCGCATCACCGAGAAGGGCGAGCTGATGGCAGCCAGGATCTCGATGTCGGTGGCGATCGTGGTGGCGACCTACCTGGGCGCCAACCCCCCGGGCTTCGCCGCCCAGGTGGTGGCCCTGGCCTTCGGTATCGCCGCGGCCTCGCTGTTCCCGGCGCTGATGATGGGGATCTTCTCCAAGCGGGTGAACAACCACGGCGCCATCGCCGGCATGGTCACCGGTCTGGTCTTCACCCTGGTCTACATCTTCGTCTACAAGGGCTGGTTCTTCATTCCGGGCACCAACAACCTGGCGGACACCCCGGAGAACTGGGTGATGGGCATCTCGCCGCTGTCCATCGGCGCGGTCGGTGCGATCATCAACTTCGCCGTGGCCTTCACCGTCTCCAAGGCGACCGCCGAGCCGCCCCAGGAGATCCAGGACCTGGTCGAGAGCGTGCGCTATCCCAAGGGTGCTGGCACCGCCGTCGACCACTGAGTCATAATCCTTCCGGCGCCCACGGGGCGCCGGCCCACTCTTCCATGTCGGGCTTCCTTCGGGAAGCCCGACGCGTATCAGGACGACCTCGATGATTTGGCACTTGATCGCGGCGGTCTTCGCCGGACTCGGCGCAGCGGGCATCGCCCTGCTGCTGCGCACCCTGACCGCCAAGCGGCTGCCTCGCTGGATCGTGCCGGCCTTCGCCGGCCTGGGCATGATCGCCTACCAGATCCACCACGAATACACCTGGTTCGACCACAAGCGCGCTCAGCTGCCCGACTCCACAAGGGTGGTGGCCAGCGAGCAGCGGCCCGCCTTCTGGCGCCCCTGGACCTACGTGGTGCCGCTGACCACGGCCTTCACGGTGGTCGACGAGGACGGACTGTCACGCTCGCGGGCCGACGGCGAGCCGCTGGTCGAGTTCATCCTCTACCGCTTCGAGATGGGCGCCGCCGACCGGCTGATGCATCGGCCGCACCTGCTGAACTGCGCCTCCGGCGAGCTGGTGCCGCTCGACGAAAGCGGCCGTCCGCAGACCGAGGCCCTGCGCCGGCTCGACGACGGCGACCCGCTGCGCCGGGCGGTCTGCACCGACGCCTGAGACGTCCTTTCCCCGGCCGGCGCACCGCCGGCCTCTCCCATCGAACATGGACAGTATTCCACCGGGCCTTAGAATGGGCGGGAACCCGAGGGAGATGACCATGTTCGCTGGCTGGCTGCTGATCGCCGTTTCACTGCTCTATATCGCCGTGCTGTTCGCCATCGCCTGGCGCGGCGACCGCATGGCCCGCCGCCACGGCGCCAGCCGTCGTCGCCCGGTGATCTACAGCCTGGCGCTGGCGATCTACTGCACCTCCTGGACCTTCCATGGCGCCGTCGGCCAGGCGGCCACCTCGGGCTGGTCGTTCGCCAGCATCTTCGTCGGGCCGATCCTCACGCTGCTGCTGTTCTGGCCGGTGCTGGCCAAGATGATCCGCGTCGCCAAGCACCAGAACGTCACCTCCATCGCCGACTTCATCGCCTCCCGCTACGGCAAGACGCAATCGCTGGCAGCCTTCGCCAGCCTGGTGGCGCTGATCGGCACCCTGCCCTACATCGTGCTGCAGCTGAAGGCCGTCTCGACGTCGTTCAGCGTGCTGACCGAGGCCTCGGACATCACCCGGGCGCCGCTGTTCGGCGACACCGCCTTCTACGTCGCCGCGGTGATGGCCCTGTTCGCCATCCTCTTCGGCACCCGCCACACCGACGCCACCGAGCACCACGAGGGACTGATCCACGCCGTGGCCTTCGAGTCGCTGGTCAAGCTGGTGGCCTTCCTGGTGCTCGGCGCCTACGTCACCTGGGGCATGTTCGACGGCCTCGGCGACCTGCTGGCCTTCGCCGACATCCAGCTGCAGCTGCAGCGCCAGCTGGCCCAGCAGGACTTCGGCCAGAGCTTCTGGGCCCAGACCCTGCTGGCGATGCTGGCGATCCTGTGCCTGCCGCGCCAGTTCCACGTCGCGGTGGTCGAGAACACCCATCGCGACGACGCCGCCAAGGCCCGCTGGCTGTTCCCGCTCTACCTGGCGGCCTTCGCCTTCTTCGTGCTGCCGCTGGCCGCGGCCGGCCTGACCCTGTTCCCCGACGGCAGCGTCGACCCCGACAGCTACGTGCTGGCCCTGCCGATGGCCGCGGGCAGCGAATGGCTGGCGCTTTTGACCTTCATCGGCGGCTTCTCGGCGGCCACCGGCATGGTGATCGTGGCCGCGGTGGCGGTCTCGATCATGATCTCCAACGAGATCGTCATCCCGGCACTGTTCCGGCTGCGCTGGTTCGACACCAAGGCCCGGGACTACGGCCGGCTGGTGCTGCGCGCGCGGCGCATCACCATCGCCGCGATCCTGGCGCTGGCCTACGGGGCCTATCACCTGATCGGCGACTTCAGCTCGCTGGCCGCCATCGGCATGCTGTCGTTCGCCGCCGCCGCCCAGTTCGCCCCGGCGCTGATCGGCGGGCTCTACTGGAAACGCGGCAACCGCCTGGGCGTGATCGTCGGCATGAACGCCGGCTTCGCCATCTGGGCCTACAGCCTGCTGTTGCCGGCGATGATCGGCGCCGGCGTGCTGCCCCAGGCCTGGCTCGACGGCGGCCCGATGGGCATCGGCTGGCTGTCGCCCACCTCGCTGTTCGGGCTCAACGTCGGCGACGGCTTCACCCACGGGGTGATGCTGTCGCTGGGCGTCAACCTGGTGGCCTACATCTTCGTCTCCCAGATGACGCCACAGCGGGTGGTGGAACGCATCCAGGCCTCGCTGTTCGTCGACAGCGTCGAGACCCGCCAGACTTCGGTGAACCGCCCCTGGACCGGCGCCACCACGGTCGGCGACCTCAAGGTGCTGTGCCAGCGCTTCCTGAGCGCCGACCAGGTCGGCCGCGCCTTCGACGACTACGCGCGGCGCACCGGCACCCCGCTGGACGACAACGCGAGGGCCTCGATCGACGTCATCCAGTTCACCGAGCGTTTCCTGGCCTCGGTGCTCGGCGCGTCCTCGGCACGCATCGTGGTCAACTCCGCCCTGCAGGGCCGCGGCATCGGCATCTCCGACGTGATCTCCATCGTCGACGAGGCCTCCCAGGTGCTGGAATTCAACCGCGCCCTGCTCCAGGCCACCATCGAGAACATCAACCAGGGCATCAGCGTGGTCGACCAGAACCTGCGCCTGGTGGTGTGGAACCAGCGCTACCTGGAGCTGTTCCGCTTCCCCGACCACCTGATCCGGGTCGGCGCGCCGATCGATCGCATCTTCCGCTACAACGCCCACAACGGCGAGTACGGCCCCGGCGACCCCGAGGAACACGTGCAGCTGCTGCTCGACAACATCCGCGAGGGCCAGCCGCACCGTTACGTGCGCTACCGCCAGGACGGCAGCGTGCTCGAGGTCCAGGGCAACCCCATGCCCGGCGGCGGCTTCGTCTACACCTACCAGGACATCACCCAGCAGAAGCGCACCGAGGAGGCGCTGATCCGCTCGGAGAACAACATCCGCATCTACACGGACAACGTGCCGGCGCTGATCGCCTACTTCGACAAGGACTGCCGCTACCTCTTCACCAACCGCGCCTACGAGCAGGCCTTTTCCATCGACCGCAACGCGGTGATCGGCCGCCCGCTGCACGAGGTGCTGCCGTCGGACATGCACCGCGAGCGCGCGCCCTGGATCGAGCGCGCCCTGGACGGCGAGCGGGTCAGCTTCGAGGTCTCGCTGACCCTGGCCGAAGGCATCCGCTACATGCTGGTGACCTACACGCCGCACTTCGGCGACAGCGGGGCGATCCTGGGTTTCTTCGCCCTCTACCAGGACATCACCGAGCGCCGCCGCGCCGAGATCGCCCTGCAGGAGACCAACGAGACCCTGGAGGAGCGCGTGCGCGAGCGCACCCAGGCGCTGTCCGAGGCCAACGCCGCGCTGCGCCAGGAGAACCGGGTACGCGCCGAGGCCGAGCAGGCATTGCGCCAGGCCAAGCAGGTCGCCGAAGACGCCAACGCCTCCAAGACCCGCTTCCTGGCCGCCGCCAGCCACGACCTGCTGCAGCCGCTCAACGCCGCGCGGCTGTTCACCTCGGCGCTGTCCCAGGACATGCAGGCCGACGAGATGCGCCGCACCATCGGCCATATCGACAACTCGCTGCAGGCCGCCGAGGAGCTGCTCGGCACCCTGCTCGACATCTCCAAGCTCGACGCCGGGGCGCTGACTCCGCGGCGCAGCCACTTCGCCCTGGCCGACGTCTTCCGTCCGCTGCGCGCCGAGTTCGAGGTGATGGCCGAGGACCGCGGCCTCGACCTGGTGGTGGTCCCCACCCGCCAGTGGGTCGACAGCGACGCCCAGATGCTCCGGCGCATCGTGCAGAACTTCCTGTCGAATGCCATCCGCTACACCCAGGAGGGGCGGGTGATGCTGGGCTGCCGGCGCCAGGGCGAGCGGCTGTCGATCGAGGTCTGGGACTCCGGCCCCGGCATCCCCGAGGCCAAGCAGGCCGAGATCTTTCAGGAGTTCCGCCGCCTCGACCAGACCTCGCGTCACAAGGAGAGCGAGAAGGGCCTGGGGCTGGGGCTGTCGATCGCCGATCGCATGGCCCGGGTGCTCGATCACCCGATCCGGGTGCGCTCCTGGGAGGGCGTGGGCACCGTGTTCTCGGTCAGCGTGCCGACGGTGGCCGCCCGCGAGGAGGAACGCCGCGAGGAAGCCAAGCCCAAGCGCGCCGGCAACAAGCTGGCCGGCAAGCGCATCCTGTGCATAGACAACGAGTCGCTGATCCTCGAAGGCATGAAGGCGATGCTCTCCGGCTGGGGCTGCGAGGTCTTCACCGCCACCTCGATCGGCGGCGCCAAGTCGGTGCTGCGCCACCTGGACGCCGACCCCGACGCGATCCTGGCCGACTATCACCTGGACAACGAGGTCACCGGCCTGATGGCCATGGAGGCGCTCGGCGAGCGCCTCGAGGGCGCGGTGCCGGGCATCGTGATCACCGCCGACCGCACCGAGGAGGTCGCCGAGGAGATCAAGCGCGCCGGCTACCAGCTGCTGCTCAAGCCGGTGCGCCCCGCCGCCCTGCGCGCGCTCTTGACCCGCACCCTGCAGGCCAGCCGCGCCGCCTCCCACTCGTCCTGAGGCGCGCCGCCGAGACGGCATAAAAAAACGCCGGCGGGTTGCCCCGCCGGCGTTTTTCGTCGCTCCGAGAACCGTTACTTCAGCGCATCACCGAAGAAGGTCTCGAGCTTGTCGAAGGGGATCACGTCGGTGCGGTCGTAGAGATCGACGTGGTTGGCGCTCGGCACCACGTAGAGCTCCTTCGGCTCGGCCGCAGCCTCGTAGATGTCCTCGCTGAAGTAGCGCGAGTGCGCCTGCTCGCCCATCACCAGCAGGATCGGGCGCGGCGAGATCCACGACAGCTTGTCCAGCATCGGGAAGTTCATGAAGGCCATCGCCGAGCTCAGCGTGAACTGGGTCGTGGAGTTCGGGTGATAGCCCCGCGGGCGCGAGTAGAACTCGCCGAACTCGCAGCCGATCGCCGGGGTGTCCGCGTCGATCTGCAGGGGGGAGCCGCGCGGCGATAGCTTGGGCCGCCCGCTGGCGAAGTCTTCCCAGCGCTGCTCGGCCATCATCGCCAAGTTGGCCTTGCGGGTCTCCTCGTCCAGGCTGCCGGCGAAGCCCTCGGCGTGCAGGCGCGAGATGTCGTACAGGCTGACGGTGGCCACGGCCTTGATGCGCGGGTCGACCTGGGCGGCGCTGAGCCCGAAGCCGCCGGAGCCGCAGATGCCGATGATGCCGATCTTGTCGCGGTCGACGCCAGCATGAGTGCCGAGGAAGTCGACGCCGGCGTGGAAGTCCTCGACGAACACCTCCGGCGAGGACACGCGGCGCGGCGTGCCGGCGGAGTCGCCGTTGTAGGACGGGTCGAAAGCCAGCGCCACATAGCCGCGCTGGGCCAGCTCGTTGGCGTAGATGCCCGGGCCCTGCTCCTTCACGCCGCCGTAGGGGGCGCCGATGATCAGCGCCGGATAGCGCTGGCTCTGGTCGAAGTCCGCCGGCAGATAGAGATCGCCGGCCAGCTCGACGCCGAAGCGGTTGCGATAGCTGACCGCCTGGCGAGTCACGTTATCGCTCAGGGTGAAGATATGGTCGTCCATTCTCGGTCTCCGAGTGGTGAATCGTGTCGAGGTGGCGCCGGCGCGGGGCTGCGCGCCGGCTTGCGATGTCTCAGTCCCGCTTGACCGGGCCGGCCAGGTAGTCCTCGTCCGAGACCGCCTCCATCCAGGTCACCGGGGAGCCGTTCTCGGCCTCCTGGATGGCGACGTGCTGCATGGCGGTGGTGTCGGTGGCGCCGTGCCAGTGGCGACGGCCGCAGTTGCACCAGATCAGGTCGCCGGGACGGATCTCGGTCCTCGGGCCACCCTCGCACTGGGTCCAGCCCACGCCGTCGGTCACCAGCAGGATCTGGCCCACCGGGTGGGTGTGCCAGTTGGTGCGGGCGCCCGGCTCGAAGTTCACCACCGCGACGCCGACGCGCGAGGGATCAGGCGCATTGAAGATCTTGTCGATGCGGACCTGGCCGGTGAAGTAGTCGCTCGGGCCCGGGATCGCCTCGGTGGAACCGGCGCGCTGGACCAGCATGTCCTCGGATGCGGTATCGCTCTCGCTCATGACGCTCTCCTGTGGGGTGGCGTTGACCGTCACCAAGGTAGCAGAGCGATATTAGCGGTACTATGTGGCAAATACTGAACGCAGCTTGAAGTGGAGCTTCACAATGGCGGGACAGCGACTGGACGACCTGGCGGTCTTCGTGACCGTGGGACGCGAGGGCAACTTCACCCGGGCAGCAGCCCACCTCGGGGTCTCGCCCTCGGCGGTCAGCCAGACGATGCGTGGGCTGGAGGAGCGCCTCGGCGTGCGGCTGCTCACCCGCACCACGCGCAGCGTCACCCGCACCGAGGCCGGCGACAAGCTGCTGCGGGAGATCGCCCCACTGCTCGACGAGATCGACGCCCACGTGACCGCCGTGGCCGAGCTGCGCGATCGGCCGGCGGGCACGGTGCGCATCACCGCCGACGAGTTCGCGACGCGCCACGTGCTGTGGCCGCGGCTGCTGCCGCTGTTCGAGACCTACCCCGAGCTCACCGTCGAGCTGTCCACCGACTACGGGCTGACCGACATCGCCGCCGAGCGCTTCGATGCCGGCGTGCGCCTCGGCGGCATCATCGACGCCGACATGATCGCGGTGCCGATCGGCCCACCGATGCGCATGGTCACCGTGGCCGCGCCGGCCTATCGGGAACGCTACGGCGCCCCGGCGAGGCCGGAGGCGCTGACCGCGCATCGCTGCATCAACCTGCGCCTGCCGACCCACGGCGGCCTCTATGCCTGGGAGTTCGGCAGCGGCGAGCAGGAGTCACGGGTGCGGGTGAGCGGCCCGCTGATCATGAACAGCGTGATCCAGATCCTCGACGCCTGCCTTGCCGGGGCGGGACTGGCCCAGCTGCCCGACGGGCTGGTGACGCCGCACCTGGCGAGCGGCGAGCTCGAGGAGGTGCTCGCCGAATGGTCCGAGCCCTTCGAAGGCTACCACCTCTACTACCCGAGCCGCCGCCAGCAGACGGCCGCCTTCCGCGTGGTGCTGGACACCCTGCGCCTGGGGAGCTGACGATGCTGACGTGCCCCAGACACCAAGACGCCGCCCCGCTGGCGCGAGGCGGCGTCTTGGGAATGACCCGGCGGCTCGGTTCAGGCCGACGCCACCGCGTCGGGGCAACGCCTGGGCCTTACGACTGCTCCACCTTGGGCGGCTCGACCTCGAGCTTCTGGGCGGCGATCACCGCCTGGGTGCGGGAGTGCACGCCGAGCTTGCGCAGGATGGCGGTGACGTGGGCCTTGATGGTGGCCTCGGAGACGTTCAGCTCATAGGCGATCTGCTTGTTGAGCAGGCCCTCGGTGAGCATGTTGAGCACCCGGAACTGCTGCGGCGTCAGCGAGGCGATGGCCTCGGCGAAGCGCGCCTCCTCCTCGTCGGCCTCGCCCAGCGCATCGGCCATCTCCTCGGGCAGCCATACCTCGCCGTCGAGGATCTCGCCCACCGCTTCCGCGATCAGCGACAGTGACGACGACTTGGGGATGAAGCCCGAGGCGCCATAGTCGATGGCGCGGCGTACCACGTGCAGCTCGTCGCTGCCGGAGACCACCGCCACCGGGATGTCGGGCGTCTGGCCGCGCAGCTGGATCAGCCCGGAAAAGCCGTGAGCGCCGGGCATGTGCAGGTCGAGCAGGATCAGATCGGCGTCCGGATGCCGGGTGACGACCTCGGTGGTGGCCTCCATGGTATCGGACTCGACGATTTCCGCCTGGGGGGCGACCTGGCGCAGCGCCTGGGTCAGGGCCGCGCGGAACAGCGGATGATCGTCGGCGACGATGAACTTCTGGGCAAAGGCCATGGATTCTCCTCCGGATCCGGGAGCAGCGGGGGCCGTCCGCCGCCTTCGGGACGCAGTGTTTGTTATCGGCATGTTACCCCATGGCCGAGGAGATGCCCAAGCGATCGTCGCCAGCTTGTCGACAATCTTGCCTCGTGCCATGAAGAAGCCGGCCCGCAGGCCGGCTTTCAGGATTGTAAGACTCCCCGGGGGGAGCCGTCATCAACGGTTGGCGCGATGCTCGATCAGGTCGTCGACCACCGACGGATCGGCCAGGGTGCTGGTATCGCCCAGGCCATCGCACTCGTTGGCGGCGATCTTGCGCAGGATGCGGCGCATGATCTTGCCCGAGCGGGTCTTGGGCAGCCCCGGCGCCCACTGGATGACGTCCGGCGAGGCGATCGGCCCGATGTCCTTGCGTACCCACTTGGTGAGCTCCTTCTTGAGCTCGTCGCTGGGCTCCACGTCGTCGGCCAGGGTCACGTAGATGTAGATGCCCTGCCCCTTGATGTCGTGGGGGAAGCCGACCACGGCGGCCTCGGCCACCGACTCGTGGGCCACCAGCGAGGACTCGATCTCCGCGGTGCCCATGCGGTGACCGGAGACGTTGAGCACGTCGTCGACGCGACCGGTGATCCAGTAGTAGCCGTCCTCGTCGCGGCGGCAGCCGTCGCCGGTGAAGTACATGCCCTTGTAGGTGCTGAAGTAGGTCTGCAGGAAGCGCTCGTGGTTGTTCCAGATCGAGCGTGCCTGGCCCGGCCAGGCGTCGAGCATCACCAGGTTGCCCTCGGTGGCGCCCTCGAGGATATTGCCCTCGTTGTCCACCAGCGCCGGCTGCACGCCGAAGAACGGCAGGGTCGCGGAACCGGGCTTGAGGTCGGTGGCGCCGGGCAGCGGCGCGATCATGATGCCGCCGGTCTCGGTCTGCCACCAGGTATCGACGATCGGGCAGCGCTCCTTGCCGATCACCCGATGGAACCACTCCCAGGCCTCGGGGTTGATCGGCTCGCCGACCGAGCCCAGCAGGCGCAGGCTGTCGCGGGAGCTGGAATCCATGACGTCGTCGCCGTGGGCCATCAGCGCGCGCACCGCGGTGGGGGCGGTGTAGAGGATGTTGACCTGGTGCTTGTCGACGATCTCGCCCATGCGGCCGTTGGTCGGGTAGCTGGGCACGCCCTCGAACATCAGGGTGGTGGCGCCGTTGGCCAGCGGGCCGTAGACGATATAGCTGTGGCCGGTCACCCAGCCCACGTCGGCGGTGCACCAGTAGATATCGCCGTCGTGATAGTCGAACACGTAGCGATGGGTCAGGGCCGCGTGCAGCAGATAGCCGCCGGTGGTGTGCTTGAGGCCCTTGGGCGCGCCGGTGGAGCCGGAGGTATAGAGGATGAACAGCGGGTCCTCGGCCCCCATCTCCTCGGCCGGGCAGTCGGTGGACTGCGGGTCGACCTGCTCGTGGAACCACAGGTCGCGGCCCTCGTGCCAGTCGATCTCGCCGCCGGTGCGCTGGACCACCAGCACCTTCTCGCAGACGTCGCTGCCCTCACGGGTAAGGGCGGCATCGACGTTGTCCTTGAGCGGCACCTGCTTGCCGCCGCGCACGGACTCGTCGGCGGTGATCACCACCCTGGAGCCGGCGTCCTTCACGCGCTGGGCCAGGGCGTCCGGGGAGAAGCCGCCGAACACCACCGAGTGCACCGCGCCGATGCGGGCACAGGCCAGCATGGCCATGGCGGCCTCGGGGATCATCGGCATGTAGAGGGTGACCGTATCGCCGCGCTTCACGCCCATGTCCTTGAGCGCATTGGCCAGCTGGCAGGTACGCTCGTGCAGCTGGCGATAGGTCAGGGTCTTGGAGTCCTTGGGATCGTCGCCTTCCCAGATGATCGCGGTCTGGTCGCCACGGGTCTCGAGGTGACGGTCCAGGCAGTTGCTGCTGACGTTGAGGCGGCCGTCCTCGAACCAGCGGATGTCGACGTCATGGGTGTCGAAGACGGTGTGCTTGATCTTGCTCGGCGCCTTGAACCAGTCGAGGCACTCGGCCTGTTCGGCCCAGAAGCCCTCCGGATCGTCCAGCGAACGCTGGTACATGGCCTGGTAGGTGGCCTTGTCGGCCCAGGCCTTGGCGGCGAAGTCATCGGGTACCGGATAGACGTGCGGTTGATCACTCATGGAGTTGCCTCTGTCCTCGGGGTGGTCCCTTCAGGTTGACGATGCCGATCGCAGCGACCGGCGCCATAAGATGATTTCAGCATACTCCTCCGGCGAGGCGCCTTCCCCTTAGACATTGGTATGAACATTTTTCTTTTTTATAACAATACCTTAAGAAGGTTCATCAAGAGTTCTTAGCCCCATATAGACCAAGGTCTCGGCACAATGTCGACAACGGTAGGCCCTCCCGGAGCGGGCCAGGGCATGGCGACGCGCGGTGAAGTCGTGCTCGCGGCAGCCGCAGCGGTAGCGATGGGGCGCGGGACTGGCGCGGCCGGTGTCGAAGCGATGGGTGGTGCGGGGCGCGAGCCCGAACAGCCGGCGCATCACGGTGCGCCATTCATGGCCGTGAGGCTTGGCTCGGGGGCCGCCCTCGAGGTGATGCACCAGCCAGTGGGCCATCTCGTGGGGCACCACCTCGACCAGAAAAGCGTGGCGATTCTCGTCGAACAGCACCGGATTGAAGCGCAGTCCGCCGCGGCCGAAATGTGCCTGCCCCGCCGAGCGGCCGCGCAGGTCCAGCCACACGCCGGGCCGCGGCAGGGCCGGATGCACCTCGCGGCACAGCGCATAGGCGGCCTCGACCCGCTCGCGCAGTGCCGCCCGCCCGGCCTCGGCATCGAGGCCGGCCAGCCAGTGCGGGTCGGGGTCGGGCAGCGCGGGAGTGGTCATGGGATGCTAGAATGGCGCTCCGTTTAGATGGCGTAAAGCCCCGCCGACACCAGCGAGTGAGAGACATGTCAGACGACAAGCCACAGCCCCTGCCGCTCCTCGACGACGAGGCCATGGACCGCCTGGACGACTTTCTCGAGTCGGACGGCGTCGACGCCGACGCCCTGGACCTGATCGGCGCCCACGGTTTCCTGGTCGCCCTCGCCGTCTCGCCCAGCGACGTGCCCCCGGCCACCTGGGTACCGGAGCTCTTTCACGGCGAGCCGACCTTCGCCGACGACGCCGAACGCGAGGAGGTGCTGGGGCTGCTGGAAGGGCTGCGTGCCACCGCCATCGAGGTCCTGGAGGGCGGCGGCCTGCCCGAGCTGCCGTTCGATCTCGAGCTTGGCGGCGTGCCGCCCGAGGAGACGCCGATCGGCGACTGGTGCGCCGGCTTCATGGAAGGCGTGTTCCTCGACGAGCCGGCCTGGTTCGCCGAGGACGAGGAGACCGCCGCCACCCTGCTGCTGCCCTTCATGCTGCTCTCCGGGCTGTTCGGCGACGAGCCGGACATGGCCGAGCTGGCCAAGGACGGCGACCGCCTCGAGAGCCTGACCGCCCAGCTGCCCGAGCTGGTGCTGGATCTCTATCTCCACTTCCGAGTGCCGCCGGAGACGCCCAAGCCCAAGCCACGCCGCAAGCAGCCCGCCGGCCAGAACAAGGGCAAGGGAAAACCGAAGCGCAAGAAGTAAGCTGGAAGACCGCATGAGCCCGACGGCCTCGGGTCACGGGTTTTCTTCAAGCCTCCAGCTTCTGCCCGCGAAGCGGGCGTTCTGCCAGCTCCGGGCGAAGCCTGGCTAGCGCAGCCGCGTCAGCCATCCATCCAGGGTGCCGTACAGCCACTCCTTGAGGCGCTGCAGCCGCGGCCGGCGCGCCCAGGCCTCGGCGTGAATCTCGCGGCTGGCGGCGAAGTTGCGCTGGAACAGCTCGGCCACCTCACCGGCCAGCCGCGCGTCATCCACCTCCTGATTGGCCTCCAGATTCCACTGCAGGCTCCAGTGATCGAAGTTGCACGACCCCAGGCTGACCCAGTCGTCGGCCAGGGTGAACTTGGCGTGGATGAACGACGGCTGGAACTCGAAGATACGCACCCCGGCGCGCAGCATCCGCCCGTAGAAGCGCTGGCCGGCGTAACGCACCCCGGGGTGGTCGTGGCTGGCCCCGGGCAGCAGCAGGCAGACCTCCACACCGCGGCGGGCGGCGCGCACCAGACGACGCCGCAGGCTCAGGGTCGGCACGAAATAGGGCGTGCAGATCCAGATGCGCCGCTGCGCCCCGCTCACCCGCCGCTGCAGCGAGTGGCGGATCGCCTGGTAGCGATAGCCCTGGCCCCAGACCACGCGTCCGCGCATGCCGTGATAGCCCTCGCGAACGGGGCTGTCGCCGCCCAGGCCGTGTACCAGCGCCGGCGCGCCCGCGCCGCGGCTCAGCGGCGAATCCCACAGGCTCGAGAACAGCCGCACCCAGTCGGCCACCACCGGCCCCCGGATGCGCAGGGCCACCTCGTACCAGGCTTCGAGAAACGCGTCGACGGCGCCGAAGCCGCCGGTGAAGGCCACCTCGCCGTCCACTACCACCAGCTTGCGATGGTCGCGGGTCAGGTTGCGAGCCAGCGAATGCCAGCCCAGGGGATTGAACCAGCGCAGCGCCACGCCGGCCGACTCGAGCCGCCGGCGGTCCCCGGCGGCGAGCCCCATGGCGCCATAGCCGTCGAGCAGCAGCAGCACGGTCACGCCGCGCGCCGCGGCCCGGCCCAACGCCTCGATCAGCGCATCGGCCAGACGCCCGGACTCCATCAGGTAGAGCTCGACCAGCACCGAGTGGCGGGCGCCATCCACGGCCTCGAACATGGCCGGCAGGAAGCGCGACGCCTCGGGCAGCAACTCGAACCGATTCCCCTCTCGCCACATGCCGTGCATGACGCCTCCCTGGCCATGATGACAGGCGGCCATTGACGCACGTTTGCCGAGGCGGGAAAAGCTGGACCGCCAACGCCTGACCCGGTGCGGCCGGCATGCGTATACTGGCCGCACATGCGACCACACAGGCAATCGGATGGCCGACTCCCGCTGGCGCCCGCTGCGCCGACTGCTCCATGCCTGGGTGCGGGTGCGCCACCGCGAACCCGCCCCCGAGGCGCTGGGCCTCGATCCCGAGCTGCCGACCGTCTACGTGCTGCCTCGGCCGGCGCTCTCCGACCGCCTGCTGCTCGAATGCCTGACCGAGCGCGACGGCCTGCCGCCCGCGGCGGTGCGTCGGTCCAAGGGCGATGAGGCACCGCCTCCCCTGCTGGCCCTGCCCGACCCGCGCCGGCGGCAGCGAAAACCGACCCTGCTGCGGCACCTGATCGAGCGCGGCGAGGACGTGCAGCTGGTGCCGGTGAGCGTGTTCTGGGGGCGCGCCCCGGGCAAGCGCTTCGGCCTCTGGCCGCTGCTGGCCGCCGACGACTGGCGGCTCACCGGGCGGCTTCGGCGCCTGCTGGCGGTGCTGGTCAACGGCCGCGACCTGGAGGTGCACCTGGGCGCGCCGCTGCGCCTCTCGGAGCTGGCCGACGGACGCGATCCGGCCCTCCTCGAGCGCAAGGCCGCCCGCCTGCTGCGCGTCCACTTCCGGCGCGTGCGCGAGCGGGTGCTCGGACCGGACCTGTCCCACCGCCGCACCCTGATCGCCGGCGTGGTGGCGAGCCCCGAGGTCCAGGCCACCATCGACGAGCAGGCCGGCGGCGACGAGGCCCGTCGGGAGCGGCTGCGCCGCCGTGCGGGGCGCTACGGCCGCGAGATCGCCGCCAGCATGAGCTACCCGGCGCTGCGTTTCCTCGACGGCCTGCTCGGCCGGCTGTGGCACCGCCTCTACGACGGCATCGACCTGCGCGGCATCGAGCGCGTCAAGGCGCTGGCCGGGCACCACACCCTGGTCTACGTGCCCTGCCACCGCAGCCATATCGACTACCTGCTGCTGTCCTACGTGCTCTACGAACAGGGGCTGATGCCGCCGCACATCGCCGCCGGCCGCAACCTGGACATGCCCGTGATCGGCCCCCTGCTGCGCCGTGGCGGCGCCTTCTTCCTGCGCCGCAGCTTCCGCGGTCAGCCGCTCTACGCGCGGGTCTTCGACGAGTACCTGCATCGCCTGCTGTCCCGCGGCCACAGCCTCGAGTACTTCATCGAGGGCGGGCGCTCGCGCAGCGGCCGGCTGCTGGCGCCACGCCCGGGCATGCTGGCCATGACCCTGGGTTCCTTCCTGCGTCGCCCCGCCGCCGGCCGGCCGCTGTCGTTCGTGCCGGTCTACATCGGCTACGAGCGCATCCTCGAGGAGGCCAGCTACCGGCGCGAGCTGGCCGGCGGCGCCAAGCGCAAGGAGAGTCCGCTGGCGCTGCTCGGCGTGCTGGGCAGGCTGCGCGAGCCCTACGGCCGGGTCACGGTGAACGTCGGCGAGCCGCTGGACCTGGCGACCTTCCTGGACACCCATCAACCGGACTGGCGCGCGGCCATCGGCGAGCCCCGTCCGACCTGGCGCGCCTCGGCGGTGTCCCGGCTGGGCGAGACCCTGGCCCGGCGCATCAACGCCGCCGCCACCCTCAATCCGGTGAACCTGGTCGCCCTGGGGCTGCTGGCCACGCCGCACCGGGCCATCGAAGCCGAGCTGCTCGAACGCCAGCTCGCACTGCTGGCCGAGCTCAAGCGCCCGCGCCCCGGCGACGAGGGCCACCCCCTGCCCCCCGGCAGCCCACGGGACTGGATCGATCACGCCCGCGCCCTGGGACTGCTCGACTACCGACCGCACCCGCTGGGCGACCTGGTGGCCGCCGACGACCACCAGGCGGGCCGCCTGGCCTGGTATCGCAACAACGTGCTGCACCTCTACGCACTGGCCGGCCTCGTCGCCTTCGCCTTTCGTCATCAGGGCCGCCATCGCCGCGACGCTCTGGCGGCGCTGCTGGCACCGGGCTGGCCGGTGCTGGAGCACGAGCTGTCGATCGAGGCGCCGGCCGACTTCGAGGCGGCGCTGGACGCCACCCTCGCCCAGCTCGCCGAGGCCGGGCTGCTGATCCAGGAAGGACAGGGATGGCGACGCGCCGAGGGGCTGGCCGAGGCCGAACAGCTGCGCATGCTGGGACGGCTGATCCGTCCGACGCTGGAACGCGGCTACCTGCTGGTCGCTGCCCTGCTCGGCGAGGCGCCGGGCCACTTCGACCACGACGGCCTGGCGAGTCACGCCCGCCAGCTCGCCGAGCGCCTGGCACGGCTCACCGGGCGCGACGCCCCGGAATTCTTCGACGCAAGGCTGTTCGACGGCCTGCTGGAAAGCCTGGAACGCGAGGGCTGGCTGACGGTCCGCGACGACCGCCTGCACTATGAAGAGACGCTGCGCGAGGCCGCGCGGCGCAGCCGGACGCTGTTCGACCCGGCGCTGCGCCATCGGCTGGAGCGGATCGCCGCCCGGCGGATCGCCGCCCGGCGGGTCGCCGCGCGAGGAGCCTCCGGAGAGCATGCGGCGACGCCGGACGACTAGCGGGGACTAGTCGCTCAGGGCACGATGGACATAGAGGTCGTAACGGCTGGTCTTGCCCTCCAGCACGTGGCGCGGCGCAGGCCCCTCGATGGGCGGCGCCTTGCGTGGCCGCTTGACCACCACCCGATGGGTCGCCACGTCCAGCGCCGCTTCCAGCAGCCTGGGCGCGTCGGCGTCGTCGCCGGCCAGCTCGCGGAACAGCCGCATCTCCTTCTTCACCAGCGCCGACTTCTCGCGATGGGGAAACATCGGGTCCAGATGGACCACCTGGGGCGCGACGGAAGACTGCGCCACCAGGGTGGCGAGCTCGCGGCTCGCGTCGCCATGGGTCAGGCGCAGCCGCGCGGCGATCTCGGCGGTGTCCGGGTCCGCCATGGCGCGCGCCAGGCCGTCCTCGAGCAGTGCGGCGATGGCCGCGACCCGCTCGACCATCAGCACCTCGGCGCCGAGCGTCGCCAGCACGAAGGCATCGCGGCCGAGCCCCGCGGTGGCGTCCACCACCGAGGGCGTGGCGCCCTTGCCGAGCCCGCAGGCCTTGGCGATCAGCTGGCCGCGGCCGCCGCCGAAGCGGCGCCGGTGGGCCGCCTTGCCCTCGACGAAGTCCACCGCCAGCGGCTTGCCGTAACGCTTGGCATCGCCGGCCAGCACCAGCCGGCCGTTCTCGCGGCCGAGCCGCAGCGGCGGCGCCTCGCCCGACGCCAGCGCATCGGCGTCGGGCAGCCCCCAGCGCGCGGCCAGGGCCGCGTCGTTGGCCGCGACCGCGCTCATCGGCTCTTCTGCCAGGCGACCTGGTCGCGCAGGTAGACCGGCTGCACCTCGGCGGCCGGGCGCCCTTCACCGGCCTCGAAGGCATCGGCGGCCAGGCGCACCATGTCCTCGGCGGCGGCCTCCTGATCGGGCAGGCACAGGCTCATGCCGGCCTGCACGTCGGCCGGCATGGCGTCCCACAGGGTCCAGCCGGAGCCCACGCCGACCCAGTCGTGATCGGCATGGGCCTCGGGCAGGCGCAGCCGTTCGGGCGGCAGCACCGCCTCCTCGGCCAGGCATTCGACGCGGCCGTCGAAGCACTGCCAGGCGGCGGCGTAGATCTCGCCCATGCGCGCATCCAGCGCGGTGACCAGATAGCGGTAGCGATGGCGAAGATGCGCGCCCAGGGCCAGCGCCTGCAGGGTCGAGACCCCGAGCAGCGGGCGGTCGAGGCCGAAGGCCAGGCCCTGGGCGGCGCCGGCGGCGATGCGCAGGCCGGTGAAGGACCCCGGGCCATGGCCATAGGCCACCGCGTCCAGCTCGGCCGGGGCGACGCCGGCCTCGGCCAGCACCTCGTCGATCATCGGCATCAACCGGCGGGTATGGGCTCGGGGAGTGAGTTCGAAGCGGGAGATCACCTCGTCGTCGGCGTCCTCGCGACGCCGCAGCAGGGCGGCGGAGCAGGCGCTCGAGGAGGCATCCAGGGCCAGCAGGATCGGCATGGGTCTCTAACGGTGCGGGAAGTGTCGGGGCATTATACGACAACGGCCCGCGCAATGCGGGCCGTGGCCGGAATGAAGAAAAGTGCGGGATTCCGTCGCAAGCGAAGACAGGTGGGGCGCCTAGCCTGGCCGCCGCCGGAGCGCAGAAACCGGACAGCCTTTTCTCAGCTCTCGAGGGCGGCGATCACCTGACTGGTGATGTCATCGACGCTGCCCACGCCTTCCACCTTGTGGTAGGCCGGCGCGGCATCGGGTTCCTGCTGCGCCCACTGCTGGTAGTAGTCCACCAGCGGTGCGGTCTGCTCGTGATAGACGGACAGGCGATTGCGCACGGTGGCTTCGCTGTCGTCGTCGCGCTGGATCAGCGCCTCGCCGGTGACGTCGTCCTTGCCCTCTTCCTTCGGCGGATTGTGGTCGACGTGGTAGACGCGGCCGGAGGCCGGGTGCACGCGGCGGCCGGCCAGGCGGTTGACGATTTCCTCGTCGGGCACGGCGATCTCGAGCACGTGATCGAGCTTCACGCCCGCTTCCTTCATGGCGTCGGCCTGGGGAATGGTGCGCGGGAAGCCGTCGAACAGGAAGCCGTTGGCGCAGTCCGGCTGGGCGATGCGCTCCTTGACCAGGGCGATGATGATGTCATCGGATACCAGGCCGCCGGTGGTCATGATCTCCTGGACCTTGAGGCCCAGCTCGCTGCCTTCCTTGACGGCGGCACGCAGCATGTCACCGGTGGAAATCTGCGGAATGCCGTAGCGCTCGCAGATGAACTGGGCCTGGGTTCCCTTGCCGGCGCCCGGCGCGCCCAACAGGATCACTCGCATCGAACTGCTCCTTGGAAGTGGTGGTGGATTCGAAAAAGAGGAGAAATGGAGAATAGCGAACCATACCGGGGCGACCGTCGTCACACAAGCGACACACGGGCCACAAGGCCCTGAGTGCACGCGAAAATCCCGTGCGATCAAGGAGCTGGCGGTTCTAGCACTTTGGTATTCCCTGCCCGGAAACGCCGACGGCGCCTTGCGGCGCCGTCGGTCGTGGCTCACTCGCCCCGGATCAGAGCAGCAGGCGACGGATGTCCGTCAGCACCTGGCCGAGGAAGGCGGTGAAGCGCGCCGCGTCGGCACCGTTGACCGCCCGGTGGTCGTAGGAGAGCGACAGCGGCATGGTCAGCCGCGGCTGGAAGGTCGCGCCGTCCCACACCGGCTTCATCGAGGCCTTGGAAACGCCGAGGATGGCGACTTCCGGCGGGTTGACGATCGGCGTGAAGGCGGTGCCGCCGATCGAGCCCAGGCTGGAGATGGTGAAGCAGCCACCGGTCATCTCCTCGCGCTTGAGCTTCTTCGACTGCGCCTTCTTGGCCAGCTCAACGGACTCCTTGGCCAGATCGATCAGCGACTTCTGGTCGGCGTCGCGAATCACCGGGACCATCAGGCCGTCCGGCGTGTCCACGGCGATGCCGATGTGCACGTACTTCTTCTGCACCACGGTCTCGCCGTCGCTCTTCAGGCTGACGTTGAACTGCGGGAACTTCTGCAGCGCCACGGCGCAGGCCTTGATCAGGAACGGCAGCGGCGTGAGCTTGGCACCCTGCGCCTCGGCCTCGGCCTTCATCGACTTGCGGAAGGCCTCGAGCTCGGTGATGTCGGCCTCGTCGAACTGGGTGACATGCGGGATGTTGACCCAGCTGCGATGAAGATTGGTGGCGCCCATCTTCATCAGGCGACCCATCTTCTTCTCTTCCACCTCGCCGAACTGGCTGAAGTCCTGGTCCGGGATCGGCGGAATGCCGGAACCGCCCTCGGCCACGGCCGGCGCGGCAGCCGGCGCCTTGGCCTGACCCGACATCACCTGCTTGACGTAGGCCTGGACGTCTTCCTTGAGCACGCGCTCCTTGGGACCGCTGGGCTTGACCAGGGCGAGATCGACGCCGAACTCGCGAGCCAGCATGCGCACCGCCGGACCGGCGTGCACGCGCTTGCCGTCACGCGGCTTCTCGGCGCTGGCCGGGGCACTCGCGGGCGCGGCGGCCTTGGCCGGCTGCTCCGACTTGGCCGGGGCCTCGGCCTTGGGCGCACTCTGCTGCTGAGGAGCGGCCTTCGGCGCGGCGCCGGCGGTCTCGATGTAGCCGATCAGGTCGCCTTCGGAGACGGTGTCGCTTTCCTTGACGGTCAGCTCGACCAGCTTGCCCGCGAACGGGCTCGGCACGTCCATGGTGGCCTTGTCGGACTCCAGGGTGATCAGCGGATCTTCCTCGGCCACCTCGTCGCCGACGCTGGCGGCGATCTCGATCACCGGCACGTCGCTGGAACCGGACAGGTCCGGCACGCGAACCTCGCGACGCTCGGGCTCGCCGCTGGCTTCCTCGGCCGGGGCGGCCTCGGCGGCCGGAGCCTGCTCGGCGGGTGCGGACTCGGCTTCCTCGGCCGGCGCCTCGTCGGCGCCACCGGCGATCTGGATGGTGCCGATCACGTCGCCTTCGGAGACGGTGTCGCCTTCCTTGACGGTGAAGCTGGCGATCTTGCCGGCGTGCGGGCTCGGCACGTCCATGGAGGCCTTGTCGGACTCCAGGGTGATCAGGGTGTCCTCGGCGGCCACCTCGTCGCCCTCGGACACCGCGACCTCGATGATCTCGACGTCGCTGGCGCCGCCCAGGTCGGGCACGGTGATGTCCACGGTCTGGCTGCCGCCGGACGCCGGCTTGGCGGCCGGTGCCGGCTTGGAGTCCGCGGCCGGCTCGGCCGGCGCTTCCGAGGCGGCCTCGGCGGGCTGCTCGGGCTCGGCGTCGCCGCCGCCCTCGACCTCCAGCTCGACGATGTCGTCACCCTCGGAGACGGTGTCGCCTTCCTTGACCAGCACCTTGACGACCTTGCCGCCCTTGGGCGACGGCACGTCCATGGAAGCCTTGTCGGATTCCAGGGTGATCAGGGAGTCCTCGGCGGCGATGACGTCGCCGACCGCCACCGCGATCTCGATGATTTCCACATCGGTGTCGCCACCGATGTCGGGCACTTTGATGATTTCGCTACTCAAGGTCGCGCTCCTTCAAACTCTTCACGGGGCGGGCCTTTCGACAGGCCCGCCATGCCACCGGTCGGTCGACGCCTCAGACAGAGAGCGGGCTCGGCTTGCTGGGGTCGATACCGTACTTCTCGATGGCCTCGCCGACGACCTTGCGATCGATCTCGCCGCGGTCGGCCAGCGCCTTGAGCGCGGCCACGGTGACGAAGTAGCGGTTGACCTCGAAGAAGTGACGCAGCTTCTCGCGGGTATCGGAGCGGCCGAAACCGTCGGTTCCGAGCACATGATAGTCGGTCGGCACCCAGGCGCGGACCTGGTCGGCGTACAGCTTCATGTAGTCGGTGGAGACGATGGCCGGACCCTCACGGCCTTCCAGGCAGCGCGTGACGTGCGGCTTGCCCGGCTCGTCGGCCGGATGCAGGAACGCCTGACGGTCGACTTCCAGGGCCTCGCGACGCAGCTCGTTGAAGCTGGTGACGCTCCAGATGTCGGCGCCCACGCCCCACTCCTCGGCGAGCATCTCGGCGGCGGCCTCGACCTCGCGCAGGATGGTGCCGGAGCCCATCAGCTGGACCCGCTTGTCGCCCTGGGTCTCGCGCAGCAGGTACATGCCCTTGATGATGTCGTCGGCAGGGACCTCCTCGAGGGCCGGCTGCTCGTAGTTCTCGTTCATCACCGTCAGGTAGTAGAAGCAGTTCTCCTTGTCGGCGAACATGCGCTTCAGACCGTCCTGCACGATGACCGCGACCTCGTGGGCGTAGGTCGGGTCGTAGCTGCGGCAGTTGGGGATGGTCGAGGCCTGGATCAGGCTGTGACCGTCCTGGTGCTGCAGGCCCTCGCCATTGAGGGTGGTACGACCGGCGGTGCCGCCGACCAGGAAGCCGCGCGCCTGCATGTCGCCGGCGGCCCAGGCCAGGTCACCGATGCGCTGGAAGCCGAACATCGAGTAGTAGATGTAGAACGGCAGCAGCGGCAGCCCGTGGTTGCTGTAGGAGGTCGCGGCGGCGATCCAGGAGGACATGGCGCCGGCCTCGGTGATGCCCTCTTCGAGCACCTGGCCGGCCTTGTCCTCGCGGTAGAACATCAGCTGGCCCTTGTCCATGGGCTCGTACTTCTGGCCCTCGGAGGTGTAGATGCCGAGCTGACGGAACATGCCTTCCATGCCGAAGGTCCGCGCCTCGTCGGGCACGATCGGCACGACCTGCTTGCCGAAGCCCTTGTGCTTGACCAGACCGTTCAGGATCCGCACGAAGGCCATGGTGGTGGAGACCTCACGGCCCTTGGAGCCGGCGGTCTGGGAGGCGAAGATCTTGTCGTCGAGACCCGGGATGTCGAGCGCCTCGAAATCCGGGTTGCGCGCCGGCAGGTAGCCGCCCAGGCGCTCGCGCTGGAGATGCATGTACTTCATCTCCGGGCTGTCGTCGCCCGGCTTGTAGTACGGCATCTCGTTCTCGATGGCCTCGTCGGACACCGGGATGCCGAAGCGGTCGCGGAAGCTCTTGAGCACGTCCTGATCGTCGATGGACTTGATCTGGTGCGCTTCCATGTCGGCTTCGCCGCCGGCGGCACCCAGGCCGTAGCCCTTGACGGTGTGCGCCAGGATCACGGTGGGACGGCCGCTGTCGTTGTGGAAGGCCTCGTGGTAGGCCGCGTAGACCTTGAACGGATCGTGGCCGCCGCGGTTGAGCTTCCAGATGTCCTCGTCGGACATGTCCTTGACCATCTCGGCGGTTTCCGGGTACTTGCCGAAGAAGTGCTCCCGGGTATAGGCGCCACCGTTGGCCTTGCAGTTCTGGTATTCGCCGTCGACGGTCTCGTCCATCAGCTTCTGCAGGACGCCCTTCTTGTCCTTCTCGAACAGGGTATCCCAATGGCGACCCCAGACGACCTTGATGACGTTCCAGCCGGCACCGCGGAACACGCCCTCGAGCTCGTCCATGATGCGGGAGTTGCCGCGCACCGGGCCATCGAGACGCTGCAGGTTGCAGTTGATGACGAAGTTGAGGTTGTCGAGCTTCTCGCGGCTGGCCAGGTGGATCGCCCCCAGGGTCTCCGGCTCGTCGCACTCACCGTCGCCCAGGAAGGCCCAGACCTTGCGGTCCTGCATCGGCTGCAGGCCACGCTGGTCCAGGTACTTCATGACGTGGGCCTGGTAGATGGCCATGATCGGGCCGAGGCCCATGGACACGGTGGGCAGCTGCCAGTAGTCCGGCATCAGCCAGGGGTGCGGATAGGAGGACAGGCCGTCGCCGTCGACTTCCTGGCGGAACTTGTCCATCTGCGCCTCGGTGAGACGCCCTTCCAGGAAGGAGCGCGCATAGATGCCCGGCGCACTGTGGCCCTGGATGAACACCAGGTCGCCCTTGAAGTCGCCGTTGGCCGCGCGGAAGAAGTGGTTGAAGCCCACGTCATAGAGGGTCGCCGAGGACATGAAGCTGGCCAGGTGGCCGCCGATGCCCTTGTTGGCCTTGTTGGCCCGGGTCACCATCGCTGCCATGTTCCAGCGGATCAGCGAGCGGATACGACGTTCCATGAAGAGATCGCCGGGCATCGGCGCCTCGCGGTGCACCGGAATGGTGTTGCGGTGCGGCGTCGTGACCGAGAAAGGCACCTGCATGCCGTCATGGCGATAGCGATCCGCCAGGCGGGTCATCAGATACCGGGCACGTTCCTCGCCCTCGCGATCCAGTACCGATTCCAGGGAATCCAACCATTCCGCGGTTTCGACCGGATCGAGATCTTCTCTTGTCTCAAGACTCATAGACGTCTCTCCGAATGACGTTGGGGGCAACAGCCCCCAGCAAGGGGGTGTGGCGCATGATGACGGTCATGGAAGGATCACCTCCATGCCGGAATATTTCTGTTGTAGTCGTTTTACAAGTCAGCACGACTAAAGTCGGCGGGTGCGCCGACGATACCGCAAACGCTGCCGACTGCCAATTGAAGCAGATATGGAAAGCCTTTTCAAAACTTTGAAATCGGATGCCAGTTCCCGTTTCCTGCTGAATCGAGCCAGATCGACGGCGTTATCCGATTTCATCGCCGCTTCGCCGACACGTTTCCTCGACACGCCACGGGCTTTTATAAAACAGTTTTATTACGAAAGAATGGCCGTGGCGGCCAGGCGCTGGCGAAAATAGGCCCAGTCGAAGGCCGGCCCGGGGTCGGTCTTGCGTAGTGGCGCGACATGGGCATGGCTGGTGATGCGCGCCTCGCTCATCGCCGGATAGCCCGCCAGCAGCGCTCGGGTCGCCCGGGCCAGGGCCTCGTACTGGGCCGCGGTATAGGGCGAAACCTCGTCGCCCTCGAGCTCGATGCCCACCGAGAAGTCGTTCAGCCCCTCGCGCTCGACCCCGCCGTCCCGCCAGCGCGAGCGGCCGGCGTGCCAGGCCCGGTCGTGGAAGGGCACGAACTGCACGCATTCGCCGTCGCGACGAATCAGCAGGTGCGCGGAGACCCGAAGCCCGGCGATCTCGGCGAAGAACGGGTGGGCGTCCGGCTCCAGGCGATTGGTGAACAGCCGCTCGATGGCATCGCCGGCGAACTCGCCCGGCGGCAGGCTGATGGAATGCAGCACCAGCAGCGAGACCTCGCCGGCCGGCCGTGCGTTGTGGTTGGGCGACGGCACCCGCCGGGCATCCGCCAGCCAGCCCTCGTGAATCGGCATCTTTCCCCCTGACGTCGGTCCTGACCTTTCCCCTATAATGAACGCCCCTAGCTTCCCCGCACAGAGGCCACGCCACCATGCATTATCAGGACGCCCTCGCCGAAGAGATCCGCAACAGCGCCGCCCGGCTGCTGGCCGAGGACGTCGGCCCCGGTGACATCACCGCCGAGCTGATCCCCGAGAAGGAGTGGGCCCGGGCCCGGGTGATCACCCGCGAGCCGACGGTGCTGTGCGGCGTGGCCTGGGTCGACGAGCTGTTCCGCCGCCTCGACGCCCGGGTGGCACTGCGCTGGCAGGCCGCCGACGGCGACCGCCTCGAGGCCGGGGCGCCGCTGCTCGAGCTGGAAGGACCGGCACGCAGCCTGCTCACCGGCGAGCGCGCGGCGCTGAACCTGCTGCAGACGCTGTCCGCCACCGCCACCCGCACCCGGCACTACGTCGACCTGCTGGACGGCACCGGCGTGGGCATCCTCGACACCCGCAAGACCCTGCCCGGCATGCGCCTGGCGCAGAAATACGCCGTGACCTGCGGCGGCGGCCTCAACCACCGCATCGGCCTCTATGACGCCTTCCTGATCAAGGAGAACCACATCGCGGCCTGCGGCGGCATCGCCGCGGCGGTCGAGGAAGCCCGACGCATCGCCCGCGACCTGCCGGTGGAAGTGGAAGTGGAGACCTTCGAGGAGCTCGACCAGGCGCTGGCCGCCCAGGCCGACATCATCATGCTCGACAACTTCTCGCTCGACGACATGCGCGAGGCGGTGCGCCGCAACGAGGGGCGCGCCATCCTCGAGGCCTCGGGCAACGTCGACGAGACGACCCTCCAGGCCATCGCCGAGACCGGCGTCGACCGCATCTCCAGCGGCGCCCTGACCAAGGACGTCAAGGCGATCGACCTGTCGATGCGCTTCCTGGAACAAGGCGCCTAGGCGGCGCCCGACTCAGGCCGGCTGCGGCGCCAGGGGCTTCTCCAGGCGCCGGCGCGGCAGCCGTTCGCCGCCACGCTCGACCCATTCCTCGCGCACCCGGGACCAGCCGCGGCGCTCCAGGCCGTCGGCCATCACCAGGCTGGCGTCGATGCTCAAGCGCTCGCCACCGCGCTCGCGCACCAGGCGCTCGGCGTGCCCCAGCAGGGCACCGCCGATGCCGCGCCGGGCCAGCGACGGCCAGACGTAGAGCGACTCCACATGGCCGCGGGGCAGGTCCAGCTCCAGGAAGGCCACGCAGCGACCGTCACAGGTCGCCACCAGGGTGGTGTAAAGCGCATGCCGCGCCACCCAGGCACTGCCCTCGCGGGGCAGCACCGCCGCCCAGGCCTGCCGGGCGGCCAGCGTGTAGTGGCTCATGGCGCCCTGCATGACGGCATGATGGAAGACCTCGGCCTGATCGCCGCCGTCCTGGGCGCGAGCCTCGCGGTAGAGAATGCGCGGCGCCGCGTCGTGCGGAGATTCGAACTGACCCATGAGGGACACCCTGCGAAGATGAAGACGCCCAGAGACTACCGAAGCGATGCCGCCGCGCCAATGCCCATGGCAGGGGCGGCGCATCATCGCCCCGGCGACCGGCGGACGCGCGCATGAACGAGACGCCCCGAACCTTCGACCTGACACCCATCGGACGCATCGAGAGCGACTACCCCGACAAGTTCGGCATTCCCCGCCAGCCGGGGCTGGCCGACGCCGCCCGGGCCAGCCTGGTGCTGACGCCCCCCCACGACGATCCGCTGGCGGTGCGCGGCCTGGAGGCCTTCAGCCACCTGTGGGTGACCTTCGTCTTCCACCTGAGCCCCGAACGCTGGACGCCGCTGGTGCGGCCGCCGCGCCTGGGTGGCAACGCGAAAGTGGGCGTGTTCGCCAGCCGCAGCACCCACCGCCCCAACCGCCTGGGGCTGTCGCTGGTCGAGCTCGAGGGCATCGACACCGACGACGGCGTGCGCCTGCGGCTGCGCGGCGCCGACCTGGTCGACGGCACCCCGGTGCTCGACATCAAGCCCTACCTGCCCTGGGCGGAATCGCGCCCCGAGGCCCGCGCCGGCTTCGCCCCCGAGGCGCCGAGCGCCCTGCCCGTGCGCCTGACGCCGATGGCCGAGGCGGCGCTGGCCGCCCGCCCCGACGGCGCCTCGCTGCGCGCACTGATCCAGCAGGTGCTGGCCCAGGACCCGCGCCCCGCCTATCGCCAGGGTGCGGAGGAACGCATCTACGGCGTGCGGCTGCGCGACGTCGACGTGCGCTTCCAAGCCCTCACCAGTGAGACCGGCGAGACAGCGCTGGAGGTCGTCGAAATCGTGGCGGCGTAGCGGCAGAGAGCAGGAACACAGGCTTTCATGGGGTCAGACCCCAGCCAGGCCATCCTGCCTGTGGTCGCGCACCTCGCCTGCCACGGCGAGACCGCCGGGGTCTGACCCCATGACGGCACCGCTCCGGCGCGCACCTCACCCGTGCCGAGTGCCGGATGCCAGAAACGACGAAGGGCCCCGCAGGGCCCTTCGTTCGGCATGGCAGTCGTCTTCAAGAGAAGTCGACGCCGATCCGCTTGCCCACCTCTTCGTAGGCCTCGATCACGCCGCCCAGCCCCTGGCGGAAGCGGTCCTTGTCCAGCTTCTCGCGGGTCTCGGCGTCCCACAGGCGGCAACCGTCCGGGGAGAACTCGTCACCCAGCACGATCCGGCCCTGGAACACGCCGAACTCGAGCTTGTAGTCCACCAGCAGCAGGTCGCCGGCGGCGAACAGCGCCTTGAGCACCTCGTTGACGCGGAAGGTCAGCGCCTTCATCTCGGCCAGCTGCTCCGGGGTCGCCCAGCCGAAGGTCTCGGCCAGCGACTCGTTGATCATCGGGTCATGCAGGGCGTCGTTCTTGAGGAACAGCTCGAAGGTCGGCGGATTGAGCTCGCTGCCCTCTTCCACGCCGAGGCGCTTGACCAGGCCGCCGGCGGCGATGTTGCGCACCACGCACTCGACCGGAAGCATGTCCATGTTCTTGACCACGCACTCGTTGTCGCCGAGCAGGCCCTCGAAGTGGGTCGGGATGCCGGCTTCCTCGAGCTTGCCCATGATGAAGGCATTGAAGCGGTTGTTGACCTTGCCCTTGCGCTCCAGCGACTCCATGCGCTCGCCGTCGAAGGCGCTGGTGTCGTCGCGGAAGTGCAGGATCAGGCGATCCGGGTCATCGGTGGCGAAGACGGACTTGGCCTTGCCGGCATAGAGTTCTTGGCGCTTTTCCATGGGAGCCTCCACAGGCAACAGTCAGATGGAATTCTGGAATCTCAGGTGATCGCCTGCCAGTCCAGCCCCTGATCCTGGGCCGCCACCGTCAGGCGCGAATCGTCGCCGTCGAGCAGTGGCACCAGGGCCTCCAGGGCCAGCTCGGGGCGATTGTTGTGTTCGGAAAGGTGCGAGCAGACGATGCGCTGCAGGCCGTCCAGCCCCAGCCGCCGCAGCAGCCAGGCGGACTGGGCGTTGGCCAGGTGCCCCCACTGGCCGCCGACCCGGCGCTTCAAGCTCGGCGGGTAGGGGCCGGTCTCCAGCAGATGGACGTCGTGATTGCACTCCAGCACCAGGGCGTCGCAGCCGCGGAAGGCCTCGACCACGTGCTCGCTGGGATGACCCAGATCGGTGAGCAGGCCCAGGCGGCGACCGGCGGCGGCCAGCCGGAACTGCACCGGCTCCCGGGCGTCGTGGGGCACCGTGACCGGGTCGATCTCGATGCCCTTCACGGCGAAGCGCGCCTGGGGGGTGATCCAGTGCCGATGCGGCACCTCGCCGAGCTTGCCCGACAGCCAGGTGCCCGGGGTGAGATAGACCGGCACCTTGTGACGCCGCGCCAGCGGACCGACCCCGCGGATGTGATCGCCGTGCTCGTGGGTGACGAGCACGGCATCGAGCTGGCGAGGATGGAGGTCGAAGCGCGCCAGGCGACGCTCGGTCTCCCTGAGACCGAAGCCGCAGTCGATCAGCAGGCGCGTCTCGCCGTCGCTGACCAGGGTGGCATTGCCCTTGCTGCCGCTGCCGAGCGAGGCGAACTGCAGCCGCCGCGTCGCGACCTCCGTCATCAGCCCAGCAGGCCCGCCACCCGCTCGAGCAGCTCGCGACGATCCTCGTCGGACAGCTCGCGGTCGTCGGCGGAATCGGCCTTCAGCACGGCACTCTGCGGCCCCGAGGCCTCGAGCGACAGGCGAATGCGCTGGGGGTCCGCCCCGCCGAAGCTGGTCAGGGTGTCCCAGATTCCCTCGCTGCGGGCGCTGAGCGTCAGATAGTCGACCAGGAAGGTGCGGGCCTCGGCGTCCTGCTCCAGCAGCTCGCGACGCTCTTGCACCGCGAAGTCCGCCTCGAGCTGGTAGCTCAGCTCGGCCCAGGTGCGATCCACGCCATAGGGCAGCTCCAGGCGCCATTCACCGCCGGACCGGGTGAGCAGCGGATTGGCCTGATCTCCGGGGCGCTGGACCGCCAGCGAGGAGGCGCTGGCGGTGGCACCACGGGCCTCGAAGCGACGCTGCAGGGCGCGCAGGCAGCGCTGCTGGGGCGAACCGCCCTGCTCGCAGCGCAGCTCGCTGGCCCCCTGCTGCAGGCCGGGCCGGACGCTGAGCCGCGCCTGATCGGTGAGCAGCAGGCCGCGGTTGGCGTCGCGCTGGACGACCGTGAGGCCACGCTCGGCCACGAAGTCCTCGAGCTCGGACCAGACGACGCTGGGCGCGGCGCCGATCACCAGCCAGCGCTGGCCGGCCGCCTCGCGCAGCGCCACGCCGCCTGCCTGCACACCGCTCCCGGCGCCCAGGGCGCGAGGCGGCGGCACGCGAAAGTCCTCACCCTGTGAGACGAAGCTCCCCTGCGCTTCGGGAACCGGCATGGCATTGCCGAAGCGGCGGTCGTCGCGGGCGTCGGGCAGCACCAGGGGGGCGCTCGACTCGGCGTCGACGTAGTCGGTGCCACGGTCGTCGTAGTAGCCGTCGCGGGCACAGCCGGCCAGGGCCAGCGCCGCCACCAGCGGCATCCATTTCAGCGCAGAGCTCATGCGTCCACCTTGCTCAAGTTGTCCAGGTCGCGGCGTCTCGCGCCGCGTCAGTCGTCACTCTCGGTTCGTCGACCTCAGTCGTCGATCACGCCGGCCAGCTGCAGGGCCTCGCTGACGGTGGAGTGGTACTTCTCGGAGAGCCAGGTCAGCGGCAGACGGATGCCCGCCTCGGCCAGCCCCATGCGATTCAGCGCCCACTTGACGGGAATCGGGTTGGCCTCGATGCCGAGATTGGTGTGCAGCGGCATCAGACGGGTGTTGATCTGGTGCGCCTTCTCCGAGTCGCCGGCCACCGCCGCGGCGCACAGCTCGTGCATGGCGCGGGGGGCCACGTTGGCGGTCACCGAGATGTCGCCGTGGCCGCCCATCAGCATGAAGTCGCAGGCGGTACCGTCATCGCCGGAGTAGAGCATGAAGCCGCTGCCCTTGAGGCGGGCGATCAGGTCCTCGGCGCGCTCCAGGTTGCCGGTGGCATCCTTGAGGCCGACGATGTTGTCCACCTCGGCCAGGCGCAGCACGGTCTCGTTGTAGAGATCGGAGCAGGTGCGGCCGGGCACGTTGTAGAGGATCACCGGCAGGTTGCTGCCCTCGGCGACGGCCTTGAAGTGCTGGTAGAGGCCTTCCTGGGTCGGCTTGTTGTAGTAGGGGCACACGGACAGGCAGTAGTCCGCCCCCACTTCGCTGGCGTAGCGCGCCAGCTCGACCGCCTCGGAGGTGGCGTTGGCGCCGGTACCGGCGATGACCGGCACCCGGCCACCGACCTCCTCCACCACCGCGCGGATGACGTCGAAGTGCTCGGCGAACGACATGGTGGTCGGCTCGCCGGTGGTGCCCGCCGCGACGATGGCGTCGGTGCCATTGTCCAGATGGAAATGGACCAGGGCCCGCAGGGCGTCCCAGTCGATATCGCCGTTGACCTTCATCGGTGTCGCCAGCGCGACGATGCTACCCGTGATCATCCTCGTCTTGTCCTCTCGCTGCCTGCCGGCGACCGCAGGGCTCGGCCGCCAAGAAAAACCCGCCCTCGCCCGTGGGCGCGATGCCAGGGGCCAAATGGTACTCAGGGCTCGAGAGCCTGTACAGCGGCGACTTTACAGTCGACGGCGGGTTGCGTGTAATCATGACGTTCATTCCCCGATTGGAGCCCCATCATGAGCGTCAGCCTCGGTCAGCCGGTGCCCGACTTCACCGCCACCGCCACCGGCGATACCACCCTCAGCCTCTCGGAACTGCGCGGCCGCCAGGTGGTGATCTACTTCTACCCCAAGGCCAGCACTCCGGGCTGCACCACCGAGGGCGGCGACTTCCGCGACCGCAAGGACGCCTTCGACGCCGCCAACACCGTGATCGTCGGCGTCTCCCGCGACGGCATCCGCGCCCAGGAGAACTTCAAGGCCAAGCAGGACTTCAACTTCACGCTGCTGTCCGACAAGGACGAGGCGGTGTGCCAGCTGTTCGACGTGATCAAGCTCAAGAAGCTCTACGGCAAGGAACACCTGGGGATCGAGCGCAGCACCTTCCTGATCGACGCCGAGGGCAGGCTCGCCCGGGAATGGCGCAAGGTGAAGGTCAAGGGCCACGTGGACGAGGTCCTCGAGGCCGCCCAGGCCCTTCACGCCGGCGACATCACGGCCGGCGAGTAAGCCGCGAACGCGCCGTCCCGGCCGGGACGGCGCTGCGCTGTCAGGCCTCGTCGGCGCCGTTCGGGGCGTGGTGGGCGGCCTCTTCCTGGCGATGCTGCTGAATGCCCCGCGGCCAGGCATACACCAGCGCCTTGAGCAGGGTCGCCAGCGGGATGGCGAAGAAGATCCCCCAGAAGCCCCACACGCCGCCGAAGAACAGCACCGCCAGGATGATCGACACCGGATGCAGGTTGACCGCCTCGGAGAACAGCACCGGCACCAGCACGTTGCCGTCCAGCGCCTGGATCACCCCGTAGGCGATCAGCACGTAGAGGAACTGGTCGCCGACGCCGAAGTGGAAGCCGGCCACCGCCGCCACCGGCACCGTCGCCACCGCGGCGCCGATGTAGGGCACCAGCACCGACAGCCCCACCAGCACGCCGAGCAGCGCCGAATAGGGCAGCCCGAAGAAGGCGAAGGTGAAGAAGGCCACGCCGCCGACGATCACGATCTCGGTGACCTTGCCACGCACGTAGTTGGCGATCTGGGCATCCATCTCCTGCCATACCCGGGTCATCAGCCCCCGCCGGCGCGGCAGCAATGACACCGCGAAGCCCACCAGCCGGTCGCGGTCCTTGAGCATGAAGAACACCAGGATCGGCACCAGCACCAGGTACACGATCAGCCCCACGATGTTGCCCAGCGAGGCCAGCGACAGCGTCAGCGCCCGCTGGCCGAGCTGGGTCACCTCGCGGCCCGCCATCCCCACCCAGTCCTGGATCTGGGCCGGCGTCACCAGGTCGGGATAGCGGGTCTGGAGATCGGCGAGCAGCTGCTGGCCGCTGGCGAACATGCGCGGCGTCTCCTGAAGCAGGTTGACCAGCTGGGTCCAGATCAGCGGCAGCAGCACCAGCGCCATGGCCAGCACCACGCCGACGAAGCCCAGATAGACCAGCATCACCGCCAGGAAGTGCGGTACCCGTCGCCGGGTCAGGGCATTCACCCCGCCCTGCAGCAGGAAGGCGATGACCAGCGCGGTAAGGAAGGGCGCCAGCATCTGGCCCAGCCAGATCACCACCGCGAAGCCCAGCACCAGGACCACCAGCAGGATCACCGCCTCTTCGTCGGAGAGATAGTGATCGACCCAGCCGCGCAGCAGCGAACGCAGCGTCATGAGGAGGCCTCCCCGCCCTTGCGGATCCAGTAGTGATAGACCTCGCCCCGCTCCTCGCGGGCCGGCATCTCATGGGCGCTCTGGGCGATGAAGGTCTCGAAGTCGCGCCAGGAACCGGCATCGGTGGCCATCACTTCCAGCACCTGGTCGGGCGCCAGGCGCGACAGCGCCTGCTTGGCCTTGAGCAGAGGCAACGGACAGGAAAGCCCTCTGGCATCGAGGACGTCGTCGGGTTGCACAGCCATGTCGTCTCCCGCGAGAATGCCTGGAGCCGTCGCGCTCATCGTCGCGAACGGCATGAATGCCTGCGATTTAAAGGCACTTTCCCCGCTGAATCAATGTCGGAGGGAACACCCCCACGCGCCCGACGACCGAGGATGGCCATGCTGCGTCGCCCCCTGCCCTGCCTGACCGCCATCACCCTGAGCCTGGCACTGAGCGCCCCGGCCGCCGGCCAGACGCTGTCGCTCGAGCTGCCGGATCAGGCCGCGTCACCCTCGACCTTCGACGACTCGCCGACCTTCGAGCTGCCGAGCCTGACCCAACGTGACACCCAGGCGGTCAGCGGCGAGGAAACGCGGCTCGGCCGCGCCTGGCTGCGCCAGTTCCGCGCCCACGCCCCGCTGTGGCAGGACCCGCTCGCCGAGCACTACCTCTCCTCGCTGGTGGCCAGGCTGTTGCCCTACAGCCAGGTCGGCGGCATCGACCCGGTCATCACCCTGGTCGCCAGCGAGCGGCTCAACGCCTTCGCCGTGCCCGGCGGGGTGATCGGCGTCAATGCCGGGCTGTTCGCCTTCGCCCAGAGCGAGGGGCCGCTGGCCTCGGTGCTGGCCCACGAGCTGGGCCATCTCTCGCAGAACCACTACGCCCGCGGCCAGCGGCGCGCCGAGCAGACACGCCTCCCGGCCATGGCCGCCATGCTCGCGGGCATGCTGCTCGCCGCCGGCGGCGGCGGTGACGCCGGCATCGCCGCCGCCATGGGCTCCCAGGCCGCCCTGTTTCAGGACCAGCTGGCCTACTCGCGACGCTTCGAACGCGAGGCCGACCGCCTGGGGCTGCAGACGCTGGCCAACGCGGGCTACGATCCGCAGGCCATGGTCGAGATGTTCCGCGCCATGCAGCAGATGGCGGCCCTGCAGGGCGGGCAACCGCCGGAATTCCTGCTGACCCACCCGGTCTCCGAGTCACGCATCAGCGACGCCCAGGCGCGGGTCGCCCAGCTGCCGGCCGGCGACAACCGCCGCGATGACACCGAATACCAGATGGTCCGCGCCCGGGCCCTGCTCGCCATCCACGACCAGGAACCGCGACAGGCGCTGACGCGGCTGCAGCGCGACGACGCCCCACCCGCGGCCCGCCGCTACGTCACGGCGCTGATCGACGCCCAGGAAGGCAGGACCGACGCGGCGCTCTCCACCCTCGAGGCCCTGGCCGTACAGTGGCCGGACCTGGCCCTGCTCCCGGCCACCGCCGCCGAGGTCGCCCTCGACGCCGGCCGGGTGGACGATGCCATCCGCCGCAGCCGCCACCAGCTGCGACTGATGCCCGGCTACGCGCCGGCGGGCCTGCTGCTGGGCGAGGCCCTGCTGCAGCGCGATCCCGGCGAGGCCTACCGCGTGCTGCGCGAACTGGCCGCCCGCCAGCCGGAGAACCCCCAGGTCTTCACCCTGCTGGCCGAGGCCGCCGGACGCAGCGGCCACCGCGCCTGGGGGCATCTCGCCCGGGCCGAACAGCTGCAACTGACCGGTCGCATCGACCGCGGCATCGAACAGCTGGAGGTCGCCAGGGACATCGCCAAGATCGAGGGCGACCCCACTACCCTGGCCCGCGTCGAGCAGCGCCGCGAGGCCTTCGTCGGCTACCGGGAGACGATGGAGAAGTTCAAGTAGCCGGAAGCTGGGAGACAGGGCAAAACGCAACGCCCCCGGACGCGCGTCCAGGGGCGTTTTTTCTTCCAGCGTCCAGGCGCGAAGCGCCGCTCTTCAAGCGCCGGGCGACGCCTAGCGATTGAACTCGAGCATCCGCGTGAGCGGCTTGAGCGCGGCCCGGCGCAGCTCGTCGCCGACCTGGATCTCGCCCGTGCCCTCGCGCAGCGCGCCGGCCAGGTTGTCCAGGGCGTTCATCGCCATCCACGGGCAATGGGCGCAGCTGCGGCAGGTGGCGCCGTTGCCGGCGGTGGGCGCCTCGAACAGGGTCTTCTCGGGCACCGCCTGCTGCATCTTGAAGAAGATGCCGCGGTCGGTGGCCACGATCAGCTCCTCGTTGGGCAGCTCCTTGGCGGCCTTGATCAGCTGGGAGGTGGAGCCCGCCACGTCGGCCAGCTCGACCACCGAGGACGGCGACTCGGGGTGCACCAGCACCGCGGCGTCCGGGTACAGGCCCTTGAGGTCCTCGACGCCCTTGGCCTTGAACTCCTCGTGGACGATGCAGGCACCGTCCCACAGCAGCATGTCGGCGCCAGTCTGCTTCTGGATGTAGCCGCCGAGGTGCTTGTCCGGCGCCCACAGGATCTTCTCGCCGCGGGCCTGGAGGTGTTCGATCACCTCCACCGCGATCGACGAGGTCACGACCCAGTCGGCGCGCGCCTTCACCGCCGCCGAGGTGTTGGCGTAGACCACCACGGTGCGATCGGGATGCTGGTCGCAGAAGGCACTGAACTCGTCGGCCGGGCAGCCCACGTCCAGCGAGCAGGTCGCCTCGAGCGTCGGCATCAGCACGCGCTTCTCCGGCGACAGGATCTTGGCCGTCTCGCCCATGAAGCGCACCCCGGCCACCACCAGGGTGTCGGCCGGATGGCGGGCGCCGAAGCGGGCCATCTCGAGGGAATCCGCCACGCAGCCGCCGGTTTCCTCGGCCAGCTGCTGGATGGCGTCGTCGGTGTAGTAGTGGGCCACCAGGACGGCGTTGTTGGCCTCGAGCAGATGCTTGATCTCCTCGATGCGGGCCTCGTCCTCGGCGGGAATGCGCGTGGGGCAATAGGAACGCGCCAGCTGCTCACGCAGCTCGGCACGGGAAGTCATGATCGTCATCGTGTCTACCACTGTGACCGGCAGGGGCTCCCCCTGCATTGCACCAGGTGCCGACACGCGTGCGCTCCGCACGCCGCGACACACCGTGGGTCAACCGCGGCGTCTTCCGCCCTGGCCAACCCGCTTTCATTCTAGCCGGAATACGCGCCGAACGCGTCCTGCAAGACGAAAGGACCGTCGTCGAGCATGACGCCGTCCCGCCGCCCTTGCAAGGCGCGCCACCGACCGGGCGCGCACGAAAAACGCCCCTGCCTCAGGGAGGCAGGGGCGTCGAATCTGGTGGGTCGTGTAGGATTCGAACCTACGACCAATTGGTTAAAAGCCAACTGCTCTACCAACTGAGCTAACGACCCATGATGCATGACGGCTCAGTCGCCATGAATCCAGGTTCGGTTGGTGGGTCGTGTAGGATTCGAACCTACGACCAATTGGTTAAAAGCCAACTGCTCTACCAACTGAGCTAACGACCCTTCCGAACGGGTGCAGATAATACGGATATGCCCCCGGCATGGCAAGCGCTTTTTCACCTTTAGGCGAATTTTCTCGCCTGCCGGGGCGGGAAGGCCCGCGGCGCCGTTCGCCGGCGGGCCTGCCCCGGTACACGCGCCTTGCTAACGACGCGACTTGGGCTTGCGCATCGCCTGCACCGGACGACGCTTGTTCTTGTCGCGGCTCCAGCGGTTCTTCTCGTCCGGGGTCAGCTCAGGCACCTTGCGCGCCGGCAGGCCGGCCATGCCGGCGAGGTCGTCGATCTCCTCCTGGGAGAGCTCGACCCATTCGCTGGCCTTGGCCCGCTTGTCGAGGAAGATGTTGCCGTAGCGCACCCGCTTGAGGCGGCTGACGGTCAGCCCCTGGGATTCCCACAGGCGGCGCACCTCGCGGTTGCGGCCCTCCATGATCACCACGTGGAACCAGGTGTTGATGCCCTCACCGCCGAACTCCTGCACGTCGGTGAAACGCGCCGGACCGTCGTCGAGCATCACGCCCTCGACCATCGCCGTGACGTGGGACTGCTGGACGTCGCCCATCACGCGCACCGCGTACTCGCGCTCGATCTGGGTCGAGGGATGCATCAGCCGGTTGGCCAGCTCGCCGTCGGTGGTGAACAGCAGCAGGCCGCTGGTGTTGATGTCGAGGCGGCCGATGGCGATCCAGCGCTCGCCCTTGAGGCGCGGCAGGCGATCGAACACGGTGCGCCGCCCTTCCGGATCCTTGCGGGTGCACAGCTCGCCTTCCGGCTTGTTGTACATGATCACGCGCCGCGGCACCTCCTCGGCGGCGCGCAGGGTGACCGGACGATCATCGAGGGCGACCTTGTCGCGGGGCTCGATGCGGTCGCCCAGGGTCGCCACCTGGCCGTTGACCTTGACCCGGCCGTCGGCGATGGCCGCTTCCATCTCGCGGCGCGAGCCCATGCCGGCCCGGGCCAGGACCTTCTGCAGTTTCTCGGTGGTGGTGCTCATCAGTCGTCTGTCTCGCTGGTAGTGGATTCCGCCCCCGGGGCAGCGTCATCGTCGACGCGGCCCCGGGCACGTTCGGACAGGCGGGCCTCGAGATCGGCGAAGCTCAGGCCTGTCCGCTCGGACGCCGTCCCGGCGTGGTCATCGTCGGCCGTCCCGGCCGTCGTCTCGCCGGCCGCAGGCGCGGAAGCCTCGGCGGCGGTCGTCTCTGCAAAGCTGTCGTCGCGGGGGGCAGTGTCGGCGCGATCGTCCGTTTCCGCCACTTCCTCGTGATTTTTTTCGTCCTGCGCCCGTGTCTCGTCCTGGCCCGCCTCGTCGACGGGCTCGTCCGCCTGGGCCAGCAGGTCGTGCTGGGGCGGCGGCGGCGTGTCCTCGAGGGTCTGCTCCGCCTCCTCGAAGCCCTTGAGCTCGTGCATCGGCGGCAGCTCGTCGAGGGTCTTGAGGCCGAAGTCGTCGAGGAAGCTGCGGGTGGTGGCGTAGACCGCCGGGCGACCCGGCACGTCGCGATGCCCCACCACCCGCACCCAGCCACGCTCGACCAGGGTGCGCATGATCTGGCCGCTGACGGTGACGCCGCGCACCTCCTCGATGTCGCCGCGGGTCACCGGCTGGCGATAGGCGATCAGCGCCAGGGTCTCCAGCAGCGCCCGGGAGTAGCGCTGCGGGCGCTCGTCCCACAGCCGCGAGACCCAGCTCGAGAGCCGCGGCCGGATGCGCAGCTGGTAGCCCGAAGCGGTTTCCAGCAGCTCCATGGCACCGCGCTGGTGGCGCGCCTCCAGGCGCCCCAGGGCCTCGCGCAGGGCGCGCCGGGGCGGCAGCTCATGGTCGTCGAACAGGTTCTCCAGACGCTCCAGCGACAGCGGCTCGCCGGCGGCGAGCAGCGCGGCCTCGAGGATCTCGTCCAGGGCATCGGGCATTTCCATGGCGGTCATGGCGACTCGCTCCCTTGGTCGTCGTCATCCGCGAAGGGGCTCTCCCCTTCTGGCTCGTCGTCAGCGTAGGCGTCTTCATCTGCCTCGTCGTCCTGCGGGCCGCCCCGGGCGCGCACGTGAATCGGCGACAGCGGGGCGTTCTGCACGATCTCGATCATCGACTCCTTGGCCAGCTCGAGGATCGCCATGAAGGTCACCACCACGCCGGCGCGGCCCTCCTCGAGGGTGAACAGCGCCTCGAAGGCGGTGTAGCGCTCGAAGTCGAGCCGCTCCATGATCGCCAGCATGCGCTCCCGGGTGGAGAGCGTCTCGCGGCTGACCTGGTGCGCCTGGTTGAGCTCGGCGCGGCGCAGGATGCCGGCCAGGGCGCCGAGCAGCTCGTCGAGCTCGACGTCGGGATGCACCACCCGGCTCTCCAGCGGCGGCAGCGCCGCCCGGGCCGGGAACCAGTCGCGCCCCAGCCGCGGCAACTCGGCCAGCGCCTCGGCGGCGTTCTTGAGCCGCTCGTACTCCTGCAGGCGGCGGATCAGCTCGGCGCGCGGATCCTCCTCGTCCTCGTCGCCGCCTTCCTTCGGCGGCTTGGGCAGCAGGGTGCGCGACTTGATCTCGGCCAGCATCGCCGCCATCAGCAGGTACTCGCCGGCCAGCTCGATCTCCATCGCCTTCATCAGCTCCACGTACTCGATGTACTGGTGGGTGATGGCGGCCACGTCGATGGCCAGGATGTCCAGGTTCTGGCGCCGGATCAGGTACAGCAGCAGGTCGAGCGGCCCCTCGAAGGCCTCGAGGAAGACCTTCAGCGCCTCCGGCGGGATATACAGATCCTCCGGCAGCTCGGTGATCGGCTCGTCGAACAGCCGGCCCAGCACCGCGGCGCTCTGGCTGAGCGCCTGCGCCTCGGCGTCGCTCGCCCCGGCCCCCTCGGCGACGGTCGGGTCGGCGGGGGACCCCGGGGCGTCGTCGGGTGTCTCGGTGGACGGGGGCGTCTCGCTCACGCGGGGCAGGCCTCCGGTAACTGGTGGGGCGGCGAATGATCGACCGCACAGTCTACCAAGCGGCGAGGATCAGGGTAAGCCGTGACTCATCCCGCCTCGGCGGCGAGGCGATAGCGGCCGGTATAGTCGAACAGCTTGCGCCGCACCTGCCAGTGGCGGCCGGCCTTGCGGCCGATCACGAAGTCCGGGGCGCGCAGGCGGTGCCGTTCGGCGACCACCTCCTCCGGCGTGGTCGGCGACCAGCGCGTGCCCGGGGCACGCAGGTGCTCGCGCAGGAAGGCCGCGGCGAAGGCGCCGCGCTGGGCCGGCGTCTCCAGGGCGAACCATTCGGCCAGGGTGGCGCCGTCCTCGTCGTGGTAGACGACCTTGAGCCGCGGCAGGCCGCGGCCGTTGACGGTGGCCTCGAGCTGCATGCCGGAGACGCGCAGCACCCGGGCGTCGCGCAGCTTGAGCGCCTCGCGCAGCTTGTCGTCGGCGTCCACCAGCAGCGACTCGCAGCCGTGGCAGCGCCGCGCCGCGGTGTCGTTCTCGGCGCCGCACTGATCGCAGACCTTGAAGCGGAAGCGGAAGCTGCACTGCTGCCTCTTGCCGGCGCCCGATGCCATGCCATCCCCGCTCTCTTCCTCCACCAGCCCCTGACAGCGGCGGCCGAAGTGCTCGATGACGATCTCGCCGTCGCGCCGGCCCCAGAACAGGTTGGCGTGGCCGCACTGCGGGCACTCGACCTGCACCGGCTCGGTGTCGCCGGCGGGCCTGGGGCTGCCCACCTCGGGGGCGTAGAGATCCCAGGGATTGCCGGCGTAGTCGAGGATCAGGCAGTCGCGCTTGCCCGGCGCCAGGCGCAGGCCGCGGCCGACGATCTGCTGGTAGAGCCCCACCGACTCGGTGGGCCGCAGGATGGCGATCAGGTCCACGTGGGGCGCGTCGAAGCCGGTGGTCAGCACCGCCACGTTGACCAGGTACTTGAGCTCGCGGGCCTTGAAGGCCTGGATGATCGCCTCGCGCTCGGCGGCGGGGGTGGCGCCGGTGATCAGTGCCGCCTGGTCGGCGGGCAGGTAACCCATGATCTCCTCGGCATGGGCCACGCTGGCGGCGAACAGCATCACCCCGGCGCGCTCGGCGGCGTGGGCGATCACTTCCTCGAGGATCGCCGGCGTCGCCCGGTTTCCGGCCGCCACCCGGTTCAGCTCCGCCTCCTGGAACAGGCCGCCGCTGCCGGGCGCGAGGGCCGAGAAGTCGTAGCGCTCCACGGCGGCATCGACCAGCCGCGGCTCGGCCAGATAGCCCTGCTTGACCATCAGCCGCAGCGGCTGCTCGAACACGCAGTCGCGGAAGAAGCAGTCGTCGTCGCCGCGCACCATGCCGTGATAGTGGCGGTGATAGAGGAAGCCCTGGCCCAGCCGGTAGGGGGTCGCGGTCAGGCCCAGCACCTTGAGCCGCGGATTGCGCTCGCGCAGATGGGCGATGACCCGCCGATAGCTGGAATCCTCGTCCAGCGACACCCGATGACACTCGTCGATGACCAGCAGCGTGAAGGCACCCTGCCCTTCACAAGGCGAGTCGAAGCCGTCGAGGTTCCTCACCACCGACTGCACCGAGCCGAACACCACCTGGCGGCCGCTTTCCTTGCGGCCCAGGCCGGCGCTGAAGATATCGGCCTCGAGGCCGTAGGCCTGGTACTTGGCGTGGTTCTGCTCGACCAGCTCGCGCACGTGGGCGAGTACCAGCACCCGGCCGCGGGCCAGACGCGCCAGCTCGGCGATCACCAGCGACTTGCCGCTGCCGGTGGGCAGCACCACCACGGCGGGGTCGTCGCCGGCGCGGAAGTGCTCGACCACACGGGTCACCGCCTGCTGCTGGTAGGGGCGCAGGCTGGGCGGAGCGGTTTCGGTCATGACGGGCCTCTCGACGATGCAGGCGCCATCTTAACGAGCACCCGGGCCCGCGTCAGCGCGAAGCGTCGTTCCAGCGTGAGACTTGACCCGGACAGGCTCTGCCATGCTATCTAGGAGACATGTCATCTTCCTCGTCGACACAGGAGAGTCGCCCATGAAAGTGAAGACCAGCCCCGAGTGCCCGAAGTGCGGCAGCCGCATGAAACGACTGCCTCCGGGGCGTCAGGACCAGTACCACGTCTACTGCGATGACTGCGGCCACGACTTCGGCCGCTACGACTACCTGCAGGCCCAGTTCAAGCACCTGCTCGACGACGTGGAAGCCCACCTCAAGGAGCAGGAGCGCTCCGGCGACGACGCTTCCTGACCTGATCCGCCACCGACGGCGACCCCGCCAACGACGACGCCCGGGCCAGTGGCCCGGGCGTCTCGCGTCGATCAGCGGGACCGATCAGCCCAGCCAGCGACGAGCATTGCGGAACAGACGCATCCAGGCGCCGTCCCGGGTCCACTCGGCCGGACGCCAGGAATTGGTCACCGCACGCACCACGCGCTCGGGGTGCGGCATCATGGCGGTGACGCGGCCGTCCGGCGTGGTCAGGCCGGTGATGCCGGAGGGCGAACCGTTGGGGTTGGCCGGATAGCGGGTGGTCACCTGGCCATAGTTGTCCACGTAGCGCAGCGCCACCTGGGGGGAACCCTGCATGCTGCGCAGGTGCGCGCTGTCGCGGAACTCGGCGCGGCCCTCGCCGTGGGCCACGGCGATCGGCAGCAGCGAGCCTTCCATGCCGGAGAGCAGGATCGACGGGCTCTCCTCCACGCGCACCATGGCCACGCGGGCCTCGAACTGCTCGGACTCGTTGCGCACGAAGCGCGGCCAGGCCTCGGCGCCGGGGATCAGCTCCTTGAGCTGGGACAGCATCTGGCAGCCGTTGCACACACCCAGGGCGAAGCTGTCGTCGCGGCCGAAGAAGCCGGCGAACTGCTCGCGGGCCCGCTCGTTGAACAGCACCGACTTGGCCCAGCCGCCGCCGGCGCCCAGCACGTCGCCGTAGGAGAAGCCGCCGCAGGCCACCAGGCCCTTGAACTCCTCCAGGCCGACGCGCCCCTCGAGGATGTCGCTCATGTGCACGTCGACGGCCTCGAAGCCGGCGTTGTCGAACGACCAGGCCATCTCCAGGTGGCCGTTGACGCCCTGCTCGCGCAGCACCGCCACCGCCGGCTTGGCGGTGTTCACGAACGGCGCGGCGATGTCCTCGTTCACGTCGAAGCTCGGCTGGGCGGAGAGACCCGGGTCGCGGCCGTCGAGCAGGCCGTCGAACTCGCTCTTGGCGCACTCGGCGTTGTCGCGCAGCGCCTGCATGCGATAGCTGGTCTCTGCCCAGGTGCGCTGGGCCAGCAGCCGGGTGGTCTCGAGCAGCGGCTCCTCGAACAGGGTCACGCGGACCTGGTCGTCGTAGCGCGGCCGGGCGATCACGCCGCAGCTCTCGAGGCCGGCGCCGGCGAACTGCGCCAGCACGTCCTCGGTGTGCGACCGCGGCACCTGGATCACCGCCCCGAGCTCCTCGGCGAACAGCGCGTTGAAGGCATCGGCGGGCTCGTCGATCAGCCAGTCGAGCTTGATCTCGAGGCCGGCGTGGGCGGCGAAGGCCATCTCCAGCAGGGTCACCAGCAGGCCGCCGTCGCTGCGGTCGTGGTAGGCCAGCAGCTTGCCGTCGGCGTTGAGGCCCTGGATCACGGTGAAGAACGCCTTGAGGTCCTCCGGATCGTCCAGGTCCGGGCACTCGTCGCCCACCTGGCCGTAGACCTGGGCCAGCGCCGAGCCGCCGAGGCGGTTCTTGCCGCCGCCGAGATCGATCAGGATCAGGTCGGACTCGTCCTGGGTCAGGTCGATCTGCGGGGTCAGCGTCTTCATGGCGTCGGTGACCGGGGCGAAGCCGGTGGTCACCAGGGTCAGCGGCGAGGTGATGCTCTTGTCCTCGACCTCGCCCTTGTCGTTCTCGGCCTGCCAGGCGGTGCGCATGGACATGGAGTCCTTGCCCACCGGCACGGCGATGCCGAGCGCCGGGCACAGCTCCATGCCCACGGCATGCACGGCGTCATACAGCGCCTGGTTCTCGCCCGGATGGCTGGCCGCGCTCATCCAGTTGGCGGAGAGCTTGACGTCGCCGAGCTTGGCGATCGGCGCCGCGGCCAGGTTGGTGATGGTCTCGGCCACCGCCAGGCGGGCGCTGGCGGCCGGATCGATCAGCGCCACCGGCGGGCGCTCGCCCATGGCCATGGCCTCGCCGGCATGGGTGTCGAAGGTCGCGGTGGTCACCGCCACGTCGGCCACCGGCACCTGCCACGGGCCGACCATCTGGTCACGGGCCACCTGGCCGGTGATCGAGCGGTCACCGATGGTGATCAGGAAGTTCTTGGACGCCACGGTGGGCAGGCGCAGCACGCGGTCCATGGCCTCGCGCAGGTCGAGGTTGTCGAGCATGATGCCCGGCATCTCGCGGCTCTCGCGGCTGAACTCGCGGGTCATCTTGGGCGGCTTGCCGAACAGCACGCTCATCGGCAGATCGACCGGCTTGGTGTCGAAGTGGCCGTCGCGGACCTCCAGGTGATGCGCCTCGGTGGCCTCGCCGACCACGGCGTAGGGGCAGCGCTCGCGCTGGCACAGGGCATCGAAGGCCGCGAGGTTCTCCGGGGCCACGGCGAGCACGTAGCGCTCCTGGGCCTCGTTGCACCAGATCTCCAGCGGGCTCATGCCCGGCTCGGCGTTGGGCACCTCGCGCAGCTCGAAGCGGCCGCCGCGGTCGCCGTCCTTGACCAGCTCCGGCAGGGCGTTGGACAGGCCGCCGGCACCCACGTCGTGGATGAAGCAGATCGGGTTGTCGTCGCCCAGCGCCCAGCAGCGGTCGATCACTTCCTGCACGCGACGCTCGATCTCGGGGTTGTCGCGCTGCACGGAGGCGAAGTCCAGGTCGGCGCTGGAGGCGCCGGAGGCCATGGAGGAAGCCGCGCCGCCGCCCAGGCCGATCAGCATCGACGGCCCGCCCATCACGATCAGCTTGCCGCCGACCGGAATCTCGCCCTTCTGGACGTGGTCCTCGCGGATGTTGCCGTAGCCGCCGGCGATCATGATCGGCTTGTGGAAGCCGCGACGCTCGACGCCGTTGGCGCCCAGGGCGTCCTGCTCGTAGCTGCGGAAGTAGCCGGTCAGGTTGGGGCGACCGAACTCGTTGTTGAAGGCGGCGCCGCCGATCGGCCCCTCGAGCATGATCTCGAGGGCGTCGACGATGCGTTCGGGCTTGCCGTAGTCGAAGGCTTCCCAGGGCTGCACGAACTCGGGGATGCGCAGGTTGGAGACGGTGAAGCCGGTCAGGCCCGCCTTGGGCTTGCCGCCGATGCCGGTGGCGCCTTCGTCGCGGATCTCGCCGCCGGCGCCGGTGGCCGCGCCCGGATGCGGGGCGATGGCCGTCGGGTGGTTGTGGGTCTCCACCTTCATCAGGATGTTGACCGGCTCCTGGTGGGCGGCGTAGACGGCGCGCTCGGCGGCGTCGCCGGTCAGCGGCGCGGCGAAGAAGCGGCCGGCCCGGCTTCCGCGGATCACCGCGGCGTTGTCGCTGTAGGCCGAGAGGATGTCGTCCGGCGAGGCTTCATAGGTGTTCTTGATCATCTTGAACAGCGAGCGCGGCTGGGCCTCGCCGTCCACCACCCAGTCGGCGTTGAAGATCTTGTGCCGGCAGTGCTCGGAGTTCGCCTGGGCGAACATCATCAGCTCGACGTCGGCCGGGTTGCGGCCCAGGCCCTGGAAGGCCTCGCACAGGTAGTCGATCTCGTCCTCGGCCAGCGCCAGGCCCAGCGCGACGTTGGCCTCCTCCAGCGCCGGGCGACCGCCGCCGAGGATGTCCACCTGGCCGAGTGGCGCCGGCTCGTGGTGGGCGAACAGCCGGGCGGCGTCGGAGGCGTCGAACAGCACCGTCTCGGTCATGCGGTCGTGGAGCGCCGCGAGGACGGCCTCGTAGGCCTCCTCGGAGAGCTCGCCGGCGAAGCGCACCCGGTAGGCGATGCCGCGCTCGAGGCGACGGATCTGGCTCAGGCCGCAGTTGCGGGCGATGTCGGTGGCCTTCGAGGACCAGGGCGACTGGGTGCCGATGCGGGGTACCACCAGGAACAGGCGACCGTCGCCCCGGGCACCGGTATCGTGGGCCGGGCCGTAGTCCAGCAGGCGCTCGAGCAGGCGGCGATCCTCGCCCTCCAGCTCGCCGTCGTGGTCGACGAAGTGCACGTAGTCGGCGCCGAGCGCCTCGACCTGTGGAGCCACGGCGTGCAACGCTTCGAGCAGCTTGGCATGACGGAAGGCGGAGAGGGCGGGCGCGCCACGCAGTTCGAGCATATCCTGGGGCCTCTGAAACAAGCAGAATGCGGTAAAGACGGGGGCCGCGGCCGGCGGCAATGAGCGCACATGATACTGGAAAGCGCGGGCGGCGAGAAATCGGCGTGGATGACAGCCTGCGAGGCGCTGGGTAAGGTGGCGGTACTCATCGCATCCCGACATCACTATGCTGGCATCCCTGCTCGACCACCTGCGCCGCCGCCGGCGCAACTACGCGACCCTGTGCGCGTTACTGGGGCTGGGGCTGATCACCGACCGCCCCCACCGCGCCCCCGGACCTCTGCTCGAGGAGGTACGGACGCGGGACTTCCTCAACGTCCAGACCCGTAACACCCCCACGACCTACTACGAGGGCCGCCAGGGGCCGACCGGCTTCGAATACGAGCTGATGCGGCGCTTCGCCGATTTCCTGGGCGTCAGCCTCAACCTGGACGCCGACCACGACATCGCCGGAGTCCTCGAGGCGGTCCGCCGCGAGGGCGATCTCGGCGCCGCGGCCCTGCCGCTGGACCCCACCCTGGACGGCCTGATGTTCAGCCGCCCCATCCTGCCGCTGCAACCGGTGCTGGTGTATCGCCGCGGGCTGCCGCCCCCCGGCGAGATCGCCGACCTCGAGGGTCTCGCGATCGGCACCCTGAGCAATACCGGCACCGATCGGGTGATGCACGAACTGAAGGCCGAGCACCCCTGGCTGAGCTGGCAGGAGGCCGATGACATCGAGGTCTCGGCACTGCTCGGCCGGGTTGCCGATGGAACCCTGGACGCCGCCGTGGTCTTCGAGCGCCAGTTCCGCCTCAACCGGCTGTTCTTCCCCGAGGTGGAGGACGGTTTCCGGCTGGGGCGCCCGCTGTCGCTGGCCTGGGCCTTTCCCAGCGAGCGCGGGCTCGGCCTGCTGCGCGAGGCCAATCGCTTCCTCGAGACGCTGCAGGACAGCGGCCTGCTGGCCAGCCTCGAAACCCGCTATCTGGGTCGCGACAACTATCTGGAATACGTCGGCGCGCGTACCTTCATCGGTCACGTCCACGAACGGCTGCCCACCTACGACGCCCTGTTCCGCGAGGCCGCTCGCGACAGCGGATTCGACTGGAAGCTGCTGGCCGCGGTGGGCTATCAGGAATCCCACTGGCGGCCCGACGCCACCTCGCCTACCGGGGTGCGCGGGCTGATGATGCTGACCAATGCCACCGCCGGGGAGCTCGGCGTCGACAACCGTCTCGACCCGGCCCAGAGCATCCATGGCGGCGCGCGTTACCTGCGCTCGCTAAAGGATCGTCTGCCGGAGTCGATAACCGGGGACGACCGCTTGTTCATGGCCCTGGCCGCCTACAACGTGGGCCTCGGCCATCTCTACGATGCCCGTCGCCTCGCCGAGATGCGCGGCGGCGACCCCGACACCTGGGAAGACGTGCGCGACGCCCTGCCCCTGCTGCAGGAGCGCGAATGGTACAGCAAGACCCGCTACGGCTATGCCAGGGGCGGCGAGCCGGTCATCTACGTTCGCAACATTCGTCGCTACCACGAGATCCTCGCCTATGTGGACCGCAGCCGTCAGCAGTTCCATCGCCTCAGCGCCCGTCAGCCCTCTGGCGCGGACGACACTGGCGCCCCGCCGAGCGGCTGAGATCCGCTCATGAAATACCGGCTTGGCGCCCTGCCGCTGTCGGCCGCCGCCCCGCTGGTGGCGCTGCTCGGCCTGCTGATGGCGTCCCTGCCCCTGGCGGGAGCCGGCATGGAACTGATCGTCATCGGCCTGACCGCCGCCGGCCAGCTGGCCTGGCACCTGCGGCACCTGACGCTGTCGCGGCTGGTGACATGGCCGACGCTGGCCTGGCTGGCCATCGCCCTGCTCAGCTATCAGCTGCCGGAAGCCTGGGTGTCCCAGGCCGACTGGAACCGCTGGGCGGGGCGCCTGATGGCGGGGAGCCACATCGACGACTGGCGTCCTCCGCTGCTGATGTTGCTGTGCCTGGGCCTGCTGAACCTCAGCCTGCTGACCCGCACCCGAGCCAACCTCGGCGCCCCGCTGCTGATGAGCACCGCCGGCCTGGCGCTGCTCGCTCAACTGCTGGCCCCTCACCCCGCGGACGGGCCGCTGGCGCTGAGCCCCGACGGCCCACTGCTCGCCGCCCAGGCCTGCCTGCTGCTCGCCCAGCTGGTCGACATCCTCGGTGGCTGGCGGACCTCGCGAAACAGCATCCTGCGCGCCCTGTGGCCTTCGCTGCTGCTGGCCACGCTGACGATGGGGCTGTGGTATCACCAGCATCGGGACGCCGACCGCCAGCAGCAGCAGGCGATTGCCGAGCTCGGGCAACGGCTGGGCCAGCGGCTCTCGGACGAGATCGACGACCACCTGGCCGCCATGCGTCGCTTCGCCGCGTCATGGCGCTGGCAGGACGCACCGCCCTCCGCCGACCAGTGGGCCTATCAGGCCGAGCTGTACCACCAGGACTTCCCGTACCTGCTCAACATCGCGTTCATCGACCCGCGAAGCCGTATCCTCCACGTGCATCCGGCCAATGCGTACAACACGCCGTTGCTCGGCACCCGGCTGTTCGAGGCTCAGCCGGACGGACGCGAGGCGCTGGGCAAGGCCCTGCACGATGGCACCATCGGCCAGACCCGGGTCATCGCGCTGCTCCAGGGCCAGCCCGGCATGGTCCATTACCTGCCGGTCATCCAGGCCCGGGACGCCCGCATCCTCGGCGCCGTGGGCGTGGTGGTCGGCCTGCGCTCGATGGCGGACACGCTGTTCCGTCAGGTCGCCCCCGACACTGCCGCCCTGACGCTGCTGGACGGCAACCGGCTGCTCGCCCACCAGGGCACCGCCCGGCGCCCCGGCCCCTGGCGCCATGCCTCGCCGCTGACGCTGGACGACCTGTCGCTGACCCTGATCACCCGCCCCGGCCACGATGCCCTGCTGGCCCGGCGCCCACGATTGCCGGTGGTCACCCTGGCGGCGGGGCTGACGCTGGCTTACCTGCTCTACCTGGCCCTGTTCGCCCGCCGCTACATGCAACTGCAGCACCGTCAGGCACGGCGCTCCAACCGCGAGCTGCGCCGCGAGGTGCGCAACCGCACCCGGCTGCAGCAGGAAGTCGAGTGGCTCGCCACCCACGACGAACTCACCCGGCTGCCCAACCGACGCCGCTTCCTGCAGGTGCTGGCGGAACACGACCGGGTGCGGCCGCTGAGCGTGCTGCTGTGCGATATCGACCACTTCAAGCTGGTCAACGACCGGCTCGGTCACCTGGTCGGCGACCGCTATCTCGCCGAGCTGGGCCGACTCGGCCACGCGGTGCTCGATGCCGCCGGCGGCGTCTTCGCCCGGCTCGGCGGCGAGGAGTTCGTCGCCTGCCTGCCCGGGTCGAGCGCGGAAGACGCGGAAGCGGTGGCGAGGCGCCTGCAGGCGGCCCTCGCCGAGAGTCGGCTGACGCACCAGGACGGCGCACCGGTGACCCTCAGCGTCGGCGTGGCGACCCTCGACGAGGGGCCGCTGGTGGCCGATGAGCTGCTCCAGGCCGCCGACGACGCCCTCTACCGTGCCAAGTCACTGGGGCGCGACCGCATCGAGCGGGCCACCTCGCCGGCCGACCTACCCGTCGGTGGCCCCTGAACGGCGTTCGGCGAAGAAGGCCTTGAGCAACTTCGAGACCCGGGCGGCCAGCACCCCGCCCTCCACCGTCACTCGATGGTTGTACCAGGGCTGGGCGAACAGGTTGGCCTTCGACTCGACCATGCCGGTGCGTGGCTCGGCGGCGCCGTAGACCACCCGTGCCAGCCGCGCGTGGATGATCGCCCCGGTGCACATCAGGCAGGGCTCCAGGGTCACGAACAGGGTGCAGCCATCGAGGCGGTAGTTGCCGAGGCGCGTGCCGGCATCGCGCAGGGCGCGGATCTCGGCGTGGGCGCTGGGGTCATGGCCCGCCACCGGCGCGTTGTAGCCCTCGCCGACGATCTCGCCGGCGGCGTCCACCACCACCGCGCCGACCGGCACCTCCCCGGCCTCCCCGGCCAGCCGTGCCTGCTCGAGGGCACGATGCATGTAGAACTCGTCGCTGCGCATGACCGCCGACTCCCGTAGACTACTCAGAATGAAACATTCGTATGAACGCCCGCCACGCGCGGATGCCGTGGCCCATGGAGGATACCCGGAATGAGCGACGCCCTGAACGACCTGGCCGACCTGCTGCGCCTCGAGCCCCTGGAGGAGAACCTGTTCCGCGGCCGTAGCCAGGATCTGGGCCTGCCCCAGCTGTTCGGCGGCCAGGTGCTCGGCCAGGCGCTCTCCGCGGCCACTCATACCGTGGACGCCAGCCGGCGCGTGCACTCGCTGCACGGCTACTTCCTGCGCCCCGGCGACGCCAGCCGCCCGGTGATCTACCAGGTCGACGCAGTGCGCGACGGCCGCAGTTTCACCACCCGCCGCATCACCGCCATCCAGAAAGGCCGGCCGATCTTCTTCTGCAGCGCCTCCTTCCACGGTCAGGAGAGCGGCCTCGACCACCAGCCGACGATGCCCGAGGTGCCCTCCCCGGAGGCCCTCGACCGGGCCAACCTGCACCAGCGCTTCCCTGGCCACCCCATCGAGTTCTGCCACATCGAGGACGACGCCGAGCCGGGGCGCCCGGCCCGCAAGCGGCTGTGGTTCCGCCTCGCCGGCGAGCTGCCGGACGACCCGGCCCTGCATCGCTACCTGCTCGCCTACAGCTCCGACTTCCACCTGCTGACCACCGCGCTGGTGCCCCACGGCAAGCGCTTCGGCGATCCCGACCTGCGCATCGCCAGCCTCGATCACTCGCTGTGGTTCCACCGCGACGTCAGGGTCAACGACTGGCTGCTCTACGACATGGACAGCCCCTGGGCCGGAGGCGCCCGCGCCTTCACCCGCGGCAGCATCTACGACCGCCAGGGCCGCCTGGTCGCCTCCAGCGCCCAGGAGGGCCTGACCCGCGTGGAGGACTGAGCCGGGGACGTCGCGACCCGGGCCATGAACGACGACGCCGCCCCTGATATCAGGGGCGGCGTCGCGAAAAGTGGTGCCGGTGAGTGGACTCGAACCACCGACCTACGCATTACGAGTGCGTTGCTCTACCAGCTGAGCTACACCGGCTTTGCGCCGCATCATACGGCCCGACACGCCGCGCTGCCAAGAGGCCTCAGCGCCCGCTGCTGGCCGCCAGCAGGGTGCCCTCCGGCGGCTCGGCCTGGAAGTGCGCCCGGAGCCCTTCGACGATGGATGTCACCAGCGCCTGCTGATGGGCGCCGCTCTGCAGGCGACGTTCCTCGTTCGGATTGGAGATGAACCCGGTCTCGACCAGCAGCGAGGGAATGTCGGGCGACTTCAGCACCACGAAGGCGGCCTGCTCGACCTGTGACTTGTGCAGGTCGTTGATGCGCCCCAACCGCTCGAGGATGCGCCCGCCGGCGGCCAGCGACTGGTTGAGGGTGGCGTTCATGGAGAGGTCGAGCAGCGCGCTGCGGGTGGCCATGTCCTGCTCGGCCAGGGCGATGAAGGCCTCGTCGTCGGCGATCACCGCGCGGTTCTCGCTGTTGGCCAGCCAGCGGGCGGACTCCGAGCTGGCACCGCTCGTCGACAGCGCATAGACTGAACTGCCGTGGGGCCCCGGCCGGTCCACGGCATCGGCGTGGATCGAGACGAAGAAATCGACGCGATGCTCGCGGGCGATGGTCGTCCGTCGACGCAGCCCCACGTAGACGTCGCGATCCCGGGTCAGGACCGCGCGGAAGCCCGGCGCCTCGTTGAGACGCCGGGCCAGCCGCCGGGCCAGCTCCAGCACCACGTCCTTCTCGTAGGTGCCACTCGGCCCCACGGCGCCCGGGTCCTTGCCGCCATGACCGGCATCCACGGCAATCACGATATCGCGGCCACCACCGCTCGGCAGTGAAGGCGCAGGATCGACCGGCGCCGGCGGCGCGGCCGCGGGGCCGGACGCGGCGAGGTCCAGCACCAGCCGATGCCCCTGAAGGCCCGCGGGCGGCAGATCATGGCTCTCGACCTCGACGGGGCCGCTCAGGTCGAGCACCACCCGGGTGCCGTCGCCGCGGGCCCCGGTGCGAATGCCGGTGATCGGGCTGCCGGCCAGCGGCACATCCGCCAGTTCGCCGGCCAGACGGCCCTCGGCCAGGTCGATGACCAACCGGTCCGGCCCGCGCAGCGTGAAGACATCGCTCGCCATCGCCGTGGAAAGGTCCAGCACCACCCGGGTATGCGCCGCCTCGCTGCGCAGTCGCAGATCCTGCACCTCGCCGCCGAGCGCCATCAGGCTCCAGAACAGCAGCGCGCCCGACAGGCAGGCCAGCAGGCGTGCGCCGCGTCGGCGTCCACTCCGGGTTTCACGATCGATCATCTGGCTTGCATCCCCTCACGGCACGAGTCGCCCTTCCCTAATGCGTCGGAAGAGTATCGGCCAGGATGGGAGAGGCTTGAGCGGGCACCGCGTCCGCGGAGACTCCCCGTTGCAGGGATGGACGTTCGGTGGAATACGGCAGAGGAAACGCAGGAAAGGAAGAGGTGGCCGGCACCCGGCGTCCGCGAGGTCGCGGACCGCCAGGATCAGGTGCCGGTCGAACCCTGCGCCTTAGATGTAGGCGTAGGCCATGCGGCTCTGGAAGTTGCGATAGGCGTTCTCGGTCATCACTTCCAGCACGCGGTAGGCACGCTTGCCGAAACGCTTGGCCAGGGAAGGACGGGCGGTGGCGGTAGCAGTCGTCATGGTAGATGATCCTTGCGTCGGTGAACGTGGATTGAATTATACCTTAGTCTAACGACTTTGGTCTAATCCACCACTGCACCTCCCTCGACGCCTCTCTCCTACCATCCCTCTCCTGCCCCTCTCTCCTACCGCGCCTCTCGCCCCCTTGAACGCCCGATGATCAGGCCGATGGCACCGCCGCCTCATCGGCCATCGCCGCGGGCCAGCCCAGACGACGCCGCGCCTCCGCCGCGTCGTCGAGCGGATCGTGATGCCAGAGCCAGCCGAAGCGCCGCTCCAGTTCCGCGATGAGACTCGGCTCGTCGGCACCGATGCCGGGAGCGGCGTACTCGTAGACGTCTCCCGCCTCGCGGGACGTGGCCTGCACGCGGCAAGTGCGGGCATGCCGCACCGCCTCGAAGGCCGCCAGCGCCGCGGCGACGCTGGCGCGACGGCACTCCGGGTCGCCCAGCAGGCTGGCCAGCACGTAGGCGTCCTCCAGCGCCTGCCCGGCGCCGGCGCCCTGATGCGGCAGCATGGCGTGGGCAGCATCGCCGGCGATCAGCACCCGGCCGCGGACATAGCGCGGCAGTTCCGGCAGTTCGTGCAGCGCCCAGCGGGTCGGCTGATCGATGCAGCCGAGGATCGCCCTGGAGGCGGCGCCCCAACCGGGGAAGTCGTCGAGCATCGCCTGGCGGTCGACATCCGCCACCCAGGGCGCGTCCTCCGGCAGCCGCGGGTCGGGCGAGGAGCGGTCGGTGACGAAGGCCACCACGTTGATCAGCGTCGCCTGCTTCACCGGGAAGGTCAGGAGATGGCGGTCCTCGCCCAGATACATCTGCGGCACCACGGACAGCCGGTCGTCGACGCCGGCCTCGCGCATCGCCTCCCGTAGTCGCTCGACGGGCACCAGCCCGCGATAGGCTTGGGTGCCGCTCCAGCGCGGTTCGAAGGCGCCGAATTCCTCGACCGGTAGCACGTGCTCGCGCACCGACGACTTGATGCCGTCGTAACCGATCAGGATATCGCCCTGAAAGGTGCTGCCGTCCTCGAAGCGCACGCTGACGCCCTCGGCGTCCTGCGTCACCTCCTGACAGCGCTTGCCGAAGTCGGCGATACCCTCGGGCAGGTGGGCGACGATGGCATCCAGGAAATCCGCACGATGGACCGAGGACTGGCCGACGCCGGGCGCCAGCGAGGCGGTCAGGTAGGCGTCGTCGCGCCCGCGACGCCACTCGAACCAGATATCCTCGAAGGGCGCCGGCGAGGCATCGGCGATGTGCCGATAGGCGTCCTCCAGGCCGAGCAGCGAGATCGCCCGCACCGCATTGGGCCCGAACGAGACCCCGGCGCCGATCTCCGAGAAGCGCTCGGCGGCCTCGAACAGATGCACCTCGAGGTCGGGATACCGAGCGAGGGCAACGGCGAGAGCCACACCCCCGATACCGCCGCCGACGATGCCGATGCGAAGGCGCGAGGCCGTGGAACGCGGGGTGATGTTCATTGTTGTCATGGTCGCTTCCTGTCAGGGACGAAGGATGTAACCTCACGCTAAGCCGCCACGCTGCGAGTCACCACGAAACCCGCTTCATTACGAACATAAACGCCACTAATATCCTTGCTGAACAGAAAGTTACCGCCTACATGGCGGGCTGACACGGGACCTTTGTCTAGGTCGAAAAATACCGCCATCCGTGGCTTTCTGCACGAGACACGACATCCCCCGGACACGGCCCCCACATGCGCAAGCTCTCACAGATCGATACCAACCTGCTGGTGGTATTCGACCTGCTCTATCGGCACCGCAACACCCAGCGCGTCGCCGAGCATCTCGGCCTGACCCAGCCCGCGGTCAGCCATGCCCTGAAGCGCCTTCGCACGCTGCTCGATGACGAGCTCTTCGAGCGCACCTCCCGTGGCCTGATGCCGACGCCCTACGCCACGCAGCTCCAAGAGCCGGTCGAGCAGGGCCTGGCCCACCTGCAGGAGGCACTCACCCTCAGCCACGACTTCGACCCGGCCGCCAGCCAGCGCACCTTTCACATCGCCATGAGTGATATCGGCGAGATCTACTTCCTGCCCCGGCTGATGTCACGGCTGGCCGAGCTGGCCCCGGGCGTCTCGCTCGAAAGCGTACGCAGCGATCTTCGCGACATGAAACAGGACATGGAGGAGGGCCGGGTCGACCTGGCGGTGGGGCTGATCCCGCAGCTGGACGCCGGCTTCTATCAGCAGCGGCTGTTCGTGCAGCGCTACGTCTGCCTGATGCGCGAAAATCATCCCCTCGCCGCAGGCGACTTCTCGCGGGACGACTTCGTCTCGGCCCGTCATCTGGTGGTGGAGGCCAGAGGCACCGGACACGGCCGGGTCGAAGAGTGGCTGGTCAAGAGCGGCATCACCCGCCCGGTGCGGCTGCGGCTGCCGCACTTCGTCGCCATGCCCTACATCGTCAGCGACACCGACCTGGTGGTGACCGTGACCGACAAGCTGGCCGAGGCCACCGCCGCTCGCTTCGGCCTGCGCGCCATGCCACATCCGCTGGCGCTACCCGAAGTGCCGATCAACCTGTTCTGGCACCGTCGCTTCCACCAGGATGCCGGCAATCGCTGGCTGCGCCGCCTGATCCACGAGATGTTCGCCGAAGGCTGACGGTCCAGCGCATCGACCGCCGTCCGCCCTCCCCGCTCGGTTCACGCTCAGTTCGCGCTGTCGGACGCCTGCTCCGTTTCCTCGCGTCGCACGAAGCGGCGATGCAGCACGTTGTAGGCGATGGCGCCGATCACCACGCCCCAGAAGGCCGAGCCGAGGCCAAGGAAGCTGACGCCCGAGGCCGTAGCCAGGAAGGTGATCACCGAGGCCTCGAGATGCTCCTTGCGCGCGACGAAGGCGCTGACATTGCTGGCGATGGCGCCGATCAGCGCCAGCCCGGCCAGCACCGCCACGAACTCCCCGGGCAGCGAGGTGAACAGCAGCACGATGGTGCCGGCGAAGGTGCCGCCGATCAGGTAGAACAGGCCGTTGGCGATCCCCGCCACGTAGCGCTTGTCGCGGTCCGGGTGCGCCTCCTCGCCGGTGCAGATCGCCGCGGTGATCGCCGCGATCACCGTGGTGATGCCGCCGAAACAGGCGGTGGCAAGCGACGTCAGGCTGGCCACGGTGACGATCGGCCTGGCCGGCGTGTTGTAACCGGAGGTACGCAGGATGGCCATGCCCGGCAGGAACTGCCCGGTCAGGCTGACCAGCACCAGCGGGATCGCCAGGCCGAGAGTGCCCTGCCAGGTCCACTCCGGGGCGATGAAGATCGGCGAGGCCAGCTGCACGGTGACGCCGTCGAGGCTCGCGCCTTCCAGGGCCACGGCCAGGCCGACCCCGACGATCAGCAGCCACACCAGGCAGTAGCGCGGCGTCAGGCGCTTGAACACCAGATAGGCCAGCAGCATGCCGATCATCAGCGCCGGCACCGTGGCCAGCGACTCGAAGACGCCGACCCCGAACTGGAACAGGATGCCGGCCATCATGGCGCTGGCGATGCCGGGCGGAATCAGCTGGATGATGCGGTCGAAGGAGCCGCTCACGCCGATCACCAGCATCACCGCCGCTGCGGTGAGATAGGCCCCCACCGCCTCGTTGAGCGAGAGCTCGGGGAACAGCGTCACCAGCAGCGCCGTGCCCGGCGCCGACCAGGCGGTCACCACCGGCACCTTGAGCCACAGGCTGAGGCCGATGCCGGACACGGCGGCGCCGATCGAGATCGCCCACACCCAGGAGGTCATCATGGCCGGGGAGATATCGGCGCTCTGGGCGGCCTGGAAGAAGATGGCCAGCGGGCCGGCGTAGGAGATCAACACCGCCACAAACCCGGCGGTGACGGCGGGAATCGACCAGTCCTTGAAGCGTCGCATGGCGAGTTCCTTGGCAAGATCCGAGCGGAGACGCCGAGCCGGCGCCACCGCGAGAGAAAAAAGGCCCGTGCGCTGCCAGGCAGCCACGGGCCAACGGAGAAGACGGTATCGCGAAGCGGGCCCGGTGTCAGGCACTGGGCTCGTGGGCGGCCCGGCGAATGAACTCGAAGTCCTTGGTCTCGAACACCAGCGAGATGAACACGCCCAGCACCAGGGCCCAGAAGGAGGCGCCGATGCCGAGGATCTGCAGCCCCGAGGCGGCGATCAGGAAGGCGAACAGTCCGCCCATCTCGTGCTTGCCGGCGGCGAAGGTCATGTACATCGCCGAGGTAATCACCTTGAGCAGCGCCAGGCCGGCGACGATGGCGACGAAGTAGGACGGCATCGCCTCGATCAGGCTGATGACGAAACCGTAGAAGGGAGCGGCCACCACGAAGATGGCCCCGGCGATCACCGCCGCCACCCAGCGCTTGTCCAGCTTGCCGGCCTCGGGCGAGGAGCAGATGCCGGTCATCGGCGCGGCGATGCAGGTGCTGTGCAGGTTGAAGAAGGACGAGATCATGGTCGCGAAGCCGCCCACCGCGGTGATGGCATTGGCCGGCACTTCCTTGTAGCCCATGCCCTTGACCAAGCCCACGCCGGCGGGGGTCTCCATACCCACCAGGATCAGCGCCAGCGGCAGACCGTAGGCCAGGAAGGCCTCCAGGGTGAAGGTCGGCACGATGAACTCGGGGAAGGTCACCGAAAACTCGACGCCCGAGAAGTCGATGCCGGCGTAGGCCATGTAGGCGATGCCGGCCAGCATGGCCACGATCAGCGGCGGCACCCGGCGCAGGAAGCGCGCCGACAGGAAGAAGGCCAGGATCATGACCGCCGCCGGTACCAGGGCATTCTCCAGCGGTGCGACCATGTTGAGGCCGAACTTGAGCAGCACGCCGCCGACCATGCCCATCACGATTGGCATGGGAATCAGCTTCATGACGATGCCCATCACCCCCGCGAGCCCGGCCACCAGCGCGATGGCCCCGGCGATCAGCGAGGCACCGAGCGCCGCCTCCACGCCGACCACCGGGATGATGGCGGCGAACAGCAGCGCGCCGGGAATGGAGTTGGCCATCGGCAGTGGCAGCCGATAGTAGGCGGGCATGATCAGCCCGAACAGGCCGTTGATCATCAGGTAGGCGATGACCCAGATCATGATGAAATGTTGATCGAGCCCGGCGGCGGTGCCGGCGCCGACGTGGATCACGCTGGCGCTGATGCCGAAGAGCCCGGCCACGATCCCCGCGCTGACGTTGTCGACGTTGAGATCGCGGATGAAGTCAGCCGGCGCATGCCGCAGGCTGACGCCTTTCTCGAGATGTTTCATGCTGTGCTCCGAAGATTGTTGTCATTGGTATCAGGGGCTTGCCGTCGGAGGCCGCCCCTGACGGGGCGGCGTTAGCTGGCGTTTGGCGCTACCCAAGGTCTCCCCCGGCCACCGGCAATACATTACCGGTGATGTAGCTCGCTTCGTCGGAGGCCATGAACAGGATCGGCGCGGCCATCTCGTCCAGGGTGCCGTAGCGGCCGAACAGGCAGCTCTGCTTGGTCTGGTCGATATGGGCCTGGAACCAGGCCTGCTCGGTCTCGTTGCGCGGTTCCGGGGTGCCGCGCGAGATGCGCCGCGGCGGCGCCTCGGTGCCGCCGGGCGCCGTGGCCACCACGCGGATGCCGTGCTCGGCGTGCTCGAAGGCCAGCGATGCGGTCATGGCGTTGACCCCGCCCTTGGCCGCCGAGTACGGAATGCGATGAATGCCGCGGGTCGCCGCCGAGGAGACGTTGACGATCACGCCGCCGCCCTGCTCAACCATGGCCGGCAGCACCGCCCGACAGCACCACAGCGTCGGCATCAGCGAGCGGGTGATCTCGGCCGAGATCTCGTCGGCGCTGAACTCGGTGAACGGCTTGAAGTTGATCGCCCCGCCCACGTTGTTGATCAGGATGTCGATGCGGCCGAAGTGCGCCAGGGCCTCGCGCATGGCGCCTTCGGCTCCCTCGAAGGTCTCCAGGTCGGCCAGCAGGGCGATGGCATCGACGCCCTGTTCGGTCAGCTCGGCGGCCACGTCACGGACGATCTCGGCGCGATCGACCAGCGCCAGGCGGGCGCCCTCGGCGGCCGCCTGCTCGGCGACGCGCCGACCGATGCCCTGGGCGGCGCCGGTGATCACCATCACCCGGCCCTGGAAGCGTTCTCGGCTCATGCGGCCTCCCCGGGCGCCTGGTTGGGCGTGAACTTCTCGTAGTAGAAGCTCTGCGGGGCGATGCCCTGCTCGTCGAAATGCTTGAGCACGGCGTCGACCATCGGCGGCGGCCCGCACAGGTAGACGTCGACGTCGCCGTCGTGCAGCACCTCGGCCGCCATGTGATGGGTGACGTAGCCCTTGCGCGGATGCTCGCTGGCCTCGTCCACCACCACGGTGGCGTAGGTGAAGCTCGGCAGCCGCTGCTGGATCGCGTCCAGGGCATCGGTCTTGACCAGATGGTCGTCCTTGTTGACGCCGTAGATCAGATGGATCGGCTGGTCACAGTCCTGCCCCTCCTCCCGTTTCTGGGCCAGCTGCTCGAGCATGGAGAGGAACGGTGCCAGGCCGGTGCCGCCGGCCAGCATCAGCACCGGGCGGGTGATTTCGCGCAGGTAGAAGCTGCCCATCGGCCCGGTCAGCTCGAGGCGTTCGCCCGGCTTGCACTGATCGGTGAGGTAGCCGCTCATCAGCCCGTTAGGCACGTTGCGGATCAGGAAGGTGGTCCGCGTCTCGCCCGGCCTGGAGCTGAAGGAGTAGGAGCGATGCGCGTCGGTGCCCGGCACGCCGATATGGATGTACTGGCCGGGCAGGAAGGCCAGCTCGGCGCCGTCGTCGAGATCGATGGCCAACTCGATGCTGTCCTCGGAGAGCTGCTCGACCTCGGCCACGGTGCCCTCGAGCTTGCCGACCGCGGTCTTGCACAGGGTCGAGGCCACCGGCACCTGGATGACGCAGTCGGTCGACGGCACCATCTGGCAGGTCAGCACCTGGCCCTCGGCGGCCTCCTCGTCGGACAGCGCCTCATCCAGATACTCGTCGCCCAGGTCGAAGGTGCCCTGCTCGCAGTGGCCCTTGCAGGTGCCGCAGACGCCGTCGGAGCAGTCCATGGGCAGGTTGACCTTCTGCCGGTAGGCGGCGTCAAGCACGGTCTCGCCTTCCTTGCAGCCGATGAAGCGGGTGACCCCGTCTTCGAAGTTGAGCGCGATGGTATAACTCATGGTCGTTCTCCTCACCCGGTCCGGGCGACGCGATCAGATGTGATAGACGTCGATGACCTGGTGGATGTAGTCGTTGTTCAGGATCACCTTCTTGCGGGTGATCAGCGGCGCCTCGCCCGACACGTCCAGCGTGTAGAAGGAGGTACCGAAGAACTGGTTGGTCTGCTGGTAGCGGTGGCTCAGGGTGTGCCAGTTGAAGCGCAGCTCCACCGTGTTGCCCTCCTGCTTCAGCACCTCGAGGTTGCTGATCAGGTGGGTGGTGCGCGGCTCGGGAATGCTGGTCGCGCCGCTGCGCTCGGTCTTGATGCGGTAGACCCGGTCCTCCAGCCCCTCGCGGTTGGGATAGTAGATCAGCGAGATCTCGGACTGCGGGTCCACGGTCAGCTCGTCGTCGTCGTCCCAGGCCGGCATCCAGAACTCCGCGTCCTGGCGGTAGCAGGCCAGCCACTCGTCCCACTGGCGGTCGTCGAGCAGCCGCGCCTCACGATGCACGAAGGCCTGAATATCGAGATAGTTCATGCGGAAGCCTCCTCATTGGCGCCGACCGTGGCGATAAACTGGCTGCGTTCCTTGTCGATGGCGCGCAGCATCTCCTCGACCCAGTGCTGGTGGTGCAGCACGTAGAGCCCCTCGTCTTCCGGCGATGCCCCGCTCAGCAGCGGCTTCATGTCGATCGCCCGGGCGTTGTCATCGGCGCCCTCGATCCACTGCTTGGCGCCGCGACTGAGATCGTTCCACTCGGCGTCCTCGCCGGCATAGCCGGTCTGGCAGGCGCGGAATTCTTCCAGGTCGTCCGGCGTGCCCATGCCCGAGACGTTGAAGAAGTCCTCGTACTGGCGGATGCGCAGCGCGCGGTTCTCGGCCGACTCGCCCTTGGGCGCGAAGCAGTAGATGGTCACCTCGCTCTTGTCCACGGACAGCGGACGGATCACCCGGATCTGGGTAGAGAACTGGTCCATCAGGTAGACGTTGGGGTAAAGGCAGAGGTTGCGGGTCTGGTTGACGATGGAGTCGGCCCGGGCCTCGCCCAGCTCGGCCTCGATCTCGTCCTTGCGGGTATAGACCGGACGCACCTCGGGGTTGAGCAGCCGGGTCCACAGCATCATGTGGCCGTTCTCGTAGGAGTAGAAGCCGCCCTGGCTCTTCGACCAGCCGTCGGCGTCCACCGCCTTGGTGCCGCCGGCGTCGTAGTTGCGGCGGTCCATGGTCGAGGCGTAGTTCCAGTGCACGGTGCTGACGTGGTAGCCGTCGGCGCCGTTCTCCGCGCCCAGCTTCCAGTTGCCGTTGAAGGTGTACGACGAGGTGCCGCGCAGGATCTCCAGGCCTTCCGGCGCCTGGTCGACGATGTTGTCGATGATCTTGGTGGTCTCGCCCAGGTACTCCTCGAGCGGCATCACGTCGGTGCTCAGGCTGCCGAACAGGAAGCCCTTGTAGTTCTCGAACACCGGCACCCGCGTGAGATCGTGGGAGCCCTCGCTCTTGAAGGCGTCCGGGTAGGCGCCGGTCTTCTCGTTCTTGGCCTTGAGCAGCTTGCCGTCGTTCTTGAAGGTCCAGCCATGGAACGGGCAGGTGAAGGTGCCCTTGTTGCCGCGTTTCTTGCGGCACAGGGTGGCACCGCGGTGGGCGCAGGCGTTGATCAGGGCATGCAGCTCGCCCTGCTTGTCGCGGGTGATGACCACCGGCTGGCGCCCCATGGTGACGGTCATGTAGTCACCGGGCTCGGCGATCTGGCTCTCGTGGGCCAGGAACAGCCAGTTGCCCTCGAAGACGTGCTTCATCTCGAGCTCGAAGAACTCGGGGTCGGTGAAGATGCTGCGATGCACGCGGAAGGTACCGGCCTCGGCGTCGTCGACGACGGCACCGCGGACGCGTTGTTCGAGACGATCAAGCTTGCTGGTCATGATCAGGCTCCTCACGGATGGTAAAGGGTCAGGGAAGAAGGGACTCGTCGGCACTCAAACCTGGGCGGTACCCGCCTGCTGGCTGGCCTGGTCCTGCTCGTCTTCCTTGGCCCGCGGACGCTTGTGGCGCACCTGGAGCTCGGCGGCGTCGGTCGGCGACAGCGCGACGTCGAACACCACTTCGGTGAAGGGTCCCTCGAAGCCGCGTGCATCGATGGCGGCAGCATCCTCGATCCGCTGTCCCTCGACCACCAGCTCCTCGCGAGTGGCGAAGGCGAAGTCATCGAAGGTGTAGGGGTCGCCGGCCAGGTTGATCTGGGTTGTCAGGTGCTGGTGACCCGGCGCCGAGATGAAGTAGTGGATGTGCGCCGGGCGCTGGCCGTGGCGACCCAGGGCCTTGAGAACCTGGTCGGTAGGCGCGCCTTCTGGCACGCCATAGCCGGAGGGAACGATGCTGCGCACCGCGTAGCGACCCTCGGCGTCGGTGATGATCGAGCGACGCAGGTTGTATTCGCTCTGCGACGGGTCGAAGAAGGAGTAGCCACCCTTGGAGTCGGCGTGCCAGATCTCGACCTTGGCCCCGGCGATCGGCTGGCCATAGGTATCGCGCACCTGGCCGGTCAGCCACATCGCCTCGCCGTCGGTGTCGGTGCCGTCGTCCATGCGCCCGCTCCCCTGGATCTCGGGCGCGCCGGCCACGTAGAGCGGACCCTCAATGGTGCGCGGCGTGCCACCGGTACGGCCGGCCTCGGCGTCGGCCGCGTCCAGGCGCATGTCGAGGTAGTGGTCGAAACCGAGCCCCGGGGCCAGCAGGCCGAACTGGGTGCCCTGGCCGAGCGCGTTGAGCACGCTCACGGAGGACCAGAACTCCTCGGGCGTGACGTCGTAGTCGTCGATCAGCCGGTACAGATCGGAGAGCAGGCGATGCAGGATCTGCTTGGCACGATCGTCGCCGCCTTCCTGGCCGAAGCCGCTGACGGCCTTGAGAAAGTCCTGAACCTCGGGAGTGTCGAAAATCTTCACGGTCATACTGGCATCCTCATCTCGTTGTTATATCGCATCGTCTTCGATGAACGACGGGATCAGCTGTCGTCGTCACGCACGGAGGAGGGGTGGCGGCACAGCGGTTTGACGGCGATCTCCATGTAGGGGAACAGCGGCAGGTTGGAAACCAGTTCCTGCAGCTCGGCGTTATCCTCGACGTCGAAGATGCTGACGTTGGAGTAGCTGCCGGCCACCCGCCACAGGTGGCGCCACTTGCCGGCGCGCTGCAGCTCCTGGGAGTAGGCCTTCTCGGTCGCCTTGATCTCGGCGGCCTGCTCGGAGGGCATTTCCGGCGGCAGATTCACGGTCATTTCTACCTGGAACAACATGGTCATCTCCTTCCCTGAAACGGTGTCAGCACCCGGGATTAGTTGCGTGAATAGTGTTTGAGCTTGTCGTCGTCGAGACTGATCCCGAGACCGGGGCCGGTCGGCAGGTCGACGCCGAAGTCGTTATAGCGCAGCGGCTCGGCGACGATGTCGTCCTTGAGCAGCAGGGGCCCGAACATCTCGGTGCCCCAGGCCATCTCGGGCAGAGTCGCCCAGGCATGCAGCGAGGCGGCGGTGCCGATGGTGCCCTCGAGCATGGTGCCGCCGTAGAGGCCGATGCCGGCATTCTGGGCCAGCTGCGCCAGCTCGAGAGCCGGCCTTGGCCCGCCGGCCTTAGCGATCTTCAGCGCGAAGGCGCCGTTGAAGCCGCTGCCAATCAGATCCAGGCCATCTCGGGCGTCGGCCACCGACTCATCGGCCAGCATCGGCACCTCGAAGCGGTTGGCCAGGCGAATAAGACCCGCCTGCTCGCGAGCCGGAATGGCCTGCTCGATCAGCGCGATGCCGGCGTCCTGCAGGGCAGCGATGCCGCGCACCGCGGTGGCCTCGTCCCAGGCCTGGTTGACGTCGACGCGCACGCTGGCGCGATCGCCCAGAGCCGCCTTGATGTCGGCCACGTGGCGCACGTCCCGCTCCAGAGCACTAGCGCCGATCTTGAGCTTGAAGTCGCAGTGGCGACCGTCGTCGAGGCGCTGGAAGGCCTCGTCGATGTCTTTGCGGGTATCGCCGGAGGCCAGGGTCCACAGCACCGGCAGATGGGTCTGGCGGGCGCCGCCCAGCAGCTCGGCCACCGACAGCCCCAGGCGCTTGCCCTGGGCGTCCAGCAGCGCGGTCTCCAGCGCCGACTTGGCGATGGGATTGCCGCGCACGTGGCGGTTCAGCCGCGCCATCAGGGCGTTGAGGTTGCTCGAGGGCTGGCCGACCAGCAGCGGCGCCAGGTAGGCGTCGATGTTGCGCTTGATGCTCTCCGGGCTCTCCGGGCCATAGCTCAGGCCACCGATGGTGGTGCCCTCGCCCAGGCCCTCGATGCCGTCGCTGTGACGCATGCGCACGATGACCATCGTCTGGCAGGCCATGGTGGCCATGGAAAGCTTGTGGGGACGGATGGTCGGCAAGTCGACCAGCAGCGTCTCGATGGACTCGATCACGGCGGACATGAAGGCTCCTGGGCTACGCACTGGGGAAGTGTTGGCAGTGTGCTTGCCCCGGTGAGAGCCAACCAATATGGTTTGAGTCCGCAGCCATACCTAGGAGGTATTATGGAGCTTCGCCATCTTCGCTACTTCTGCGTCGCGGCCAGGGAGTTGAACATGACCCGGGCGGCCGCCAAACTGCATATGGCACAACCGCCTTTAACCAGACAAATCAACAACCTGGAAAAGGAGATTGGCGCCAGGCTGTTCGACCGCGGACCGCGCGGCCTGGCCCTGACGGCGGCAGGACACTTCTTTTATGAACATACCCTGCAGATACTGGAGAAGGTGGACACCACGGTCACCGATACCCGGCGCATCGCCCGCAGCCACCGCCAGCTGTTCAGCGTCGGCTTCGTTCCGTCGGTGTTCTACGGGCAGCTGCCGCTGCTGGTGCGCGAGTTGCGACAAAAGGATGACGTGGAGCTGACGCTGGTCGAACTGACGTCGGTGCAGCAGATTCAGGCCCTCAAGGCGGGCCGCATCGATATCGGCTTCGGCCGGCTACAACTCGATGACCCGGAGGTCGAGCAGGAGGTGCTGTTCGAGGAGCCGCTGATGGCGGCGCTGCCCAAGGGGCATCCGCTGGAAGGCACCACGCCGACCATGGCGCAGCTGGCCGAGTACCCGCTGATCCTGTTCCCGGCCACGCCGCGGCCGAGCATGGCGGACACCGTGCTCGGCATGTTCCGGCGCCGCGGGCTCAAGATCACGATCTCCCAGGAGGCCAACGAAGTGCAGACCGCGCTGGGCCTGGTGGCCTCGGAGATGGGCATCACCCTGGTGCCGGAGCAAGTCAAGCGCGTCCAGCGTGACGGCATCAGCTTCGTCTACCTGGCCGAACCACACATCACCATTCCGACCCTGTGCAGCCGACGCCGCGACGAGCCGCCCTCGCCGGTGATGCGCGAGGCCAACGCCATCCTCGAGGTACTGGTGGAAAACCGCCGCAGCGGGCGCTATCCGTGAGAGGCGTCACCGCACCTTGACCCTCATCAGCTCGTTCCAGCGGGTGGTGTAGCGCGCGGTACGATGCTCGCAGCGCAGCGGCCAGGCGGCGTGCTCGCCGGGCACGCCGAAGCGAACGGTACCGCGGCCCATGCGGGCGTTGAGGCGATCGAGGGTGGCCATCAGCGCCTCGCCGCGCCGCCGCTCGGGGCCGTCGCCGGCCTGCAGCAGCGAGAGCTGATGACGCTCGGCGTCGACCAGGTCGAGCAGCATCACCCCGCACTTCTGATAGCGCACGCCGTCGAGGAAGATCGCCGCCAGGCCGCGCTGGGCGGCGGCGATCAGCTCCCGGGTGTCGTCGCTGGGGCCGGGCAGTGCCACCACCTGGCTGTTGCGGTACTGACGCTCGCCGAGCCGGTGCGGGTCGCTGCGCACGAACACCAGCACCGCGCAGGCGCGGCTGCCCTGGCGGCGCAGCTTCTCGGCGGCCCGAGCGCCGTACTGGCGAATCGCCGCCCGCAGCTCGGCTTGCTCGCCGGTCAGCCGGCCGAAGGAGCGCGACACCATGATCCGCTGGCGCGGCTCGGTGACGTCGTCCAGGGCGATGGCCGGCCGCCCGCGCAGCTCCCAGACCAGCCGCTCCATCACCACCGAGAAGGTGCGGCGGATCTGCTTGGGGTCGGCCTGGCGCAGCTGCCAGGCGGTGTGGATGTCCTGCAGCGCCAGCCGCTCGGCGCTGCGCCGGGCGATGCCCCACAGTTCGTGTACCGGCAGCGCCTCGAGCACGCGGCGGGTCTCGGGCGCATCGGCCGCCAGCCGGCAGACGCCGCCCAGCTCGGGGCGCGACTTGGCGACGCGATTGGCGGTCTTGGCCAGCACCCGGGTCGGCGCCAGCCCCACGCAGGTCGGAATGCCGGTATCGCGCAGCACCCGCCCGCGCACCCGATGGCCCCAGGCCTCGAGGTCGTCGGGCTCATGCCCGTCGAGGCCGACGAAGCTCTCGTCGATGGAATAGGCCTCGATTTCCGGCGAAAACTCACCCAGCACCCGGTTCACGCGCCGGCTCATGTCGCCGTAGAGGGCGTAGTTGCTGGACAGCAGCGTCATCCGGCGGCGCAGCGCGGGCGAAATCTGATGGGCCGGCATGCCCATCGCCACGCCCAGCGTCTTGAGCTCCGCCGAGCGCGCCACCACGCAGCCGTCGTTGTTGGAGAGCACGCCCACCGCCCGGCCTTCGAGGCCGGGATCGAAGACACGCTCGCAGCTGACATAGAAGTTGTTGCTGTCGACCAGGGCGATCACGGCGCCGCTCCCGGCAGGGCGTGCAGCACGTGGGTGACCACGCCCCACACATGGCACTCGCGGCCGGCCAGCGGAATCGGCGCATAGCGCGGGTTGCTGGCCTCCAGCACCAGGGCATCACCGCGCCGGGCCAGCCGCTTGACCGTGGGCTCGCCGTCCACGGCGATGATCACCACCCGCCCGGGCCGCGGCTCGAGGCTGCGGTCCACCACCAGCAGGTCGCGGTCATGAATGCCGTCGCCGAGCATCGAATCGCCCTCGGCGCGCACGAAGTAGGTGGAGGCCGGGCGGCGCACCACGTGGGCGTGAAGGTCGAGCTCCACGTCCAGATGATCGTCGGCGGGGCTCGGGAAGCCCGCCCGCACCCGTGCGCCCAGCAGCGGCTGGACGGCCCCCGAGGAGGACGGCGCCGCGGCTCGCCCGCCCGCGGCGCCGGGAATCGGCGACGCCATGGCCACCTCCCTCGAATAGTGTATTTATATACAGTATCCGAGAGCGATGGCCGACTGGCAAGTCTCTCCGTTCGGTGTGGCCTACCTCTCGATCTGGCCTACCTCTCGATCTGGCCTACATGGCCACCTCGGCCGGCTTCACCAGGTCCTCGAACACGCCGAAGGCCAGCTGCATCACCTCGTGGTGACTGCCGGCGCTGAAGGCGATCAGGTCGGCCTCGGCCAGGTGCGGCGAAACGAACACCTCCAGGTCGAAGAGGTTGCCGAAGGGCGGCATCGCCCCCGGCTCGCAGTCGGGAAAACGGTCCTGGAAGTCCGCTTCCCTGGCCAGCTCGACGCGGCTGGCACCGACGGCCTGGGCGAAGCGCTGCAGGTCGACGCGGTCGGTGGCCGGCAGCACCGCCAGCGCCAGCCGGCCGTCGATCTCGACCATCACGCTCTTGGCGAAGTGGCGGCCGGGCACGTGGGCCGCCTCGGCGACTTCCTGGGCGGTGTAGGCCGTCGAATGCTGCTGGATGACATATTTGACGCCGTTCTCGTCGAGAAAGCGTCTGACGCGCTCCATGGGCATGGGAATCCCCTCCCCTGTGTCGTGAAAGGGTCTGAAGACGCCGGATCGGCGACGCGCGTCGGGATGGGTCACGGGGCGCCCCGTCCCGGCCGTCTCCTTTTCAGACTAGCAGCCCCGTGCACCACGAATGACGGCAATCCTTGACCTGGTACAGGTTGAGATTCACATGCCGCACTCACCATCGACTGAACCGCCGACACCTTCACCCAACCACCGGACGGTCCCGCACGGGGCCGCCTCTCGTTGGAGGCGCGATCGTCGGGAAGACCTATGCTGAGGCAACGGGAAGCATCGCGCAGGGAGCGTCTCATGGAAGAAGTCACCCAGCAGTTCCTCGCCGGGCACGACACCGCCATCCGTCTGGCCGTGGCCCTGCTGCTCGGCGCCCTGATCGGCATCGAGCGCGGCTGGGTGGCACGCGAGCAGAAGGCCGGCGAGCGCATCGCCGGCATCCGCACCCATGCCCTGGTCGGCCTGCTCGGCGGCCTCGCCGCCCTGCTCACCGAGGCCGTCACCGAATGGGCCTTTCCGCTGCTGCTGGTCGTCGTCGCCGCGCTGGCCGGCAGCGCCTATCGCGCGCGGCTGCCCCAGAGCCGGGACTACAGCATCACCGGCCTGATCGGCCTGCTGCTGACCTTCTGCTTCGGCGCCGTGGCGGTGGCCGTGGACCTGGCGCTGGCCGCGGCCTGCGCGGTGGTGACCGCGCTGATCCTCGACAACAAGCGCGAGATCCACGGCCTGCTCAATCGCCTGCAGGCCCACGAGCTGGACGCGGGCCTGAAGCTGTTGCTGATCACGGTGGTGATGCTGCCGCTGCTGCCCGACCGCGGCCTGGGCCCCGGCGAGGCGCTCAATCCGCGCGAGCTATGGTGGATGGTGGTGATGATCGCCGGCATCTCCTTCATCGGCTACTTCGCCATGCGCCTCGGCGGCGCCGCCAAGGGCATCCTGTTCACCAGCCTGTTCGCCGGGCTCAGCTCCTCCACCGCCCTGACCCTGCACTTCAGCCGCCTGTCGCGCCAACAGGCGACCCTCGCGCCGCTGCTGGCGGCCGGCATCCTGATCGCCTGCGGCACCATGTTCCCGCGCATCCTGCTCTACTGCCTGGTAATCAACCCGGCGCTGCTGCCGCGTCTGCTGCTGCCGGTGGCGCTGATGACCCTGCTGCTCTACCTGCCGGCCCTGCTGCTGTGGCGCCGTCATCGCCAGGGAGCGCGCATCGAGCGCCCCGAGCGCCATCAGAACCCGCTGGATCTGCGCATGGCGCTGCTGTTCGGCGTGCTGCTGGCGGCGATCATGCTGCTCGGCCAGTGGCTCCAGGCCTGGCTCGGCGACGCCGGCATCTACCTGCTGGCGGCGGCCTCCGGCGTGGCCGACGTGGACGCCATCACCCTGTCGCTGACTCGCCTCTCGCGGGATGCCATCCCGCCCTCGACCGCGGTGCTCGGCATCATCCTCGCCGCCTCGGTCAACAACGTGATCAAGGCCGGCATGGCCGCCGGGCTCGGCAGCGCGGCGCTGGGCAAGCGGGTCGCCCCGCCGATGCTGCTGTCGCTGCTGGTCGGGCTGGGCGTGGCCTGGTGGCAGTGACGCCGTTCACTCGGGAAACCGGCGCGCCACCAGCGCCGCCAAATCGGCCTCGCAGGATGCACCGGGCGCCTGTGTTTCATCGCCGTCGCGATACTTGCCGCTGCGCACCAGGCAGGCCTCGAGCCCCAGCTCGACCGCCGCCGCCACGTCGCACTCGATGTCGTCGCCGACCATCAGCGCCTCATGCGGCTCGACGCCGGCATCCTCCAGCGCGGCGCGGAAGAAGCCCGCGGCCGGCTTGCCGAGCACCGTCGCCTCGATGTCGGCGGCGTACTCCAGGGCGCGCACGAAGGGGCCCGCGTCCAGGTGCAGCTCGCCGCCCTGGCGAAAATAGCGATTGGTGCCCACGGTGAGCAGCGGCGCGCCGCGCCGCAGCAGCCCGAAGGCGACGTCCAGATGGCGGTAGTCGAGGCGCTCGGCGGCATCGCCCAGCACCACGGCGTCGGGCTCGGACGTGTCGAGGCCGGCGAACTCGGGCTCGAGGTCGGGATGGATCAGCAGGTAGGGCCGCAGTTCGTGAGCGAGCAGATGGGCCCGGATCGCCGCCGGCGCGGTGAAGACCTGCTCGGCCGCCACCGCGAAGCCCAGCTCGCGCAGCTCGGCGTGGACCCGCTCGCTGGTCTTGCGCGAGGTATTGGTCACGAAGCGCAGCGCCAGGTCGCGCGCCTGCAGCCGGGCCACCGCCTCCACTGCCCCGGGCAGCGCCCGGCCGTCCTCGTGCAGCACGCCGCTGATGTCGAGCAGCACCGCCTTGAGCATGTCGCCCTCCTCTCGAGATCCGCGCGACCGCCTTCCCTCGGAGCCGGCCGCCTCCCGTCAGAGGATAGTGGAGCCCGGCGCCGGGGGCTCGGCCGTCTCCTTCAACCAGTTCCGTCGATCGACGCCCTCGACCAGTGCCAGCCAGGCCTCGGCCAGCCGGCGGCCGGCGCGCCCGATCTCCTCGTCGCGGGTGCCGGCATAGCCCAGCACCAGCCCCGGGCGCCCCGGCGCCTGCTGATAGAAGCCGGACAGCGGCGACAGGGTGATACCGGCCACCTCGCCGCGCTCGACCAGGGCCGCCTCATGGGCGGGGTCGTCGAGCCAGGCCACCAGATGCATGCCGGCCTGCCCCTCCGACAACACCAGCCCCCGCGCCACGGCCGGCGCCAGCGCTTGACGCAGCAGCGCCTGGCGCTGGCGGTAGCACTCGCGCATGCGGCGCACGTGCCGCGAGAAGTGCCCGGCGGCGATGAACTCGCCCAGCGCCGCCTGCACTGGATACTGCGCCTCGCGGTGCAGCCGCGCGTTGGCACGCCGGAAGGGCTCCACCAGCGGCATCGGCAGCACCAGATAGGCGAGCCGGAGCCCCGGGTAGAGCACCTTGCTGAGGGTGCCGACGTAGATCACCCGCGCCGCCTCGGTGAGCCCCTGTAGGGCGGCGACGGGCCGCTGGCCGTAGCGGAACTCGCTGTCGTAGTCGTCCTCCACGATCCAGGCCCCGTGCGCCTCGGCCGCCTCGAGCAGCGCCAGTCGCCGCGCAAGGCTCATGGTCACGCCACAGGGATACTGATGGGAGGGCGTGAGGTAGATCAGCCGCGGGTCGCCGTGGCCCGCCGGCACGCGCGCCGGATTCAGGCCCTCGTCGTCCACCGGAGCCGGCACCATGGCGAGGCCGGAGGCCTCGAAGCTGGCCCGGGCGCCGCCGTAGCCGGGCTCCTCCATCCACACCGCCTCGCCGGGATCGGCCAGCATCCGTGCAATCAGCTCGAAGCCTTGCTGGGCCCCCTGCACCACCAGCACCTGCTCCGGGCGGCAGCGCACCGAGCGCGACAGCCGCAGGTAATCGCACAGCGCCTCGCGCAGCGCCGGCACGCCACCCTCGGCGCGATAGTCGCGCCAGGCCTCAGGGGCTCGCCGCCGGTGGCGCCGGAGCAGACGCTGCCAGAGCTCGTCGGAGAAGCGGTCGAGGGCCGGCACGCCCGGCGGGAAGGCCTCGTGATGCCCGGCCGAGGCGCCGCTGAGGCGCAGCAGCCGCTCGCCCCGGGCCGACAGCGACGCCGCCGGCGATGGGTCGGCCGACGCTTCCGGCGACGGCGCCTCGACGTGAGAAAACGGCAGATCGGCCACATAGGTGCCGGCGCCGGGTCGGGCCTCCAGGAAGCCCTCGGCGACCAGCTGGTCGAGGGCGTCCAGCACGGTGTTGCGCCCCACGCCCAGCTCCCGCGCCAGGCGGCGGGAGGACGGCAGCCGGGCACCGCTGGCCAGTCGCCCCGACTGCACCCAGTCGCGCAGCGCCCGATACAGGCGGCGCGTCAGCGGCAGCGAAGACGTCTCGCTCAACACCATGCCCAGCGCCTCGCCGAGCCAGTCGGCCCGCGCGGCGACAACCGGTTCCATCGTTTTCCCCAATAGTGGTTCTTATCAGGGAACCACTATGCCCACAGACTCCGAGGCTGTCATCGCCCACCGCCCCGAGGAGTCTTCCATGCCCATCCGTCACGCCCGCTGCCACGACCGCGAGCCCCTGGCCTCGCTGCTCGACGGCTATCGCGTCTTCTACGGCCGGGCCAGCGCCCCGGACGCCGCCCGGCACTTCATCGGCCGCCGCCTGGAACAGGGCGATTCCCACCTGCTGGTGCACGAGGAAGACGACGCCACCCTGACCGGCTTCGTGCAGTGCTACCCGCTGTTCAGCACCGTGCGCCTGGCCCGCCAGTGGCGGCTCAACGACCTGTTCGTGGCGCCCTCGGCCCGTGGCCGGGGCGTCGGCCGCGCCCTGATGCGGGCCGCCGCCGAGCTGGCCCGGGCCGAGGGCGTCCATCATCTGGCGCTGGCCACCGGCATCGACAACCGGACCGCCCAGGCTCTCTACGAATCCGAGGGCTGGCGGCGCGACGAGGCCTTCCATCACTACGCCCTGACCCTCGGCTAGCCCCCGACCCGACTAGAGAGCCCTCACGGAGCCCTGTCCATGCCCCTTAGCGATACGCACATGCCCCTGGCGCAGGCCCGGGCGCTGATCGACGCCCACGGCTTCGCCACGCTCACCGACGACCGCCTGCGGGTCAGCCATCTGCCGCTGGTGCTCGAGCGCGACGAGGGCGAGCTCGGCACCCTCTACGGCCACTTCGCTCGCGCCAATCCGCACGGTCACGAGCTGGACGGCCGGCGGGTGCTGGCGGTCTTCCACGGGCCCCACGGCTACGTGTCGCCGCGCTGGTATGCCGCCGGGCCGGCGGTGCCGACCTGGCACTACGCGGCCGTGCACGCCCGCGGCAGCGTCGAATGCCTCGACGAGGCCGCCACCCTGGCCTCGATGGATGCGCTGGTGGCCCGCTACGAGCCCGAACTGCTGGACGACGCCACGCTGATGAGCGAGGCCTATCGGCGCCGACTGCTCGCCGGCGTGGTCGGCTTCCGGATTCGGCTGGATGAGCTGCGGGGCACCGCCAAGCTGGGCCAGCACCGATCCAGGGAAGACCAAGCCGGCGTGCTGGCCGGGCTGGGCGCCAGCGACGATCCGCTGGCCCGGCGGCTGGGGCGCTACGCCCGAGGCTATCTGGCGCAGGTGGTCGGGATGGACGACGAGCCCCCTGGCTGAAGGCTCAGCGCTCCGCGGCGGATTCGGCGCGGGCCGCCTCGGCCTCCGAACACTCGAGCCCCAGGAAGCCGCCGGACTGGCGCCGCCACAGCGCCGCGTAGAGGCCGTCGCGGGCCAGCAGCTCCTGGTGAGTGCCGACCTCGACGATGCGCCCCTCGTCGACCACCACCAGCCGGTCGAGCATGGCGATGGTCGACAGCCGGTGGGCGATGGCGATCACCGTCTTGCCCGCCATCAGCGCGTAGAGCTGCTCCTGGATGGCGGCCTCGACCTCGGAATCCAGCGCCGAGGTGGCCTCGTCGAGCACCAGCAGCGGGGCGTTCTTGAGCAGCACCCGGGCGATGGCGATGCGCTGGCGCTGGCCGCCGGAGAGCTTCACGCCGCGTTCGCCGACGTGGGCGTCCAGGCCGCGCCGGCCCTGCGGGTCGACCAGGTCGTCGAGGAAGCTGTCGGCGTGGGCCTGGCGCACCGCGCGCATGATCGCCTCGTCGTCGGCCTCCGGGCAGCCGTAGCGGATGTTGTCGCGCACCGAGCGGTGCAGCAGCGAGGTGTCCTGGGTGACCATGCCGATGTGCCGGCGCAGCGATTCCTGGGTGACGCCGGCGATGTCCTGGTCGTCGATCAGGATGCGCCCGCCCTGCAGGTCGTAGAAGCGCAGCAGCAGGTGGGCGAGGGTCGACTTGCCGGCGCCGGAACGGCCGATCAGCCCGACCTTCTCGCCCGGAGCGATGGTCAGGTCGAAGCCGTCGAACACCGGCCGTTCCAGCGCCGCCCCGGGGCGCGCGTAGCCGAAGCGCAGCGCCTCGAAGCGGATCTCGCCGCGGCTCACGGAAAGCTCGGCGGCATCCGGCGCGTCCTGCACCGCCGGCGTGCGGGCGATGGTGTTGATGCCGTCCTGCACGGTGCCGATGTTCTCGAACAGGCTCGCCACCTCCCACAGGATCCAGTCGGACATGAAGCGGATGCGCATCACCAGGGCGATGGCCACCGCGATCACCCCCAGCGACACCATCTCCAGGTACCAGGCGCCGATGGCCAGCGTCGCCACCGAGGCCAGCAGCAGCGAGTTGAGCGCGGTCAGCGACACCGACAGCCAGGTCGCCAAGCGCATCTGGCCGTGCACCGTGGTCATGAAGCCCTCCATGGCGTCGCGGGCGTAGGCCTCCTCGCGGCGGCGGTCGGCGAACAGCTTGATGGTCTGGATGTTGCTGTAGCTGTCGACGATGCGTCCGGTCATGCGCGCCCGTGCGTCGGCCTGGGCCATGGACACCGCGCGCAGCCGCGGCACGAAGATCCGCATCAGGGCGACGTAGCCGGCCAGCCACAGCACCAGCGGTGCCACCAGCCAGGGCTCGGCGCTGCCCAGCAGCCACATGGCGCCGACGAAGTAGACCGCCACGTAGACCAGCAGGTCCATCAGCTTCATGACCGTCTCGCGGATCGCCAACGCCGTCTGCATCACCTTCTGCGAGACGCGGCCGGCGAACTCGTCCTGGAAGAAGGCCATGCTCTGGGCCAGCATCTGGCGGTGTGACAGCCAGCGGCCGAGCATCGGGTAATTGCCGAAGATGCCCTGATGGGTGAGCAACGAGCGCAGCAGCACCAGCAGCGGCAGGCCCACCAGCACCAGCGCCGCCAGCCCCGCCAGGCGCCAGCCGTGGGCGGCGAAGAAGCCCTCGCGCTCGGCGCTGGAGAGCCAGTCGACCAGCTGGCCCATGCTGTGGAAGAACACCAGCTCCACCGCCGAGACCAGCCCCGCGACCACCGACATGGCCACCAGCAGCCCCGCCACCGGACGCGAATAGAAGCGAATGAAGGCGAACAGCCCGCGCGGCGGCACGCCCATCTCGCGCTCGGGATAGGGATCGACCAGGGTCTCGAAGAAGCGGAACATCGGCGCCTCCGGGCAGCGGGCATGCCCCCAGAATGCGCGCGCCGCCGACACCCGGCAAGGGCGCGGCGACGCGATGGGGCTACCCGCGGGGGTTCAGGCGGGAAGGATCACCAGGTCAGGCAGATCTTGCCGAAGTGGCGGCCGGATTCCTGGTGACGGAAGGCGTCGGCGATCTCGCCGAGCGGGAACTCGCGATCGATCAGCGGCTTCATGCCGTTGGCCTCGACGGCGCGGACCATCTCATGCTGCTGGGTGCGGCTGCCGACGATCAGCCCCTGCAGGCGGGCCTGCTTGGCCATCAGCTTGGCCGTGGGCACCTCGCCGCCGACGCCGGTCAGCACCCCGATCAGCGAGATGTGGCCGCCGATGCGCACCGCCTCGATGGACTGGGCCAGGGTGCCCGGGCCGCCCACCTCGACCACGTGGTCGACGCCCTTGCCGCCGGTCAGCTCCTTCACCTTGCGGCCCCACTCGGGGTCCTCGCGGTAGTTGATCACGTGCTCGGCGCCCAGCTCTCGAAGCTTCTCGAGCTTGGCCTCGGACGACGAGGTGGCGATCACCCGGGCGCCCATCATACGGGCGAACTGCAGGGCGAAGATCGACACGCCGCCGGTGCCCAGCACCAGCACGGTATCGCCGGCCTTGAGGCCACCGTCGCCCACCAGCGCGCGCCAGGCGGTCAGCCCGGCGGTGGTCAGGGTCGCCGACTCGGCGTGGGACCAACCCTGCGGCTGGCGGGTGAAGCAGGTCGCCGGACGCACCACCGACTCGCGGGCGTAGCCATCGATGCCGTCCCCCGGCACGGTGACGAAGTCGCCGTGGCGCGCCGGGCCGTCCAGCCACTCGGGGAAGAAGGTGGAGACCACCGCGTCGCCGACGGCGAACTCGTCGACGCCCTCGCCGACCGCCTCGACCACGCCGGCGCCGTCCGACATCGGGATGCGGCCGTCGTCGGTGGGCGACGTGCCGGTCACCACCAGATAGTCGTGGAAGTTCAGCGAGCTGGCGTGCAGGCGCACGCGGATCTCGCCGGGGCCGGGTTCGCCGGGTGCCGGCTGCTCGCCGAGTTCGAGCCGATCGAGACCGCCCGGGGCCTTGAGATTGACGACCTGCATGCTGCCTCCTGATTCAATGAATAGCTTGCTAACGTGAAACACAATGGGGGCATACGCGCGAGCTTCAAGGCCGCTCGTGCAGCTGCCAGTCATTGTCGGTGAGCGGCTCGCCCCCACCCGGGGTGACGCGCACGGTATCGCTCACGCCGATGCCGAAGCGCCCCGGCAGGCGCAGGCACAGCGGCAGATGGAAGACCATGTCGGCCTCGAGCTCGCGTTCCTGGCCGCGGGCGAGATAGCCGGTGCCCTCGACCCAGCTGGGCGGAAACTGGGCGCCCACCGAGTAGCCGAAGACGCCGGAGAAGAAGGCCCGCTCGGCGATCCCTGCGTTCAAGCCGGCGATGGCCGCCTCGCCGGCCCGGGCCGCGTCGTCGAAGGTGTTGCCCGGCCGCATCGCCGCACACAGCGCCTCGAAGGCGGCCCGGCAGGCGTCGCGCAGCGCCCGCATCTCGTCGTCGGCGCGGCCGGCCACGACGGTGCTCATCATCGGCGCCGTATAGCGCTCGAAGGCCGAGCCGAATTCCAGGAACACCGGCTCGCCCGCGCCGATGGTGCGCCGCTTGTGGTTGACGTGAATGGTGCCGGAGCGCGGCCCCACGGTGACGATGGGCTGCAGGCTCATGAACTCGCTGCCCGCCGCCAGCATCGCCCGGGCGCCCTCCGCCGCCACCGCGCCGTCGCTGACGCCGGGCGCGACGACCTCGCGGGCGGCGCGGATGCCGAGCCCGGTGATCCGCGCGCTCTCGCGCAGGCAGTCGAGCTCCAGCGGGCTCTTCACCAGCCGCAGCGCATCGACCAGCGCCCCGCCATCGTCGCGAAACCGCTCGGCGCCGAGCCGTTGCTGCAGCGGCGCCAGCACGCCGTGACGCAGCCCGGCACTCAGCGGGTCGAGGCCGATGGCGCGATGGGGCGCCAGGGTCTCGGCCAGCGGCGCGATCACCTCCTCCGGGCGCTCCCACCGATAGCCGAGGATCTCGTCGACCCGGGCGGTGACCACCGCCGGGCCGGTCTCGATGGACGGCACCTGCAGCACCAGGCGCGTGGCGTCGACCACCAGGCAGGCGTGCACCGAGACCTCGAAGGTGTGGTAGCCGGTGAGATAGTAGAGATCGGCGGGATCGGTGAGCAGCAGCGCGTCCAGTCCGGCGTCGGCCATGGCCTCGCGCAGACGCCGGCAGCGGGCGTCGAGCTCGGCCTCGGGCACCGGCAGCTCGCTGCCGGCCAGGCGTTCGGCGAGGGCGTGGCGATAGGCGTGATGATCCATGCGGCGGACTCCAGCGGGTGGCCTGAAGCCAGTGTAGACGCCGGCGGCGGGGAAAATCAGGGCTGTCACCGGCGCCCGCTGTCTCGTAGAATCCAGTGCCGAGAACAGTCGCAACAGGAAAACGCAATGGGCAGGGCCTTCCAGAACCGCAAGGAATCCATGGCCAAGACGGCCGCCGCCAAGACCAAGGTCTACAGCAAGTACGGTCGCGAGATCTACGTCTGCGCCAAGCAGGGCGGCGTCGACCCCCACGGCAACCTGGCGCTGCGCGGCCTGATCGAGCGCGCCAAGAAGGACCAGGTGCCGTCCCACGTGATCGACAAGGCCCTGGACAAGGCCAGCGGCGCCGGCGGCGAGGACTTCGAGCCGGCGCGCTACGAGGGCTTCGGCCCGGGCAACGCCATGGTCATCGTCGAGTGCCTGACCGACAACCCGAACCGTACCATCGGCGACGTGCGCACCTGCTTCACCAAGACCAAGAGCAAGCTGGGCACCCCGGGCAGCGTCAGCCACATGTTCGACCACTGCGCCATCCTGTCTTTCCAGGGCAGCGACGAGGAAGCCGTGCTCGAGGCGCTGATGGAAGCCGACGTCGACGTCACCGACATCGAGAACGAGGACGGCCACATCACCGTCTTCGCGCCGCACACCGAGTACGCCAAGGCCAAGCAGGCGCTGATCGACGCCTTCGGCGAACTGGACTTCGAGACCGACGAGATCCAGTTCCTGCCCCAGGCCACCACCCCGGTGGAAGGCGACGACGTGGCGCTGTTCGAGAAGCTGCTGGACATGCTCAACGACGTGGACGACGTCCAGAACGTCTACCACAGCGCCGAGCTGCCCTGAGCCTCGGTCCCTGAGCCCCAGGGCCAGGAACGACAGCGCAGGAACGACAGCGGCCGGCTCCCTCGGGAGCCGGCCGCTGTCGTTGGTGACGCGGATCACGCAGGCATCAGGTCAGATGGCGCACCTCGAAGCGCGCCAGTACCTCGCCCTCGGCGTCGAGCAGCTCGAGCCAGTCGGCCCGCACCCGATAGCCGGCCACGTGCTCGAGCATCGCAAGGAAACGCGGTTCGAGATCGTTGCCCGGCACGCAGGCCATGCGCGTGCTCGCCACGGTGCCGATGCTCAGGCTGTCGCCCTCGCGACGGTACTCGCCGGCCAGGCGGTTGCAGCCGCTGAAGCCGGCCAGCCGGTCCTGCTCGCCGTGGAAGACCAGATGCGGCTCACGCGAGCCCTCGGCCACGTCGACGGGCTCGCCGCCCAGCTCGATCAGCTTCCAGTAACTGTCTTCCAGGGTCTCGCTGACGAACTGCCCCGTGCGCTGCACGCGGTAGTTGAGCGAGGAATCGATCGCGTTGCCCTCGAGGTCGAGCATCTCCAGGCTATCGGCGCCCTCGACGACCCGCCACTGGCGAGGCCCCGCGTCGCCGCCCGCCAGCGTCAGGGTCTCGCCGCTGGCATCCAGCGACCACTCGCCCTGCTCGTGGACACGGCGCGGCGCCTCGGTCCCGAAGTAGACCGCCGAGAGCGTGTAGACGCCGTCGGGGAACAGCGAGATCTGGTAGCGAATGCCCGCACAGTCGGCGCAGGGCAGCTCGCCGCGATAGCTGGCCGGCAGCTCGCCGAGCGCCGCCTCGGCCTGGGGAGAACGCTCGACGGCCGCACACCCCGCCAGCCACAGCGCCACCACCAGGAAATAGGAAAACTGTAAGAGTCGTTTCATGGGCCATCGTCCTGTTTGATGAGTCAAAAAGCGTGCTTTCGACCCGCGCGGTGCCCCAAGGTTCGCCGTCAGGCCGTCAACCGCTGATGCGTCGAGCGCGGAAGGTGCGTCCCTTGAGGCGGCCGCCGTTCAGCTGCGCCAGGGCGGACTCGGCCAGCTCGCGCTCGACGGCCACGTAGGTGCTGCGGGCGAGCACCTTGATCTTGCCGATCCGCGCCCCGTCCAGGCCGCCCTCGCCGGTGAGGGCGCCGAGGATGTCGCCGGGGCGGATCTTCTGCTGCTTGCCGGCGCCGAGCTGCAGGGTCGCCATGGGGGCCCGCAGCGGCATCGGCTCGCCCCGCAGGCGAGGCAGCGCCTCGGTCTCGAGGGTCTGGCCGAGGAAGGCCTCGAGCCGTTCCAGTCGATGCGCCTCGTTCTCGCCGACCAGGGTGAAGGCCACGCCCTGGTGGCCGGCCCGGCCGGTGCGCCCGACGCGGTGCACGTGCACCTCGAGCTCACGGGCGATGCGGTAGTTGAACACCGCGTCGAGCTGGGCGATGTCCAGCCCCCGGGCCGCCACGTCGGTGGCCACCAGCACCGAGGCGCTGCGGTTGGCGAACAGCACCAGCAGCCGGTCGCGGTCCTTCTGCTCCAGGTCGCCGTGCAGCGCCAGCGCACTGATGCCCGCGTCGTCCAGGGCGGCGGCGAGCTCGCGGGTCTCCTGCTTGGTGTTGCAGAACACCACGCTGGCGGTCGGACGCCGGTGCAGCAGCAGCAGGCGCAGGGCCTCGAAGCGCGCCGCGTCATCCGCCACCCGGTAGAAGTGTTCGCGAATGGTGTCCTCGTCGTGGGGCTCCTCGATCGAGATCGCGACCGGGTCGCGGGTGCGCTCCTCGGCCAGCGGGCGCACGCTGTCGCCGTAGGTGGCGCTGAACAGCCAGGTCCGGCGGCTCTCCGGGGTCGCGGCGATGATCGCCTCCAGGGTCGCCTGGAAGCCCATGTCGAGCATGCGGTCGGCCTCGTCCAGCACCAGGGTGTCGAGATCCGACAGCGCCAGGCTGCCCTTGCGCAGGTGTTCCTCCACCCGGCCCGGGGTGCCGACGACGAGATGGGCGCCGTGGGCCAGCGAGGCCAGCTGCGGCCCCAGGGGCGCGCCGCCGCACAGCGTCAGCACCTTGATGTTGGGCAGGCCACGCGCCAGCCGGCGCAGCTCCTCGGCGACCTGATCGGCGAGTTCCCGGGTCGGGCACAGCACCAGCCCCTGCACCCGGAAGCTGGCCGGCACGAGCCGCGACAGCAGGCCCAGCCCGAAGGCCGCGGTCTTGCCCGACCCGGTCCGGGCCTGGGCGATCACGTCGCGTCCGTCGAGCATCGCCGGCAGGCTCTCGGCCTGGATCGGCGTCATCTGCCGGTAGCCCAGCGAGTCGAGGTTGGCGAGCAGCTCGGCGGAAAGCGGCAGGCGGGAGAAGGCGCCGACGGCGTCTTGGGAGGGGGCATCAGTCACGGGATGGACCTGTCTGGAACGGCATGAAAGCGGGAGGGCGACGCTACCCAGTTGCCGGCTCCGGGGCAAGGGGAAAAGCCGCCGGCTTCGGGGCAAGGGGAAAAAGTCGTCGCGTGCGCCCTCGCTGCCACCTACTCCACGTGAACGGTGATGGGCTCGGAGGCCACGGTCGGCTCGAAGCTCAGGTGGCGATAGTCGAGAAACAGCAGCTGCAGGGTGTGCTCGCCGGGCGGCAGCTCCAGGGTGACCTGGGTCTGGCCACCGCCGAAGTGGCGGGTCTGCTCGGTGGAGGGCAGCGGCTGGGAAAGATCAACCTCCTCGAGGGGCGTGTCGATCAGCAGGTGATGGTGGCCGGTGGCCTCGGCCTCGGTGCCGGCCGGGGCCACGCCCATGCCCTCGAGCCCCATGCGCACAGTGACGGGCCCGCTGACGGTGGCGCCATCCTCGGGGGAGATGAAGTAGACCTCGGCACCGGACGGCGCCGCGACGGGCTCCATCTGGGCCAGGGCGACGGCCGGCAGCGCGGCGGCCAGCGAGACGATGCATCCTGCGAACCAATGACGCATGGCGATACCTCGATAGAAGAGAGCTGGAAGTGTCAGGACGGTCCTGCGCCCGATGTCTGCCGGGCGGCCATCCGCAAGCGTGACGGCTTCAGTGTAGCAATCACGTGCCATCGGGCCGACCGGGTTCACGAGCGCATGCCGGCGCTAGCCATCGTCGAACGACTCGCTCAGACGAAAGGCACGCCGCTTCAGCTCGTCGATGCGCTCGGGCGGCGTGTCGCGGGTCACGCGAACGATATCGCCGGCGAAGATCGCCGGCACCCGGGCCTGCTGCCCGAGCATCACCATGCGCATCGCCTCGGCCATGGCCACGCCGTTGTCGTCGTTGATGCGCATGGCAGTGACGTCCAGCCCGTCCGGCCCCAGCACTTCGAGCTCCGCCGTCCCCCCGCCCCAGCCGTTGATCAGCACATCCAGGCGATCGGTCTCGCGCAGCGCCCGCAGCGCCGCCAGCGCCACGTCGGTGGAGGCGGCGAAGATCATCGTCAGGTCGGGATGCGCCTCCAGGGTGCGCAGGGTCTCACGGAAGGCCCTTCCCGGGTCGCCGTCGGCGCTGATGCTGGCCACCCGTTCCAGCCCGGGATGGCGACTCGCCATGCCCACGAAGGTGTCGCTGCGCATGCGGCCGACGTAACCGGACGAGAAGCTCAGCGTCATGTACTTGCCCCGATAGTCGGCCTGCTCGAGCATCCACTCGGCGATCAGGCGCGAGCCTTCCTCATGATCGAAGCCGACGTAGAGAAAGGGCGGATCGTCTTCCCACTCGGCCAGCGGCGTGGTGACGTTCTGCAGGATCAGCCGCGGACGGCCCAGCGCCAGCACCCGCTCGATCATGTGCAGGTGGGGCACGGTGTCCAGGGTGAACACCAGGTAGTCCGGGCGCCACTGCAGGGCGTTGGTGAGCTGCCGGGCCTGGAGGTTCACGTCCACCGTCGGCCGCGACATGTAGACCTTCAGCTGGTACGGCATGTCCAGTGCGCGCAGCCTGGCTTCCATCGACGCCAGGCTGCGTCGCCAGTAGTCCGAGGCCTGAAGGGCCGGGTAGATGACAGCAATGCGAATCTTGCGAAGAGGAGGCGTGGACAGCGGCACCGCCGGCCCCCTCACCCGGGCGGAAAGGTCCGCCATGAGCGCCTGCTGCTCGGGGTGGCGCTGCATGTACTCGTCGACCCTCACGAAGTCGCTCGAGGCACCGAGCACGCCTCCCGACACGACGGCCATCCATAGCCCCAGTACCAGCCCGGCAAGCCGGACGATCGATTGGCATCCGGCCATCTTCGATCCTTTGTTGTGTTCCCGCTTCGCCCGCGATCCCGATCGGGCACCAATCCGTCACTGTAGCGCATGACACGGGGCACTGGCGACGCGCCAGTGGTGGCGGAACGTCGGCCAACCGGTCGCCATCTCCATATAATTAAAAGCTAATATTAAGGATCGACCCTCAGGCCATGGCCCCGGGCGGGGCGATGGCCAGCTGCAGGGCGATGGCCGCCATCATCATGCCGATGGCCCCGTCGATGCAGCGCCAGGCCAGCGGCCGCGACAGCCAGGGCGAGAGCAGCGCCCCACCCCAGGCCAGCAGGCTGAACCACAGGATGGAGGCGCTACCGGCGCCGACCACGAAGGCCACGGCGCTGTCCTGCTGGGCCCCGATGGAGGGAATCAGCAACAGGGTATCGAGATAGACCTGGGGATTGAGCACCGTCACCGCCAGCGTCGCCAGCAGCACCCGGGCGATGCCGGAGTCCCTGGCCGCATCCGCTTCCACCGCCAGGCCGGCTCGCCCGGCGGCGGCCCGATACAGCGCCTGGATGGCCAGCCAGCCGAGGAAGGCCACCCCCAGCCAGCGCAGTGCCGCCAGGGTGCCGGGAAACGCCAGCAGCAGCGTGCTCATGCCGAACATGCCCGCGGTCAGCAGCAGCAGGTCGGTGCTCATGCACAGCCCGGCCGACCACCAGTGATAGCGGCGCCGCACGGCCAGCCCCAGCACGTAGGCGTTCTGAGCGCCGATGGCGACGATGATCCCGCCGCACACCACCAGCCCGGCCATATAACTCTCCAGCATCGATCCTCCCGATCTCCCGGTGATTCCCTCACGGCACCGGGCAATCCCGGGCCTTCGATGGCGCCAGACTAGCCGCGGATCGCTATACTGAAAAATCATCTTCTTAATGCTGCATCAGTTTTGCTTATGATCGACTACAAGCTGCTCGAGGCCCTGGCCACGGTGATCGAGACCGGCGGCTTCGAGCGCGCCGGCGAAGCGCTGGGACTCTCGCAGTCGGCGGTGTCCCAGCGCATCAAGGCCCTGGAGATCCGCCTCGGCCAGCCGGTGCTGATCCGCCATCCGCAGCTGGCCCCTACCCCGGCGGGGCGCCAGCTGCTCAACCACTACCAGCAGGTCCAGCTGCTCGAACGCGACCTGCGCAATGCCCTGCCGACCCTGGACGCCGCCTCGCCACGGATGCGCATCGCCATCAACGCCGACAGCCTGGCCACCTGGTGGGCCGGGACCGTCGCCGACCTGTGCCGCGACGAGGGGCTGCTGCTCGATCTGGTCATCGAGGACCAGGACGTGGGCCTCAAGCGGCTGCGCGACGGCGAGGTGGCCGCCTGCCTGTGCGCCAGCGACCAGCCCATCGCCGGCGCCCGCTGCGTATCGCTCGGCACCATGGTCTACCACCCCTACGCCACCCCGGCCTACATCGCCCGCCACTTCCCGGACGGCCCCACCGAGACGGCCTTCCGCCACGCTCCGGCGATCGTCTACGGCCCTCACGACCAGCTGCAGCACCGTTTCCTCGCCCAGTGCGGCTATCACGGCGCCTTTCCCTATCACCTCTGCCCCTCGTCGGAGGGCTTCGTGCGCCTGGCCACCGCCGGCATCGGCTACGGCATGATGCCGCGACGCCAGGTGGCCGAACTGGAGGACGCCGGGCGACTCGCCAGCCTGGCCCCGTCGCACTGCCTCGAGGTGCCGCTCTACTGGCACTTCTGGCGCCACAGCGGCGCGCTGCTGGAACGACTGACGAGCGCGCTGGGCGAGGTGCAACTAACCTGAGCAGACGGTGCCAGGCCCCGAGCCGGCCGCTGTGTTCTTCTTCCGACGGAGCCTGCCCCACGATCGATCATTCATTCCAAGCCAAAGCCGATAAGGAGGTTCGCATGAAGGTCTACAAGCCCGAATGGCGTTGCACCCTGAGCGTGACCGAAGGCGCGGAAACATCGGCCAGCTGGAAGACTCGCCTCGCCTGGCGACTGAGGCGGCTGGCCGACCGTCTGGACGACGGTGGAAGAACGATCAAGCTCGACTGCCACACCGAGCCCCGGGTGGCCCGGGAGGACGTCGACGACTGCCTCGGCAAGGGCTTCCTCATGGCCCAGGAACTGCTCACCGAACTCACCCAGCAGGCCGCCTGCGAGAACATCATGCGCGATGCCAAGGCGGAACTCTTCGAGCGGGCCGCCACCGATCCCAAGCCCTGAGCGCGATCCGCCGCCCTGCCACGGGCAGGGCGGCGGACGGTCATCGAATCATCATGCTGCACCGCAGCAAGACACGCTACACTGACGGTACCTCCCCCAGAGAGGACCGCCACCATGCCGTCCGACTCCGTGATCTTCGACAGCTACGTCCTGAAATGCTGGGCCGACGCCGCCCGCCTCCAGACCCTCGCCCTGGAGGCCCTGGCCGACTTCCTCGACGCCCCTCGCCCTCTCCGGCAAGACGCCGATCGCGACTGAGCGACAGCCTCCATGCCCTCGCCCTCCGACGCCGGCCAGGCGATGTGTTCCAGCCGCCGAATCCGACACCGCCCGCACACGGCCTAGGGGCGCGCGTCAACCGGCACCATCAGATGCTGATAGTCGGTGCCCTTCCACATCAGGTAGGGGCCGCCGTTGTCGGGATCGGCAGGGAAGGCCTCCAGCAGCGCCGGCGGCCCGATGATCATCAGATGCGGCCCCTCGACCACCCACTGGTTGTCCTCGCTGGGTCCCTCGGCGTACGGGTCCAGGTTACTCGCGCCCTCGTCGCCCGCCAGCATGTAGGCGATGCCCAGGCGCTCCGCCGTGAAGGGCTCTCGGTTCTGCCAGGCCTGGGCCCAGGCCATCCATGCCTCGTCCAGGCACATGGGCGCCCGCCCGCTCATGCTCGGCGGCGTGGGCATGCAGGTATAGCCGTTGTCTCCCTCCTGCAGCACCTCGCCTTGCCAGTCGACCACGGTGGCCCCCTCGACCATGCCCGGCCAGGTGGCGCCAAGGGCATCCTCCAGCAGGCTCATCGACGCCGCTTCCTCGGCCTGCCCGACACCGCTGACGGACAGGCCTGCCAGGGCCAGCCCCGCCAGCGCTCTTCTCGCTATTGCCGTCATCATCGGCTTGCCCTCCCCTCGCTGAACCGGTCGCGCAGCGCATCTCGCTGCCTTCTCAGTCAAGCCAAGGGGGCTACGGCGGGCCACCTGAGACCGGCTCAGTCCTGAAGGATGAGCCATGTCCGTCGAAGGCATGACACGCGGCGGCGACGCCCGTGACAGCCGGCCATATCCCGCCGACAATGCCGAGCCTAGCCTTCGCCCCACGAGGAGTCTGCCATGCCGCTCGCCGTCAGCCTGATCGCCCCATCGTCCTTCACCGCCCCCGAGGCCATCGATGCCGGCCTGCGCGGCCTGGAGGCGCTGGGCGTCGAGGTGCGGTTGGAGACGCCCTTGCAGGCACCGCAGCGCTACCTGGCCGGCAGCCGCGCGCACCGCCTGGACCAGCTACACGACGCCTTCGGCGACCCCGAGACCCAGGCGGTATGGGCGGTGCGTGGCGGCTACGGGGCCGCCCAGCTGATCGACGGCATCGACTGGCGTCGCCTGGCGCGCTCGAACAAGCCGCTGATCGGCTACTCGGACGTGACGGTGCTGCTCGACCACTGCCACCGCCACGGCGTGCCGGCCATCCACGGCCCGGTGGCCAAAGCCGCCGCCGGCATGCTCGAGGGAAGCGACGACGAACGACGGATCGTGCGCCAGCAGTTCGAGGAGACCCTGGCGCTGATCGCCGGGCCGACCGTTCTCGACTACCCCATCGCGCCCTGGGCGGACGCGCCGACCACCCTCGAGGGGCCGGTCGTGGGCGGCAATCTCGCCACCCTCGCCAGCCTGGTCGGCACGCCCGCCGGCTTCCGCGCTCCGCCCGGCTCGCTGGTGATCCTCGAGGACGTGGGCGAGCCCTACTACCGCCTGGAGCGCGCCCTGTGGCAGCTGGTGCACGGCGGCGCCCTGGACCGCGCCGCCGCGGTGTGCCTGGGCACCTTCGAGGGCTGCCGGCCCTACGGCGACACGCCGCTCGAGGCCATCGTCGCCGAGACCCTGGCGCCGCTGGGCCTGCCGCTCTACACCGGCCTGCCCAGCGGCCACGGCCTGCACAACCGCCCCTGGCGTTACGGGGCCAGCGGACGCATCGCCGACGGGCGTCTCAGCGTCGGCGGCTGACCCGCGGCGGCTCGGGCCGGGCCTAGACCACCCCGCGCGTGCGCCCGTAGACGGCGCCGATCACCAGCCCGAACACCACGTGGGCGAGCAGCATCGACAGCGGGGCGATCGCCCCGAAGCCCAGGCCGAACAGGCCGGACCCCGCCAGCGGGAAGACCGTGACCATCACCACCAGCCAGCTGATCAGCCCGAAGGCCAGCCCGCGCCGCAGGTGGGTGCGGCCCGGCAGGTAGGGCGTCAGCAGCCCGTAGAGGAAGCCCCAGATCAGCGTGCCCACCGCGAAATGGATCCCCCAGGCCAGCTCACGGCTGTCCGGCGTGTCGAACGCATCCTGCATGGCCAGGTTCATGATCTCGATGGGGTCGTACCAGGGCATGATCCCCGCCGTCAGGCGCAGCACCAGGATCATCGAGACCACGAAGGTGGCCACGAACCCGGCCATCATGCCTCTCATCAACCGACTGCCCATGGTGTCCTCCCGGGAGTCACCCTGTGGCTTGTCAGTATAGGTGCCCGCGGCCCCGTTCGGCGGGCCGCCGACCCCGCCTCGGCGACGCCCCCGGAAAAATAATGCTCGAAAGTCTTTGACCTGAGGCGGCCAGCGTGACACTGTGACGCCAGTTGGTGAGCAAGCAGCATGGTTCCAGAAGCATTCGACTCGTTTCGACCGCCTGTAATTGTATTTCTTGTTGTACCCGCTACTGATCCTGGGTAATACCAGAAACTTTACAAGGCGCTTAGCGCGAGAGGATTTTCAAATGGCTACTGGTACCGTCAAGTGGTTCAACGATTCCAAGGGTTTCGGCTTCATTTCTCCGTCCGACGGCAGCGATGACGTGTTCGCCCACTTCTCCGAAATTCAGGCTGAAGGCTTCAAGTCACTGCAGGAAGGCCAGCAGGTCTCCTTCGACGTGACTCAGGGCAAGAAGGGCCTTCAGGCCTCTAACATCAAGGCCGTCGACTGATCCCCGGATCACGATGACCCGGTGAACCTTCCGGTTCACTAGAAAAGGGCCCGCTTCGGCGGGCCCTTTTCGTTGTGTACGCCCCACCGGTTGCGTGGCCAGCGCGGCGCCGCCGAAGATCCCCCCGCTGCGACGGCTTACGGTTAGCAGGCAAGCCTTATAGAATGATGGCTCATCCTTCGCCGCCAGGGCTCCCATGACGCTGCTGCAACGCCTGCCTATCGACCGTTTCCTGCTGATGCTGATCGCCACCGTCATCCTGGCCGCCCTGCTGCCGATCGACGGCGAGGCCGCCGATGCCTTCGGCTGGCTGACCAAGCTGGCCATCGCGCTGCTGTTCTTCCTTCATGGCGCCCGCCTGTCGCCACGCACGGTGATCCAGGGCATGACCCACTGGCGCCTGCACCTGGTGATCCTGGCCTGCACCTTCGCGCTGTTCCCGCTGCTGGGGCTGCTGATCGGACTGTTCGCCCCCGGCCTGCTGCCGCCGGCGCTGGCCATGGGCATCCTGTTCCTGTGCGTGCTGCCCTCCACCGTGCAGTCGTCGATCGCCTTCACCTCGATGGCCGGCGGCAACGTGCCGGCGGCGATCTGCGCGGCCTCGGCCTCGAACATCCTGGGCATGTTCCTGACCCCGCTGCTGGTCAGCGTGGTGATGGCCACCGGGGATGGCGGCGGCTTCCGGCTAGAGGCCATGGGCGCCATCCTGCTGCAGCTGCTGGCGCCCTTCCTGCTCGGGCAGGTGCTGCAGCGCCGGATCGGCGACTGGGTCCGGCGCAACAAGTCATGGCTCGGCGTCGTCGATCGCGGCTCGATCCTGATGGTGGTCTACCTGGCCTTCAGCGAGGCCATGGTCGCCGGGCTGTGGCAGCGGCTGTCCGCCTCGGACCTGGCGGTGATGGTGGTGGCCGACTGCCTGCTGCTGGCCTGCGTGCTGGGCATCACCATCGCCGCCAGCCGCCGGCTGGGCTTCAGCCGCGAGGACGAGATCGCCATCGTCTTCTGCGGCTCCAAGAAGTCGCTGGCCAGCGGCGTGCCCATGGCCAACGTGCTGTTCCCGCCCCAGACCATCGGCACCATGATCCTGCCGCTGATGCTGTTCCACCAGATTCAGCTGTTCGTCTGCGCGGTGCTGGCCCGGCGCTATGCGCGCCAGGCGCCGGCGAGCGACGCCGCCTCGAGCTGAGGGCCCGGCCGCCCTGCCCCCGCGTCACCGCGCTGCGAAGAACGGAAAAACCCGCCGGATGGCGGGTTTTTCATGCTCGCTCGGCGGGTGTCCCGCCGCCGCTGGCTCGCTCAGGCGTGGGCGTCTGCCGTCGCGGCCGACTCGCCGTCCTCGACGGGCCGCTCGCTGAGGCGCTCGCCCTCGCTGCGACCGATCACGGCGGTACCGACCAGGTCGCCGGTGACGTTCAACGCCGTGCAGCCCATGCCGACCAGGGCATCGATGGCGGTCAGCAGCGCCACGGCCTCGATCGGCAGGCCGACCTGGGAGAACACCGTGGCGATCATCACGATGCCCGCGCCCGGCACCCCGGCGGTGCCCACCGAGATCAGGGTGCCTACCACCACGATCTGCGCCATGCTGGCCAGATCCAGCGACATGCCCGCCACGTTGGCGGCAAACACCGCCGAGATGGCGATGCGGATCGCCGCGCCGTCCATGTTCAGCGTCGCGCCCAGCGGCAGGCTGAAGCCGTAGAGCCCGCGGGACAGCCCCAGCCGGCGCGCCGCGTCCAGGGTCAGCGGCAGGGTGCCGGAGCTGCTCTGGGTGGCGAAGGCGGTGGCCATGGGCGTGCGCGCCTCGCGGAAGAAGCGCCGCGCCGATACGCCGAAGCCCTTGAGCAGGCCGAGATAGACCAGCAGCTGCACGCCCAGCGCCACGTAGAGCACCACCACCATGTCGCCGAGCGACAGCAGCGTGCCGAGGCCCTGCTGGGCCACGGTGCCGGCGACGATGGCGAACACGCCCACCGGCACCACGTGCAGGATGCCGCTCATCACCTTGAGGGTCGCGGCGTTGAGCGCCTCGATCAGCCCGTGCAGGCGCTCGCCCAGCTCGGCGTGAGCCTCGGACTGGCGCAGCCGGGCCACGGCCAGGCCGAACACCAGGGCGGTGAAGATGATGCCCAGCAGGTTCTGGTCGGCGAAGGCCTCGACGATATTGGTCGGCACGATACCCAGCAGCACCGAGAGGATGCCGGGATTCTCCGGCACCGACATGGAACCGGCGCCCTCGAGCGTCATGCCCTCCCCCGGCGACAGCAGGCTCGCCACGGCCAGCCCGACCACGATCGCCAGCGCCGAGGTCACCAGGTAGTAGAAGAACACCTTGCGCCCGATGCGTCCCAGGCTGCCGCTGCGGCCCTGGTTGACGCCGGACATCAGGGTGAACAGCACGATGGGCAGGATGATGAACTTCAGCAGCCGCATCAGCAGCTCGCCCAGCGGCGCCAGCGCCTCGCCGACGGCGGGCCCGCCGATCAGGCCGACCGCGGCGCCCAGCACCAGGGCGACGGTGACGCGCAGGATCAGCGAGCTGTCGCGATAGACACGCCACAGGGGTAACAGGAAAGTGAACATCTGGACCTCTTAGGAAACGATAAGCGCCGCGGACCATAGGCCCACGGCGCTCGGGGTGCAAAGATCAGATGGTTAGGAACTTATAACGTCCTGCGTCTTGTGCGCGAAGTCGCTGGCGTCGTGGCGCTCGTGAAGCTGCGTTTCCGGCTCGCCGAAGGTGCGGTTGACCATGCGGCCGCGCTGCACCGCCGGGCGGGCATCGATGGCCTTGGCCCAGCGCAGCACGTGCTCGTACTCGTGCACGCTCAGGAACTCGGCGGCGTCGTACAGGCGCCCCAGCACCAGCTGGCCGTACCAGGGCCAGGCGGCCATGTCGGCGATGGTGTACTCGTCGCCGGCCAGGTAGGGCGACTCGGCCAGGCGCCGGTTCAGCACGTCGAGCTGGCGCTTGGTCTCCATGGCGTAGCGGTCGATCGGGTACTCCAGCTTCTCCGGCGCGTAGGCGTAGAAGTGGCCGAAGCCGCCGCCGACGAAGGGCGCGCTGCCCATCTGCCAGAACAGCCAGTTCATGGTCTCGGTGCGGCCGCCGAGATCGCCCGGCAGGAACTCGCCGAAGCGCTCGGCCAGGTAGAGCAGGATCGAGCCGGACTCGAACACCCGGATCGGCTCGGCCGGGCCGTGATCGACCAGCGCCGGGATCTTCGAGTTCGGGTTGGCCTCGACGAAGCCGCTGCCGAACTGGTCGCCATCGCCGATGCGGATCAGCCAGGCGTCATACTCGGCGTCCTGGTAGCCCAGCTCGAGCAGCTCCTCGAACATCATGGTGACCTTCACCCCGTTGGGCGTGCCCATGGAGTAGAGCTGGAACGGATGCTTCCCGACCGGCAGCGGCTTGTCGTGGGTCGGCCCGGCGACGGGCCGGTTGACGCTGGCGAAGGTGCCGCCGCTGGCTTTTTCCCAGCTCCAGACCTTCGGCGGGGTGTATTCGTTGCCTTGACTCATGACGCCTCCTCGATGGCGGGTGATGTCGCACACCCTAGCATGTGGGGACACGTTAGCATCCTATCAACCCAAAAGCGCGAGTCTATCGATCGTCAACGATGCCCAGCCACGCACACAAAAAAACCACCGCCCTCTCGGGCGGTGGTTCTTCGTCTTAGCGGCAGAGCGTGGCGCTGGTCGGGCTTATTTCCCCGCCAGCCACTCCGCGACCTGCTTGGTGTAGTAGCTGACAATCAGGTCGGCGCCGGCGCGCTTGAAGCCGACCAGGGTCTCGAACACCACCTGCTGCTCGTCCAGCGCACCGGCCATGGCGGCGTACTTGATGCCGGCGTATTCGCCGCCGACCTGGTAGGAGGCCAGCGGCAGGTCGGTGCGCTGGCGCAGGTTGGCCAGCACGTCGAGGTAGGGCGTGCCCGGCTTCACCATCAGGATGTCGGCGCCCTCGTCCTCGTCCAGCAGCGCCTCGACCAGCGCCTGGCGGCCGTTGGCGATGTCGAGCTGGTAGCCCTTGCGGTCGCCCTTGAGCTCGCTGTCCACCGCGGTGCGGAAGGGGCCGTAGAACGCCGAGGAGAACTTCGCCGAGTGCGCGAGGATCGCCACCTGCTCGAAGCCGGCGGCGTCCAGGCCCTCGCGGATGGCGCGCACCTGGCCGTCCATCATCGCCGAGGGCGCGAGCATGTCGGCGCCGGCGCGGGCCGCGGCGACGCTCTGCTTCACCAGGTTCTCCACCGTGGCGTCGTTGCAGACGTGGCCGTCCTCGACCACGCCGCAGTGGCCGTGGCTGGTGTATTCGCAGAAGCAGATGTCCGGGATGACCACCATCTCCGGGCAGGCCTGCTTGATGGTGCGGATCATGCGGGCCAGCAGGCCCTCGTCGTTCCAGGTGTCGCTGCCCAGCTCGTCCTTGTGGCGGGAGATGCCGAACGGCATCACGTAGCGCACGCCCAGCGCGGCGAGCTCCTTGATCTCGGCCTCGACCATGGCCTCCGGGTAGCGGACGATGCCCGGCATGGCGGACACGTCCTTGGGCTCGTCGATGCCTTCCTCGATGAAGATCGGATGCACCAGGTCGTTGAGGGAGAAGTCGTGCTCCCGGACCAGATCACGAATGGCCGGCGACTGACGCAGCCGGCGGGGACGACGCAGGGGGGAGACTTCGAGTTGGCTCATGTTCATGGTTCCGCTTGTCGGCCCCTCGCGGCGCGCCTCGGCGCCGCGGCAGGGCCTGGGAATGATGGGTCAGGCGTCTACGCTAACATGGCGCCCGGTTAGCGCCCTATCAACTGCGACCCTTCGCCCCACCCGGGGGTGTGCGCTGGGAGTCGGCCGGCTCAGGCTATTCGCGCACCAGCCGCGTCAGCCGCACATCCACGGTGAGGGTGAGCGAGGTCAGTGCCGCGGCCCTCTCGCGCCCCTCGGCGCTGGCGCGATGCAGGTGCGGCGTCATCGCCAGCAGGTCGGCGATGGGCTCGGCGCCCTCGAGCGCGATGGTATAGCGCAACGTCTCGGTGGGCTTCCGCGTGAAGCCCTCGGGCGCGGCCTCGTCGTCCTCGCGGGGCGGCTTCACGCTCGGGTAGATGATCTCGCGCAGCTCGCGCAGGTGGTCCGGCCCGGCCTCGACCATCAGCAGCTCGCCGCCCGGCTTCAGCACCCGGGCGAACTCCGGATAGACGGGAAAGCCGAACAGGCACAGCACGCGGTCGAGGCTCTGCGCCTGCACCGGCAGATGGGCATTGGTGCCCACCACCCAGGTGGCGGCCTTCTCGCGCTTGGCGGCGGCCAGCACCGCCCACTTGGAGATATCCACGCCCAGCAGCGACAGCGTGACCGCCCCGCCCTGCTCTTCCACCATTCCGGAAAGCTCGCGCAACGCTCGTAGATAAAAGCCCTCGCCGCAGCCGGCATCCAGGCAGCGCAGCGTGCCGCCGGCCGGCGCTTCCGCCAGCACGGCCCGGCCGACCGCCTCGGCGATGGGCCGATAGTGGCCGGCCTCGAGGAAGCGCCGCCGCGCCGCCACCATCTCCTTGCTGTCGCCGGGATCGCGGGAGCGCTTGTTCTGCACCGGCAGCAGGTGCACGTAGCCCTGGCGGGCGATATCGAAGCTGTGCCCGGCCGCGCAGCGCCAGGCGCCGTCGCGACGCTCCAGCGGGTCGCCGTCCAGCGGGCAGGCCAGCGCCTCGAACGATGTGGTGCTCATGGGTCGCCCATCCCCTTTCGTTGCTGCGTTCATTGCGCGCGGCATGACGTGCTCATGCCGCGGCGGTGTTCACGGTCGCGCCATCGAGCCCTGCCCGATGGCGCGCTGGGCGACATTATACGCGGGCGGCCAGCCTTCCGACGGCGGCGACGGTATCGTCGCGCTCGGCCCCGGTCGCATTGGGCATCAGGGTATAGGCGACGGCGATCACCGCGCCGCGATCGCCCGGCCAGGCGATGCCGATATCGCTGGCGTTGCCCACGCCGTTGGTGCCGGTCTTCTCGCCCACCAGCCAAGACGACGGCATGCCGGCGCGCAGCCGGGCGTCGCCGACCTTGCCCTCGATCATCCAGGCCGCGAGCTGGTGCCGCGACGACGGCGACAGGGCATCGCCCAGCAGCAGGATGCGCAGCGTCGCCATCATCGCCAGCGGCGTGGTGGTGTCGCGCTCGTCGCCCGCGTGGTCGTGGGTGTTCAGCTCGGGCTCGACGCGATCCAGCCGGGTGGTGTCGTCGCCGATGGCGCGCAGGAAGGCGGTGACCGCCTCCGGCCCGCCGACGCTCTCGATCAGCGCATTCGCCGCCGCGTTGTCGCTCCAGGCCACCGCCGCCTGGCATAGCTCGGCGACGGTGAGGCCGGGCTCGCCCAATCGCTTCTCGGTGATCGGCGTCCAGCCGACGAGATCCCCCTCTTCGATCACGATGCGACGATCCAGCGTCTCGCGGCCCTCATCGACCCGGGCCAGCACCGCCGCGGCGATAAAGAACTTGCCGGTGCTGTTGAACAGGAACCGCTCATGACCGCGGTGGCTCGCCACCGCGCCGGTGGCCACGTTCATCAGCGCCACGCCCACCCGGTCGTCGGCCGAACGTTCCAGCTCGCCCAACTGCCGCTCGAGATCAGCCGCCTCGGCGGACGTGCTGGACGCACTAGCAAACGCCGGCTGGCCAACGGCCAGCATGGCGCCGGCGGCGCTTATCGTCCCGAGGACCTGGCGGCGTGAGAGGGTCGGCATGGTGGGGCTCCTGGGTGGGGTCGGCAGAAAGGGAGCAAGCAGAGTAGCCGTGCGACTTCACTGGAAGCAAAAAAAGAACCCGCCGTGGGGCGGGTTCTTTTAGGTAGAATTAGGAGACCTCCCCGATTGGTTCCGGGCAACACTACGTCCTACTCATTCGTCAGATTCTTTAACCTTGAAGAAGCTTATGTCATTTTTTATGAAGCGGCAGCCCCAATAGAACAAGATCAAAGGCAACCAGACTATCAAAGCAATCCTCATCGGACTATTTGGAATGGCGACGATCAAGGCGAATATCAGACCGAGCACACTAACAACAACTGCTTTACGATCTCTTTTCGTCATTTTCCCAGAACACTTTTCATCTAGGGGAGCGATTAATTAGTACCTGTCCTCATTTCAGCCGGCACCCAAACACCTCAGCGTGCCGCCGGCGGTTGCTTCCGCCAGCACCGCGCGGCTGACTAGTAATTAGGGATCTGCCCCCAATTGGTTCAAAAATCAATATTCCACATATTCTGGACTCCAGTGTCTCAAACTAAACTTAACTATCTTTCCCTCTCTAGCATCTATTGATTCCTCATCCCACTTACCATCATTCAAAAACACCTCAAGCTCATTCTGAATTTTGTATGGTGCCTTGGAGAAATACCTCAAACTCTTAACCTCTATCCCATTATTACCTTTTGATGAGTTAGCTGAAGCAGGGTCAAAAGTCAAATTACCAAGTCGGTGCATATAATGCTCAACAAATTCAGAATCAATTTCAGGCATCACCGACTCTTCTTTGACAATCCCGCAACCCTTTGGATTTTGAGAAGCAATGTGCTCAACAGTTAAACGCGTTCTACTGCCTGAATTGCGATATTCTTCTTCAGACATGTTGGCGCATATAGGCTGCTCATTCCCCCTCAAATAATTCTCATACTTCCACATCAAGTAACTCAAGTCTCTAGAACTCATAAACTGATAGAAATCAGCATACTGCAAATGCTCTTTGAATTTTTTCTTAGAGGAAAACCTCTCAACAAGCTCTACTAACTTATCGCATAAAGGCTCAAACTTGCCGGAAAAATCCCTAGCCATAGCGAACAGACGCGCTTGCCCTGTATTCGATCTATTCTGTTGCAATGCAAACACTCGAAAGCTGAAAATCTCAAGCAACTTACAAACAGAACCAAACTTACTCTTACCCTTGGACTCATCGTACTTATATGTCTTAAGAAGCAATGGATTGAAATTACCTAATCTTTCCAGACAAACAAGGTCTCTGTATTGAGACAACTCGCTCCTCAACAGCTCTCGCATGACCCTAAAGCTTTCTTTTAGCTCCCGACTAAACCTATCAATAAACTCTAAAGCTTCAACTTTCTCTCCCTTTCTTATCAAGGGATTTAATATCTTTCTGACATAACTTACAGGCTGCTGATAATCTTCTTTTTCTCTCCAGGACTCAAAAGCAATGCAGTGGTATTGTAAGACAGCGTCCTCATCTAATTTGCCATCAAACATCTCCAAATCTCGAAACACATCAGTAAACCTTTCCTGTACAGACTTGAGATATATTCCAGCATCATCGCCCGCCGCCAAGTATGTTTTATACATTAAAAAACTTTTAATCTTTTCTAGGTTGGTCAATCCTTTACCGCGATCATTTGTAGTCTCGAATATCAAAGTTGCTTCTGCCGAGTCTTTTACTGAGTAAGTTAGAACCTTCGTAGACTCATCAAGCTTAGACTTAAATGCAATTAACTCATCACTATCAGAAGCCTCCAACCTTTTCATGAAGTAGCGCTTTGCACTATAGAGGCGGCGTTGCGATGGCGTTTCAATGAAAGAAAACCCATCATCATCGCCTAATATATAATTCTGGAAAAAATCATTATCTGGCGATATTGCTTGCAATTTAGGGCGATTCTTATTTTTTACATATGTTTCATAAGCTAAATCCAACCCATTTTCCTCGAATTCTTCATCACCAAGCCTTCTTTGCAACTCAGATAGAAGAACCTTCATAAAGATAATAATCGTTGTAATGCGCTGCTGCCCATCTACCACATCAATAAGATCAAAACCAGACTGTTTATCGCCTTTTTCCTGAAAAAGAATCGTCCCTAGAAAATAGTCTCGCCCTAATGACTGACTCTCCACGTCTTCCACAAAGTCTGGCAACTGCCTAGACTCATCCCAAGCATATGCTCTTTGATAATCAGGTATATTAAATATCTTTCTACCATCAAACAATTCTTTTAACGTTTTTTGACCATTTTCCATTTACCAACCCTTACTTCACATGAATTTATACTTTCAACCAACAGAGAACAGGCCTTATCAAAAAGGCCTGTTAAAAAATCACTAGATCACCATCCGGCTATCATTGATTAGAGTCTGTCCACAATTGGTTTCCCCGCTTTCGTTTTTTCGAATTCAGACGATTCATCGTATTTCCTAGGTCCTAACGCCGCCAGCAGGGGCTGGAGCACGCAGGGCGGAAGCCCCTCTGGCTGGCTTTGTTATGAGTTTTCACTTTCTTGGCGCTGCGCTTCATACCAACGCTCCCGCTCTTCTCTTTCCTCTTTTCGGTCATCGCTGGAATACACATCAGCTTTAACCCTCTTGAAGCCGCTAACAATATGACTAACATCTTTTTGTAGCTTTTCAAGACTATTTGCAATTGCATACAGGTTTGGCTTTCCAAGCTGATACCTGCCTTTGATTTCACTCATATCTATTATTATTTCGTCTGAGTATTTCTTCCCGGTAGCACTTTTATATTCAACCTTAAACGACAGAACAGACGCTGATTTACCCTCGAAGTCTTGTGTTGTTTGCGTGTAGGTGGAATACACGTTTTGTCCTGGCCCAAAATGACGAAGGCCTGTTTTGAAGAAATTAGACTCCGTGAACTCGGTTAATAGTTTTTCGGCTGATTCACCACCAGCGATCACGCTTGGCTGAAAGGTAAGATTACTTGCGGGGCCAAAACCAATATTCTGGATGTTTAGACGTATTATGTGAATTGCAAAATCAAAGCTTTCTAGCGTGATATGGATTTTTGGCTCTGTTTGAACCTCTCGCATCTTTCTAGTTTCGGACACCAAAATTCCTGTAAGAATCGCATATACAACTGTTGATAACGTAACAACAGCTGTGAATATCACCGTCAAAGCATCTGAATGCTGCTTTAAAGACTCAAAAATTTCAATCAAGCCGTAACTCCTTTCGACTCATAACGACCAAGCTGTGCGGCGCAAACTAAGCGCAGCGTAGTTTGCGTCCGAACGAGCGCCTTGTTAGCACAACCAACGCTTAATAATTGCATTTATGTTTATACCCATACCGAACATATTGGGCTTCAGTTCAAGAAAGTCACTGATGCAGCCATTTCCTTGCGCCTTTTCCTCAAAATTTTCTAGAAAAGAAGTATCTCGATTTTCGGAAAATTCACACAACTCTGAAAAAAACTGATCCAGCGATCCGAAATTCCTTTCTATTTGATCAACAGGAGCCAATAAGAATAGGTCTTTGTCTGTAAGTTCGCTTGGGTGTGCACCAATTAGCAGTATCGACAGCCCCAATGATTCACCTTTTGCAATGAAATCATGGATTATTCTATTGCTTAGAGCTGCCTCTGATAGTTCGTGTGCTAGCTGTCTACTGAGCTTTAATCCATCATGAGCCGAAACTATCGCGCCTCTTTCGCCAAGATGCTTTGCAAGCTTAGAGAAATTGTCTTCTATGACCTCTGAATAGCCCCCAGCCCAGTTGTGTTGGCCGAGGACAAATACATATAGATCGATGCCGGGTATCACAGGCAGGCTTCGTAGTGATGAAATCTTATAGCCCATTTGTATCCTTTATTGGCGCTAACAGGTATTAGATAGCCGGCGCGTTTATCCACTTTAACCCGCCGGCACGCTCATTCGTGTTATACCGCCCGCCAAAAAAAGCCTAACCCACTGACTTTACTTAAAACCAATCATACTTAGGCGTCATAACACCAATCATCGTGCCGGCGGCCTAATACGGGTAGGGCTATCCGCCAGGGCATGGGCTAGCCCTTCTGGGCTCGGAATCCCACGAGTGATCGCAGAAAGACACGCTACCGCCCGGGGATAACATCCTTTCCCTGCGACTCCCTTCGCGTTGTGATTTCCTGTTCCGTTCTATCGGCCACAGCCTAGGCCACTGAAGCCTAGTTAATCTTAGCCAGGTTACGTTTGGCGACAAAAAAGCCTGCCGAAAACGGCAGGCTTTCGTATGACGCGGGTGAAGCGTTGCGGCTAGGCGGCGCTCGTCCGCCCTGCCCTGGCGATCACTCCCACTCGATGGTGGCGGGCGGCTTGCTGCTGACGTCGTAGGTGACGCGGGAGACGCCGGAGAGCTCGTTGATGATGCGGTTGGAGACCTTCTCCAGCAGCTCATACGGCAGGTGGGCCCAGCGGGCGGTCATGAAGTCGATGGTCTCCACGGCGCGCAGGGCGATGACCCACTCGTAGCGGCGGCCGTCGCCGACCACGCCAACCGATTTGACCGGCAGGAAGACGGCGAAGGCCTGGCTGGTCTTGTGGTACCAGCCGGCGTTGTGCAGCTCCTCGATGAAGATGGCGTCGGCCTCGCGCAGGATGTCGGCGTATTCCTTCTTCACCTCGCCGAGGATGCGCACGCCCAGGCCCGGCCCCGGGAAGGGGTGACGGTAGACCATGTCGTAGGGCAGGCCGAGCTCGACGCCGAGCTTGCGCACTTCGTCCTTGAACAACTCGCGCAGCGGCTCGACCAGCTTGAGCTTCATGGTCTCGGGCAGGCCGCCGACGTTGTGGTGCGACTTGATGACGTGGGCCTTGCCGGTCTTGCTGGCGGCGGACTCGATCACGTCCGGGTAGATGGTGCCCTGGGCGAGGAAGTCCACGCCCTCGATCTTGGCGGCCTGCTCGTCGAACACGTCGATGAAGGTGTTGCCGATGATCTTGCGCTTCTCTTCCGGGTCGGCCACGCCCTCGAGCTTGCCGAGGAACAGGTCTTCGGCGTCGGAGCGGATCACGCGCACGCCCATGTGCTGGGAGAAGGTTTCCATCACCTGGTTGCCCTCGTCCTTGCGCAGCAGGCCGTTGTCGACGAACACGCAGGTCAGCTGGTCGCCGATGGCCTTGTGCAGCAGCGCGGCGACCACGGAGGAGTCCACGCCGCCGGAGAGGCCGAGCAGCACGTGGCGGTCGCCGACCTGCTCGCGCACGCGGGCGATCTGGTCCTCGATGATCTGGGCCGGGGTCCAGTTGCGCTCGCTCTGGCAGATATCCAGCACGAAGTGCTCGAGGATGCGCTGGCCCTGCAGGGTGTGGGTCACCTCGGGGTGGAACTGCACGCCGAAGAAGCGCTTCTCTTCCCAGGCCATGGCGGCGATCGGGCAGCTCGGGGTGGAGGCGGTCACGCTGAACTCGGCCGGCACCTGGGCGACCTTGTCACCGTGGCTCATCCACACGTCGAGCAGGCTCTTGCCGGTCTCGGAGTCGATGTGGTCGGAGATGTCCTTGAACAGCGCGGTCTCGACGTCGAGGCGCACCTGGGCGTAGCCGAACTCGCGCTTGTTGGAGCCTTCCACGGCGCCGCCGAGCTGCTCGGCCATGGTCTGCATGCCGTAGCAGATGCCGAGCACCGGCAGGCCCATCTCGAACACGCACTGCGGGGCGCGGGGCGAGCCCAGCTCGGTGACGGACTCCGGGCCGCCGGCGAGGATGATGCCGTTGGGGGCGTACTCGCGGATCTCTTCCTCGGTGATGTCGAAGGCGCGGATCTCGGAGTAGACGCCGATCTCGCGGACTCGGCGGGCGATCAGCTGGGTGTACTGGGAGCCGAAGTCGAGGATCAGGATCTTGTGGGCGTGAATGTCGGTCATCTGGCCATTCCTATACGAGGCGGGCAAAACGGGGAGCAAATTTCGCGGGCCGGAAGCGAAAAGCTGGAAGCCGCCCGGCGGCGCGCTTCCAGCTCATCGTTCTACGGCGTCAGGCTGGCATCAGCCGGCACGATAGTTCGGGGCTTCCTTGGTGATCTGCACGTCGTGGACGTGGGACTCGTTGAAGCCGGCGCCGGTGATCTTCACGAACTCCGGCTTGGTGCGCATCTCCTCGATGCTGGCGCAGCCGGTGTAGCCCATGGAGGCGCGCAGGCCGCCCATCATCTGGTGGACGATGGCACCCATCACGCCCTTGTAGGGCACGCGGCCTTCGATGCCTTCCGGCACCAGCTTCTCGACGCCGGCTTCCTTGTCCTGGAAGTAGCGGTCGCTGGAGCCCTGGGTCTGGGACATGGCGCCCATGGAGCCCATGCCGCGGTAGGCCTTGTAGGTGCGGCCCTGGTAGAGCTCGACCTCGCCCGGGGCTTCCTCGGTGCCGGCCAGCAGGCCGCCCACCATCACCGCGCTGGCACCGGCCGCGATGGCCTTGGCCAGGTCGCCGGAGAAGCGCACGCCGCCGTCGGCGATCAGCGGGATGTCGTAGGGCTTGAGCGCCGCGGCGACGTTGGAGACGGCGGTGATCTGCGGCACGCCGACGCCGGCGACGACGCGGGTGGTGCAGATGGAGCCGGGGCCGATGCCGACCTTGACGCCGTCGGCGCCGGCCTCGGCCAGCGCCTTGGCGGCCTCGGCGGTGGCGATATTGCCGCCGATCACCTGGATCTGCGGGAAGTGCTCCTTGACCCAGGCCACGCGCTCGATCACGCCACGGGAGTGGCCGTGGGCGGTGTCGACGATGATGGCGTCGACGCCGGCTTCGGCCAGGGCGGCGATGCGGTCAGGCGTCTCGGGGCCGGTGCCCACGGCGGCGCCGACCAGCAGGCGCCCGTCCTCGTCCTTGGCGGCGTGCGGGAAGGTGCGGGCCTTCTCGATGTCCTGGAAGGTGACCAGGCCGCGCAGGCGGAACTCGTCGTCCACCACCAGCATCTTCTCGACGCGGTGCTCCTGCATCTTGCCCTTGATGACGTCGAGGCCGGTGCCCTCGGCCACGGTGACCAGCTTCTCGCGCGGGGTCATGATGTCGGAGACGCTGTCGCCGTGGTTCGGCTGGAAGCGCATGTCACGCTCGGTGACGATGCCCACCAGGGTCTCGCCTTCCACCACCGGGAAGCCGGAGAAGCCGTGCTCGCGGGCCATGGCCAGCAGGTCGGCCAGCTTGGCCTTGGCGCCGACGGTGACCGGGTCCTTCACGATCACGCTCTCGTGCTTCTTGACCTTGCGCACCTCGGCGGCCTGCTGGGCGATGGTCATGCTCTTGTGGATGATGCCGATGCCCCCTTCCTGCGCCATCGCGATGGCCAGGCGGGCCTCGGTCACGGTGTCCATGGCGGCGGAGAGGAGCGGGATGTTGAGGTATAGGTCGCGGGTCAGGCGTGTCCGGAGGCTGACGTCCTTGGGCAGGACCTCCGAATAGCCGGGAACGAGTAATACGTCATCGAACGTAAGAGCTTCTTGGGCCATACGTAGCATAGTCGGCAACACCCAGTGCGCTGGTGGGAAGGAGGGAGGTGAAGTTAATCGACCATTATAACGCCTGGCCCCGCCTTACAGCAATCCAGGGGATGTCGCAAACGCCTCAGTCGTCAGGGGTGAACTCGCGCCGCCAGCGGGCCAGGAAGGCATCGCGGCGCTGGGGATCGACGAAGGCCAGCAGCGAGGCGTTGAGCGGGATCGGGTAGAGCCGCTCGCCGACCTGGTCGCGCAGGCGCTGGGCGGTGTAGGGGCCGATCACGTCGGGGCGCACGCTGAACAGCGGCGTTTCGCCGCCCAGCACACGCTGCCCGGCGTGGCTGAGCAGGAAGTCGACGAAGGTCTCGGCGGCGGCGGGATGCGGGGCATCGCGATGAACGAAGGCCATGCGCATCAGCACCAAGGCGTAGTCCTGGGGCACCTGGACGATGACCTCGGGGTGATCCTGGGCCCAGACCATGGCGTAGGAGCCGAGCAGGTTGTAGCCAAGCCAGTAGCGCCCGTCGCTCAGACCCTCGAGCATGGCCCGGGTGCTGTTCTCGAGCTGCGCCTCGACGCCGCCCATGCCGGCCACCAGGTCCCAGAAGCGCGGCGTGTAGCGGGCGTCCTGCTGGAACAGCGTGTAGCCGACGCCACTGCCCAGCGGCGAGTAGCTGGTCACCTTGCCGGTGAGCGACTCGCGCTCGGTGGTCAGCAGGGTGTGCAGGTCGGCGTGGGTCAGCGGCGGCAGCATGCGCCGCGAGAGATCGAGCCGGTAGGCCATGACGATCGGCTCGAAGGTGAAGCCGAACACCTCATCGCGCCACTTGGCCCAATCCGGCCAGTGGCGAACCTCGGCGGAGTCCAGCCGCCGCGCCCGGCCCTCGTTGACCCGCGCCATCTGCCACGGCATCGCCGAGCTGATCACCACGTCCGGCGGCGGATCGGCCGATTCCACCAGATCATCGACCTCCAGCGTCGAGCGATCGCGGAAATCCAGCGCGATCTCGGGATGGGCATCGCGGAAGGCGTCGAGCAGCGGCGTCACCACTTCTCGGTCCAACGCCGCCTCCACCACCAGCGGCGTGGCGGGCTGCGCCGAGGCGGCGCCGGCCAAGCCAAGGCTCAAGATCAGGCTCAAGGCCAGACCCGGTGCCAGCCGCCGCTTCATGACGAGCCTCATGCGCCCTGCTCTCATGCGCTCTCCTCCGTTTTGTCGTCGCCGCAGCGCGGCAGCCGCAGGCGCACGATCAGGCCGTGGGGCGCACGCTCGGCGAGGCTCAGCCGGCCGCCGAGGCGCCGGGCGATGGAATCGACGATGGCGAGCCCCAGCCCGGAGCCGTCTGTGTCCTGGCGCCCGCCGCGCTCGAAGGGCTGCAGCAGCCGCTCGCGAGCCTCGGCCGGCACGCCGGGGCCGTCGTCCTCCACGTAGAGCTCTACCGCCTCGGGCTCACGCGCGAGCCCGAGGGTGATGGTGCTGCCAGGCGGCGTATAGCGCAGGGCGTTGTCGATCAGGTTGCCGAGCAGCTCGCGCAGGACCCAGGCTTCGGCGCGCACCCAGCAGGGGCCGGCCGGCAGCTCGTCGAGCCCCAGGTCGTGATCGCGGGCCGCCTCGCGCCCGGCCCAGTCGAGCAGCGTCTCGCGCAGCAGCGCGGCCAGGTCCAGCGGGGCGACCTCCCCCACCTCGGCCACGTGGCGCAGCCGCGCCAGGCTCAACAGCTGGCCGGCCAGCCGGCTGGTGCGGGCGGCGCCGTCGTGCACCGCGCCGAGGGCCGCGTGCCAGTCGGCGGGCTCGGGGCTCTTCAGCGCCAGCTCGCTTACGCTCTGCAGCCCGGCCAGCGGTGTCTTGAGCTGGTGGCTGGCGTCGGCGGTGAAGCGCAGCAGCGCCTCGCGGCTCTCGCGCTGGCGGGCGAACAGGTGGTCGAGGGTCTGGGCCAGCTCGCGCATCTCCTCGGGCACCCGGGCGTCGAGCGGCCGGGTGTCGTCGGCCTCGCGCAGGCGTAGCTGGCGGCGCAGCCGGCGCATGGGGCCGAGTGCGACGCGCAGCGCCATGGCCATCAGGGCGCCGGCCAGCAGCACCATGGCCACGAAGCGGCTGACGGCGCGCTCGAACAGCTCGTCGGCCAGCGCCACCCGCCCCTCGCGGGTGTGGCCGACCCAGATCTGCACCGGCTCCTGGGAGACCCAGCCGGCCGAATCATACTCGCGTCCGTAGAGCCGCCAGGAGACGCCGTCGAAACCGGTGGTCAGCGCCCAAGGCGCGCGATCGACGCGCTCGCGCCAGCCCGGGGCGATGGCAAGGGGCATGTTGGTCGAGACCGCCTCACCCTCGGCGTCGAGCACGGCGTAGAACACCCGCTCCTGATGGCGGGTGGCCAGAATCTGCAGCGCCGCGGCGGGAATCGTCACCACCGGCTCGCCGTGCTGCCACTGCACGGCCTCGGCGATGGTCAGGGCGGCGGCCTCGAGCTGGCTGTCGAAGGCGCGCTCGGCGGCGCGCCGGCTGCTCCACCAGGCCTCGACCATCAGCAGCGCCCCGAGCCCGGTCACGGTGACCAGCAGCCATACCGCCAGGCGGCGCTTGAGCGAGCCCGCGACCTCGATCACCCGGCGTCGTCCTCCAGCCGGTAGCCCAGCCCGCGGAAGGTGCGGATGCGCAGGCCGCTGTCCTTGAGCCGCTTGCGCAGTCGGCTGACGTAGACCTCAAGCGCATTGGTGCCCACCTCGTCGAAGCCGAACAGTCGCCGTTCCAGGGTCTCCCGCGGGGTGATGCTGCCGGCGTGCAGCAGCAGCCCCTCCAGCAGAAGCAGCTCGCGGCGCGGCAGCTCCAGCGGGGCCTCGTCGAGGCTGGCGCTGCCGGTCTCGGGATCGAAGGCCAACCGGCCAAGGCGCAGGCGATTGTCGCTGCGCTGCTGGCTGCGACGCAGCAGCGCGCGCACCCGGGCCTCCAGCTCGGCCAGCGAGAACGGCTTGGCCAGGTAGTCGTCGGCACCCAGGTCGAGGCCGGAAACGCGGTCGTCGACGGCGTCGCGGGCGGTGAGGATCAGCACCGGCGTGGTGTCGCCGCGGCCGCGCAGCTCGCCCAGCAGCTCGAGGCCGTCGCCGTCGGGCAGGCCGAGGTCGAGCAGGATCAGGTCGAAGCGATCGTGACTGAGCGCGGCCCGTGCCTCGGCGCAGGTGGCGAAGACGTCGATGGTGTTGCCCAGCGGGGCCAGGGCGTGTTCCAGGGAGCGGGCGATCAGCGGATCGTCCTCGATGACCAGCAGGCGCATTCGACCAATGTCTCAGACGGTAACGGGCGGGATGACAGGTTGATGAAAGGTGGCGGGCCTAGCATCGCTCGGGCCATCACAGAGATGGCTCTCGAGGCAGCGCCTCGCGCCGCATAACAAGAGAACAGGAGTTCGCCATGAAGATCAACACGGCCATCCGCCACGCTTCCGGCGTCGCCCTGCTGGGCAGCGCCCTGCTCGCCGGCCAGGCCCAGGCCGCCGACGGCACCGAGTGCATCGCCCCCGCCAAGCCCGGCGGTGGCTACGATCTGACCTGCCGCCTGGCGGCCAACGGCCTGCTGGCCGCCGACCTCATCGACGAACCGATGATGGTGACCTACATGCCCGGCGGCATCGGGGCGGTGGCCTACAACCACGTCAACGGCGTGCGCAGCGATGACGACAACCTGATCGTCGCCGCCAGCACCGGCGCCGCTGTCAACCTGGCGTTGGGCAAGTTCGGTCAGTACGACGCCGGCGAAGTGCGCTGGCTCGGCGCCCTGGGCGTCGACTATGGCGCCATCGTGGTCAATGCCGATGCCCCCTGGCAGACCCTCGACGAGCTGATGGCCGACCTGCAGGAGAATCCGAGCTCGGTGGCCTTCGGCGCCGGCGGCACCGTGGGTAGCCAGGACTGGATGAAAGCCGCGCTGACCGCCAAGGCCGGCGACGTCGACCCGCGCGAGCTGCGCTACGTGGCGTTCGAGGGCGGCGGCGAGGCGCTGGCCGCACTGCTGGGCGACCACATCCAGGTGTTCACCGGCGACCTGTCCGAGCTGCAGTCCCAGCTCGAGAGCGGCAAGGTGCGCGTGCTGGCCTCGCTCTCCGAGGAGCGCATGGGCGGCCCCTACGCCGACATCCCCACCGCCGCCGAGCAGGGCTACGACGTCGAGTGGCCGATCTGGCGCGGCTACTACATGGGCCCGGACGTCAGCGACGAGGCCTACCAGGCCTGGATCGAGCGCTTCGAGGAGCTGGCCGACAACCCCGGCTTCGCCGAGATGCGCGAGGAGCGCGGCCTGTTCCCGATGGCTCGCTTCGGTGACAACTTCGACGCCTACGTGAAGGACCAGGTCGCCGACTTCCAGTCACTGGCCGAAGAAGTGGGTCTGAAATGAGAATCGCCGCCGACCGACTGCTGGGCCTCGCCCTGATCGGTCTGGCGGCGTTCATCGCCGTCCAGTCCCTTCAGCTGCAGGTTCCCTTCAGCTACGAGCCCGTGGGGCCGAAAGCCTTCCCGCTGGGACTGGCGGCCCTGCTCGCCGTCCTGTCGCTGGTGCTGATCTTCAAGCCCGGCGAAGACGGCGAGTGGCCGAATCCTGCCCTGGCGCTGCGGCTGCTGGGCGTGCTCGGCCTGCTGCTGGTCTACGCCCTGCTGTTCACCCGCCTGGGCTTCATTCCCGCCTCCTTCCTGGTGGTGGCGACCCTGGCCCGGCTGTTCGATGCCAGCTGGACCAAGGCCCTCGTGACCGGCCTGCTGATGGCCGCGGGCAGCTACTTCCTGTTCACCGAGGGGCTCGGCATCGGCCTGCCCGACGGCACCTGGCTGGCCGACATCCTCTAACGGAGCTGCGAGATGTTCGATTTCCTGATCGAGGGGTTCGGCGTCGCGCTGAGCCCCCTGAACCTTGGGCTGGCCTTCCTCGGCGCCCTGCTGGGCACCCTGTTCGGCGCGCTGCCGGGCATCGGCCCGATCAACGGCATCGCCATCCTGATGCCGCTGGCCTACACCCTGGGCCTGCCCGCCGAGTCGGCGCTGATCCTGCTGGCCGGCATCTATACCGGCGCCGAGTACGGCGGCCGCATGTCCAGCATCCTGCTCAACGTGCCCGGCGACGCCGGCGCGGTGATGACCACCCTGGACGGCCATCCGCTGGCTAAGCAGGGCATGGCCGGACCGGCGCTGGGCCTGTCGGCGGTGAGCTCCTTCGTCGGCGCCACCATCGCCATCATCGGCCTGACGCTGTTCGCCCCGCTGCTGGCCGAAGTGGCGGTGATGTTCGGCCCGGCCGAGTTCTTCGCGCTGATGATCTTCGCCTTCTCGTCGATGGCGGTGATGATGGGCAAGGATCCGGTCAAGACCGCCATCGGCGCGGTGCTGGGCGTGCTGATCGCCACCGTGGGCGTCGACGGCGGCACCGGCGTGATGCGCTTCACCTTCGGCATGCCGGAGCTCTATGACGGCGTCGACTTCGTGGTGATGATCATCGGCCTGTTCGCCATCAGCGAGATCCTGCTGATGCTCGAGCACGCCCACCGCCGCGACGCCGACGACGAGATGCCGCCGCTGGGCCGGGTCTTCGTCAGCCTCAAGGAAGTACTCCACTGCAAGGGCGCCATGGGCCGCTCGGGCCTGCTCGGCTTCATCATCGGCGTGCTGCCGGGCACCGGCGCCTCGGTGGCGGGCGCGGTGTCCTACACCACCGAGAAGCGCCTCTCTGACAAGGACGGCACCTTCGGCAAGGGCGACATGCGCGGCCTGGCGGCCCCGGAGGCGGCCAACAACGCCTCGGCGGCGGGTTCCTTCGTGCCGATGCTGACGCTGGGCATCCCCGGCTCCGGCACCACCGCCGTGCTGCTCGGCGCGCTGATGCTCTACAACATCACCCCGGGCCCGATGATGTTCACCGAACGCCCCGAGGTGGCCGGCGGCCTGATCGCCTCGCTGTACATCGGCAACATCGTGCTGCTGGCGCTGAACCTGCCGCTGGCCGGGGTGTTCGCCCGGGTGCTGACCATCCCGCGCTGGGTGCTGGTGCCGGCCATCGCCATCCTGGCCTTCGTCGGCGTCTACCAGCTGCACTCCGACCTGACCGCCATCTACCTGATGCTGATCATCGGCGTGTTCGGCTACCTGCTGCGCAAGCTCGGCTTCTCGCTGGCGCCGGTGATCCTCGGCTACGTGCTGGGCGGGCTGATGGAGCAGAACCTGCGCCGGGCGCTGTCGATCAGCGGCGGCGACGTGGGTATCCTGTGGCAGTCCGGCATCTCGCTGGGGCTGTGGATCGCCGCGGCCGCACTGCTGGTGCTGCCCTGGCTGGTGCCGAAGCTGCTCGCCGGCCGCAGCCGCCGGCACGCCGGCTGATCCTCGACTCGGGCCCGCTCAAGCGGGCCCGATGCGTTTGACACGGAGACCCCTCGACTTGCCTTCCGCCCTGCCCCCTGCCCTTGCCGCCCTGCTGCGCTTCCTGCCCACCCTGCTCCTCGGCATCGCCGGCGGCGCGCTGGCCTTCGCCGTCAACCTGCCGCTGCCGTGGCTGCTGGGCGCCATGATCGCCACCACCGTGGCGAGCCTCTCAGGCGTGCGGCTGCGCTCGCCGGGCCGCGGGCGCAAGGGCGTGCTGGTGGTGATCGGGGTGATGCTGGGCTCGGCCTTCACGCCGCAGCTGTCCGGCGACCTGGGCCTGTGGAGCCTGAGCCTGGCGGTGATGCTGGTGGCCACGGCGGCGATGATGGCCTTCTCGGTGTGGTTCTCGCAGCGCGTGGCCGGCCACACGCGGGAGACCTCGCTGTACGCCGGCGTGCCGGGCGGGGTCTCCACGGTCACGGTGATGGCCATGGCCTCCGGCGCCGACCTGCGGGTGGTGGGCATGACCCACGCGGTACGCATCCTGGTGCTGCTGGTGGCGATTCCCCCGGTGCTGCAGGCGATCGGCCACGTCGACCTGGCCGGCGCCACGCCGGACCTCTCGCAGTGGCTGTGGCTGCCCGGCCTCGCGGATGCGGCCTGGCTGACGGCGGCAGGCCTCGGCGGGCTCGCCCTCGGGCGCCTGCTGCGCCTGCCCAACGCGCTGCTGTTCGGACCGGCGCTGGTGTCGGCGGCGCTGCATCTCTCCGGCGTCACCCACGCCGCGGTGCCGCCGACGCTGCTGGCCCTGGCCCAGGTGCTGATCGGCGTGTCGGTGGGCGTGCGCTTCGCCGGCACCTCGCTGGCCCGGGTCGGCCACGCCCTGGTGATGGCCGTCGGCCAGGCGCTGGTGCTGCTGGCGATCGCCGTGCTGGCCGCCTGGGCCGGCCACCTGCTGACCGGTGTTTCCCCCGCCGCCGCGCTGCTCGCCTACATGCCCGGCGGCGCCCCGGAGCTGAGCCTGGTGGCGCTGACGCTGGGCATCGACCCGGCCTTCGTCACCACTCACCACCTGCTGCGCATCAGCGTGCTGGTGCTGATCCTGCCGGCGCTCCTCAAGCGCCTGGCGCCGCCTGGCGCCTAGCGGCGACTCTCGGGCATCCGCTACAGTACGGGGCGCCGGCACTCTGCCACCGACTCTCCCAACCCAGGATGCCCATGCCCCCTAACGACGACACCGCCCTCTCGGTCACCGAACTCAACCGACGCGCCCGCCAGGCGCTGGAGCAGGACGTCGGTGACGTCTGGGTCGAGGGCGAGCTGTCCGGCGTCTCGCGGCCGTCGTCGGGCCACGTCTATTTCACCCTCAAGGACGAGCGCGCCCAGCTGCGCTGCGCGCTGTTCCGCACCCGCGCGCGTTTCGTCGCCGCGCCGATGCGTGACGGCGACCGCGTCAAGGTGCGCGGCCGGGTGTCGCTGTTCGAGCCGCGGGGCGACTACCAGCTGATCGCCGAGGCGGTACAGGCGGCGGGTGAAGGCGAGCTGCTGGCGGCCTATGAGCGGCTCAAGGCCAAGCTCGACGCCGAGGGGGTGTTCGCCAATGGCCGCACCCTGCCCTATCCGCCGCGCCACCTGCTGGTGCTCTCCTCGCCCACCGGCGCGGCGATCCGCGACGTGCTGGCGGTGCTGGCGGCGCGCTGGCCGCTGGCCCAGGTGACGCTGATCCCGGTGCCGGTACAGGGCCGCGAGGCGGCGCCGGCGATGATCGCCGCGCTGGGCCTGCTCAACCGCCAGTCGGCGCTGGACCCGGCGCGCGATGCCATCCTGCTCACCCGCGGCGGCGGCAGCCTGGAAGACCTGTGGGCCTTCAACGACGAGCACCTGGCCCGGGCGATCTTCCATTCGCGGCTGCCGGTGATGTCGGCGGTGGGCCACGAGGTAGACGTGACGCTGGCCGACTTCGCCGCCGACCGCCGCGCGCCCACACCCTCGGCCGCGGCGGAGCAGCTGGTGCCGGACCGCCGAGAGCTGCTGCAGCGCCTGACGGCCCTGGAGCATCGGCTGAGCCGCGCCCAGCGCGCCCGGCTCGACGTCGAGGCCCAGCGGCTCGATCACCTGGGCGCGCGGCTCCGCCATCCCGGCGAGGTGCTGGCCTTCCGGCGCCGCCAGCTGGAGCAGCTGGAGGGGCGACTGCGGCGGGCCATTCGGGCGCGGCTGGAGACCGCCCGTCGCCACGAGGCGGACCTCGAGCGTCGCCTGGCGCTGCGCTCCCCGGAGCGGCGCCTCGAGCAGGAGACCCGGCGCCTGACGCTGGCCCGCCAGCGCCTGCACCAGGCCATGCCCCGCACGCTGGCCCATCAGCGCGAGCGGCTGGCCGCCGTCGCCCGCGAGCTGCAGGCGGTCAGCCCGCTGGCGGTGCTGGGCCGCGGCTATGCCATCCTCGAGAACGACGAAGGCCGGGTGATCCGCCATGCGACGGATACCCGGCCCGGGGAGCGCCTGACGGCGCGGCTCGGCGAGGGCCGGCTGGCCCTGGAAGTGCTGCCCGGCGAAGACGCCGACTGACGCTCCCGCCTCAGGACGCCTCGCTGTGGGCGGTGCCCGGCTTGAAGGTCGAGGGCTCCAGCTCGTGGCGCGCCAGCAGCTTGTAGAAGTCGGTGCGGTTGCGCCCGGCGATGCGTGCGGCCTGGGTCACGTTGCCCTCGGTGATCTTCAGCACCTTGATCAGGTAGCTGCGCTCGAAGCCGGCGCGGGCGTCGCTGAAGGTCGGCAGCGCGTTCTCCTCGGCCGCCAGCGCCTGGGCCACCAGCGCCTCGGGGATCATCGGCGCGCTGGTCAGGGCCACGCACTGCTCGACCACGTTGACCAGCTGGCGCACGTTGCCCGGCCAGGCGCAGCCCGCCAGCAGGTTGAGCGCCTCGCGCGAGAAGCCCTTCACGAACGGCTTGTGACGCTCGGCGGCCTGGGCCACCAGGTGCTTGGCCAGCAGCGGCACGTCCTCGGCGCGCTCCTTGAGCGGCGGCAGCTTGAGGTTGACCACGTTGAGGCGATAGAAGAGGTCCTCGCGGAACTCGCCGTCGTGCATCGCCTGGCCCAGGTCGCGATGGGTGGCCGAGATCAGCCGCACGTCGATCGGCACCGAGGTGGTGGAGCCCAGCGGGCGGATCTGGCGCTCCTGCAGGGCCCGCAGCAGCTTGACCTGCAGCGGCAGCGGCATGTCGCCGATCTCGTCGAGGAACAGGGTGCCGCCGTCGGCCGCCTGGAACAGGCCCTTGTGCTCGCTGATCGCCCCGGTGAAGGCGCCCTTGGCGTGGCCGAACAGCTCGCTCTCCAGCAGCTGCTCGGGCAGCGCGCCACAGTTGATGGCGACGAACGGCTTGTCGGCGCGCGGGCTGGCCTTGTGGATCGCTTCGGCCATCAGCTCCTTGCCCGAGCCGGAGGGGCCGGTGACCAGCACGCTGACGTCGGAGGTGGCCACCATCCGCGCCTGCTCGAGGAGACGCTCCATCTCCGGGCTGCGGGTGATGATCGCCTCGCGCCAGCGGTCGTCGCCGTCGTTGCCGCCGGCGGCGCTGGTCTGGCTCAGGGCCTCGTCGATGGTGGTGAACAGCTCCTCGCGGTCCACCGGCTTGGTCAGAAAGCCGAACACGCCCTGACGGGTGGCGCTCACGGCGTCGGGAATCGAGCCGTGGGCGGTGAGGATGATCACCGGCAGGCCCGGCAGGCGGCGCTGGATCTCCTGGAACAGCGCCAGGCCGTCCATCTCGTCCATGCGCATGTCGGACAGCACCAGGTCCGGATTGCCGGCATCCAGGTGCTTGAGGGCCGCGCGTCCGCTCTCGGCGGTGGTCACCCGATAGCCACGGCTTTCCAGGCGCATGCCCAGCAGCTTGAGCAGGCTGGGGTCGTCGTCCACCAGGAGGATGTTGGCCCCCTGATTCGGGGCTTGAGGGCTTCCGCTTGGCATCATGTTCGTATCTCCCGCTTACTCGGTCTGCTGTCGCGAGTTGATGTTGCGCTCGATATCGGTGAGCGCGTCCAGCTTCTCGTCCAGCGCGGCCTTCTCTTCCTCCAGCGCCCGCTGGGCGCGGCGGCTCTCGGCCAGGCGCTGCCCCAGTGCACGCCGCCCTTCCAGCTCGTTGAGCCAGTAACGCAGCAGCGGCTGCAGGCGTGCCGGGGCCGCATGGAGGTCGGCCTTGTACAGTTCGGAGGCTTGATCCCACTCGCGCTCGTTGCCCCAGGCCAGCACGACCGCCCGGGCCAGGCGCTGATCGTGCGACTCACCGGAAAGGCGCGTGAGCGTGACGTCGCGCCAGTCACGGTCGCCCCGCTGGGAAGCGAGGCCGAAGGCCGTCCACTCCTCCAGCAGGCACTCGCGATCGCCGAAGTCGGGGAGCTCGGCATAGCAGCCGGCACTTTCCTCGACCACCGGCTCGCGAGGCTCGCCGGAGAGGTTCTGTGGCAGCCACTGGCAGCCGGTCAGGCCAGCCGATAGCAGGCACAGCAGCAGGGGGCGTGGGATCTTCATGGGTCGTTCCTTGCGTCGGCTACCGCCGGAGCGGTCAGCGATTCTTGATGGTCGGCGTCCGGCGCGGGCAGCGTCAGGCGGAAACACACCGCCAGGCGGTCGTCCTCCGCCAGCACCAGGCTGCCGTGCTGCAGGCGAGCGCAGTCGGCGGCCACCGACAGCCCGATGCCGGACCCCTTGAGCGCTCCCTTGCGGCGAATGCGCCCTTGATAGAACGCCTCGAACAGCCGCGCCCGATCTTCTTCGGGGATCGGTTCGCCGCTGTTGGCCACCTCGACGACCAGACAGCCGTGGGTGGCACGGGCGCGAATCTCCAGCTCGCCGCCGTCCTCGCCGTAGGCGACGGCGTTGGACACCAGATTGTCGAGCAGGCGAGCCGTGGCCGTGCGGTCGAGCCGCCAGATCAGCGGGCCGTCGAAGCAGTGCACCGACATGCCCTTCTGCTGCAGGCCCAGGTGATGCTTGGCCAGCACCTCCTTGACCACGGTGGCCACGTCCAGACGCTCGATCTCGAGGCGCTGGTTGTGCTGCAGCAGGTTGTAGTCGAGCAGCTGCTCGATCAGCTGCTGCAGCTCGCCGCCGCTGGCATCGATCAACTCGAGGATCTCGCGCTGGTGGTCGGTCAGATCACCGGCCACCCCGTCGGCCAGCAGCGCGGAGCCCTCGCGGACGCTGGCCAGCGGCGTCTTGAGCTCGTGGGACATGTGGCGCAGGAACTGCTGCTTCTGTTCCTCCAGCTCGTCGAGCCGCGACGACAGCCAGTCGAGCCGCTCGTCGAGGCTGACCAGTTCGGCGGGCCCCTGCACCGGCGACGGCTGGGCGCTCCTGCCGGTGCTGCCGATGCCCAGGATCCGCCGCTCGAGCTGGCGCACCGGCCGCACGATCAGCCGGGTGAACAACAGCATCAGGATCAGGCTGGCCGACACCAGCGCCGCGGTCTGCCACCACAGACGATGCTGCACGGTCTCGGCACGCTGGCGAATCAGGTCCAGGCGATCGTCGATGCGCCGGTTGGTGGCGTGACGCATGGCCTCGGTGTGCTCGGCGAAGGGCAGGAAGTCGGTCAGTCGCTGCTTGAACGCCTCCAGCGGCAGCTCCGGCAGCTCGGCGAGCCGGTCGAGCTGCCCGGACAGCGCCTCGACGTCCGGGTCGTCGGGCAGCAGCTCGCGCTGCTTGGCCAGCAGGCGGCGGTACTCCGCCAGGCGCTCGTCATAGATCTCGAGCAGGCTCTCCTGCTCGACCACCGCGTACTGACGCGCGCCACGTTCCATCTCCAGCGCCAGGGCGCCGAGCGTGCGGGCACGCCGGGTCTCCTCGACCGCCTGGCGGGCGCTCTGGTCGGCGAGGCGCGAGAGTTCTGACAGCGCCTGCCCGGCCTGGAACATCAGCACGGCCAGGGGCAGCATCACCATCAGGAAGGCCAGCAGCACCAGCTGCAACAGCGAGCGCGGCCGCCAGCGGCGGGAAACGGCAGATGTCATGGCCAGCGTTCGGAAAAGGAGTGAGTCGGCAACCACTATTGTCTACCCGAGGATACCAGAGTTCGGCCCGTCACCCGCGCCGCATCGCGGCCGAGCAGGCAAAAAAAAGGCCGGCATAGCCGGCCCAATACGCAGGGAACTGAAGGGGTGGGAAAGCGTTCGATGACGCCGCTGGCGCCGCTCGATCGTTTACCCGGGGCCCGAGGGCCCATGAAGCGGCGGAATCCCCTTTCAGTCAGGGTGGGATTCCTGAGACGGCTCAGCGTCTCGCTTCCTCTGACGGCCCCGCCGGGGCGTGGCCGTGCAATTCGTCCCCCTCGCGGGGGAGAGGCATCCTTGCCAGGGCATCCTTGCCCTCTCGGTACCCGTCCATGACGAGGTCGTCGGTACCGTCTCATCGCAACCTAAAGTCACACATCGCTGGAGCAGACGTTGGTCGCCGAGAGGCCAGGGGCACAGGGCAGTGTCGTCAGCTGCCTCTTGGCGACCGGGAAGCGGTTCGAGCCGTTTGAACCGCTTCCCGCTTGCTCCCCATGAGTATTGCGATCCTCGTGCCAGAAACAAAAACAACACTATAAAATCAATAGCTTAAAAGAACAAAAACGTTGGCACGCGCCAACGCCTCCTGATAAACGGGCTTCAGCTCGCCATTTTCGTTGCCTATTGGAGACACCTTTCTCCGGAAAAATAAAAAGCCCTGTTTAAACAGGGCTTTACAGAGTCTCCAATCGGCGACATCGCGTCATCGGCGTGATGGCGAGAAGCGACACCAAGGCGAGATAAGCGCTCATTCAAGGGCCTTTATCAGGATCTTGGAGCGCCGGGCCTGGTTGTAGGCCTCCCGCTTGAGGGGAGGAAGATCGTCGACGTCGGCCAGGCCGAAACCGTGCTCGAAGAACCAGTGGGCGGTATGGGTGGTCAGCGCGAACAGCGCATCGAGCCCGCGCGACCGGGCCTGACGCTCCACCTCGCCGAGCAGCAGGTCGCCACGGGCGCCGCCGCGATAGTCGCCGTGCACGGCGACACAGGCCAGCTCGCCCATCCGGGCGTCGGGAAAGGCATGCAGCGCGGCGCAGCCGATGACCATGCCGTCGCGTTCGATGACGACATAGTCGTCGATTTCATACTCCAGGCGCTCCCGGGAACGCGGCACCAGCATCCCACGACGCTCCAGCGGCTCGAGCAGCTCCAGCAGGCCGCCGATGTCGTCGATCCCGGCGCGACGCAGCTGCTCGTAGCGATGCTGGGTAATCATGGTGCCCACGCCATCGCGGGTGAACAGCTCGCCGAGCAGGGCGTCGTGGTCCTGCCACGATAGCAGGTGGGTGCGGGCCACCCCGTGGCGAGCGGCACCGACGGCGGCGCCCAGGTGGCGGGCCATCTCGCTGCCGGGGTCGGCGGCGGCCAACTGCGGCTCGGCCTCCAGCGGCGCCAGCTGCCGACGCAGCTGGCCGCTGTCGTCGCACAGGCCGCAGGCCTCGCCGAGCAGGATCAGCTTGTCGGCGGACAAGGCCGTGGCGGTATGGCGCGCGACCTCGGCGGCGTCCAGGTCGAAGACCTCGCCGGTGCTGGAGTAGCCCAGCGGCGGCAGCAGCACCAGCGAACGCCGATCCAGCAGGCCGCGGATCGCCTCGTCGCGGACGCCGCGCACCTCGCCGCTGCGGTCGAAATCGATGCCGTCGCGCACACCCAGCGGCTTGGCCATCACCAGGTTGCCCGAGACCACCGTCATCTCGACGCCGTGCAGCGGCGTGTTGGGCAGCCCCAGCGACAGCCGCGACTCCAGCCACAGTCGCTGCTCGGCCGCCACCCGCTCGACCCGGGCCATGATCGCCTCGTCGGCCACCCAGCGTCCGCCGTGGCGGCGGGGCGTGATGCCGTCCTCGTTCAGGGCCCGCTCCACCTGGGGGCGGATGCCCAGCACCACCACCAGACGCACGCCCAGGGTATGCAGCAGCGCCAGGTCCTGGATCAGCTGCTCGCCTCGACCCTGTGCCACGGCCTCGCCCTCGATCAGGATGACGAAGGTACATCCTCGGTGCGCGTTGATATACGGCGAGGAATTGCGGAACCAGTCGACGAAGGGAAAACGAGTGTCCAAGGGCCGCGCTCCGGCAGCAGATGAAGGGAAATGAGAGCCTTGACTATACCAGACGCAAAAAAACGGCGGCACCGGCAAGCTGCAAGCTGCAAGCTGCAAGCTGCAAGCTGCAGCGTGAGATCGCCAGGAGCAAAAGAAACCCCGAAGGCCTGACCTTCGGGGTTTCTTGTCCCTCGGCGCTTGTCGCTCGGCGCTTAGCCGAACATGCCCTTGAACATGAAGAAGAACATGATCGCCAGGATGGCGCCGGCCGGCAGGGTGATCAGCCAGGACATCACGATGGTGCCGATCACGCGCAAGTTGAGCGCCGCCATGCCGCGGGCCAGGCCCACGCCCAGCACCGCGCCCACCAGGGTCTGGGTGGTGGAGATCGGCAGGCCGGTGCCGGAGGCCAGCACCACGGTGGTGGCGGCCGCGAGCGTGGCAGCGAAACCGCGGCTCGGGGTCAGCTCGGTGATGCCGGTGCCGACGGTGACGATCACCTTGTGGCCGTAGGTCACCAGGCCGACGACAATGCCGCCGCCGCCGAGCACCAGCACCCACCACGGCACCAGCGCTTCCCCGCCGACCTGACCGCCGCTCTGCACGACGGTCATCACCGCGGCCAGCGGACCGACGGCATTGGCCACGTCGTTGGAGCCGTGGGCGAAGGCCATGGCACAGGCGGTGAACAGCATCAGCACGCCGAACACGCGCTCCACGCCGTCGTAGCCGAAGGCGTCGCCCTGGCGCTTCTCGCCGCCCACGCGGCGCTCGAGCAGGCCACCGAGCAGCATCACGCCGATGCCGATCACGATCGAATAGAGCAGGCTCTCACCGAAGCCGACCTCGAGGCCGACGTGCTTCAGCCCCTTGGTGAAGGTGACCATGGCGACGATGAAGCCGACCAGGAAGACGTACATCGGCACGTAGCGCTTGGCCGCCGCGAAGGGATCGCGGTTCTCGAAGATCAGGTGCTGGACCGACTTGAACAGCATGAAGGCGATGGTGCCGGACATCAGCGGCGAGACCACCCAGCTGGCGGCGATCTTGCCGACGCCGCCCCAGTCCACGGTGGAGACGCCCAGGCCGGCGGCGCCGAAGCCCACGATGGCGCCGACGATGGAGTGGGTGGTGGAGACCGGCCAGCCCCGCATCGAGGCGATCAGCAGCCAGGTCGCGGCGGCCAGCAGCGAGGCCAGCATGCCGTAGACCAGCAGCTGCGGCTCATCCGCGAGCAGGGTCGGATCGATGATGCCCTTGCGGATGGTGTTGGTGACCTCGCCCCCGGCCAGCCAGGCGCCGAGGAACTCGAAGATCACGGCGATGATGATCGCCTGCTTGATGGTGACGGCCTTGGAGCCGACGGAGGTGCCCATGGCATTGGCCACGTCGTTGGCACCGACACCCCAGGCCATGAAGAAACCGAAGGCACAGGCGAGGAGGATGAAGATGTCGCCGTATTGCGCGATGATCGACATAGGACGGAAACCTTGTATCGGGTCAGAAGGTGGCGGTTATCGCTGCGGGAGAGTCCCGCTCAGTTGGCCGTCATGATCTGAAGGCGGCTGCCGACGCGTTCGGCGCGATCGGACAGCTCACCGACCCAGTCGATGATCTTGTAGAGGAACATCACGTCCACCGGGGGCATCTCGCTCTCGAGGGCGAACAGCTGGCGACGGATGGCGACCTGCTGTTCGTCGGTCTTCTGTTCCAGGGTGTGCAGCTCGCGGATCAGCGTCTGCATCACGTCGGACACGTTGCGACCGAACCCGGATTCGAGCAGGTCCTTGAGCTCTTCCAGGGCGACGCGGGCCTGAGCGACACAGGACACCGAGGTGCGGATGTAGTCGCGCATCGGTTGGGCGAGCTCGTCGGGCACCTGCATGCTGCGACCGAGCATGATCCCGGTGATGTCGCGCGCCTTGTTGGCGATCTGGTCCTGGACGCTGATCAGGTCCAGCAGATCGGAGCGCGACACCGGCAGGAACATGGTGTTGGGCAGATTGAGGCGCAGCTCGGTCTTGAGCTCGTCGGCCTCGTGCTCGAGTCGAGTGATCGACTCACGCTGTCGGGCGGCTTCCTGCCAGTCTCCCGTGAGTGTTGCCTCGAAGAACGGCGGCAGGGCTTCCGCGCAGTCGCTGACCTTGACGATATGAGCCAGCAGCGGCTGGAATGGCGAGCGACCGAACATCGCGGAGAAGGGATTGGATGTCACCATGGGGGCATCTGGGCACTTGGAAATGGCGGCGTCAGTATAGTGACTGCCCGGGCTGTCGTCATGAGAAAATCATCTAATCTTCACGAACATGAAACAAGGCGGCCTTTCCCATGGCAAAAGAGATCGAATTCAAGCTCGCCCTGGCCCCCGCGGGCCCGGAAGCGCTGCGCCGGCATCCCCGGCTCGCCGGCCTCGAACCGCGCACCACCCAGCTGGGCAACACCTACTTCGACACTCCTGACGGTCGGCTGGAGAGCGAACGCATGGCGCTGCGCCTGCGTCACGCCGATGGCCGGCTGCTGCAGACGCTGAAGACCAGCGGCCAGGGCAGCGGCGGCCTTTCCACCCGCGGCGAGTGGGAGTGGGAAGTGATGGGCCCGGGCCTCGACCTCGGCCGGCTGGCCGACCTCCCGCCGATCGAAGCCCTCGGTGAAGGCGTGCTGGGCGAGCTCAGGCCGCGCTTCGCCACCGACTTCGCCCGCGAGATCTGGTGGTGGGAACAGGACGGCACCGCCATCGAGATCGCCCTGGACCTCGGCGAGATCGAAAGCGACGCGCACAGCGTCCCGATCCGCGAGCTGGAGCTCGAACTCAAGGACGGCGATCCCGCCGCCCTGATCGAACTGGCCGAAGCCCTGGCCGAGCGCGTGCCGCTGCGCCCCTCGGACACCAGCAAGGCCGCCCGAGGCGCCGCCCTGCTCGCCGGACGCTGGACGCTGCCCGACGGCGGCTCGGCCCCCGCCTGGCTGCATCGCGCCGTGGTGGCCCTCGACGCCCACGCCGACACCGGCGACGCCGCCTTCCGTGAGGCTGCCCGCGAGGCCTTCCTGCAGCTGGCCGAACGGCACGCCGACGTCGAGCCGATGGCCCGCCGGCTGGCCGAGGCCCTGAGGCACGACGACTGGCTGAACGCCGACACCGGCCGGACGCTGCTCGCCCTGTCACGCCACCTGCCCGACGCGGTCGCGCTGGGCTGAACGCCCGGGCAGGGACGCCGCCCGTCACGGGTGAACAGCACGAGGGAACGCCGTGAATCACGATCGCTTCAAACCCGCCGCGGGCGACCTGCGCACCCGGGTCTTCCAGATCATCTTCGAGTCCGACACGCCGCTGGCCAAGGGCTTCGACATCGCGCTGATCGGTGCCATCCTGGCCAGCGTGCTGGTGGTGATGCTGGAGAGCGTGCCCCAACTGGAAGCCGCCCATGGCGAGGGATTCCGGCTGTTCGAATGGGGCTTCACCCTGCTGTTCACCGCCGAGCTGGCGATCCGGCTCTACTGCCTGGAGCGCCCCTGGCACTACCTCAAGAGCTTCTACGGCGTCATCGACCTGATCGCCATCCTGCCCACCTGGCTGGCGCTGGTGGTGCCCGGCGCCCAGTCGCTGGTGGTGGTCCGCCTGCTGCGCACCCTGCGCATCTTCCGGGTGCTGAGGCTGATGGAGTTCGTCGGCGAGGGGCGGCTGCTGATCGGCGCCCTGGTGCGCAGCAGCCACCAGATCTTCCTGTTCCTGTTCACCGTGTTCATGCTGGTGACCATCTTCGCCTCACTGATGTATCTGATCGAGCCCGCCGAGGCCGGTTTCACCAGCATTCCGACTGCCATCTACTGGGCCGTGGTGACCCTGACCACGGTGGGCTACGGCGACATCACCCCGGTGACGCCGCTGGGCCAGGCGATCTCGGTGATGGTGATGCTGATCGGCTACTCGATCATCGCCGTGCCTACCGGGGTGTTCTCCGCCGAGGTGATCCGCTCGATCCGCGCCGACCGCTACTCGGAAGAGGCCTGCCCCGGCTGCGGCCATGACCGCCACGAGAAGAACGCCCGCTACTGTCTCAAGTGCGGCACCTGGCTGGACGAGGAGACGCCCGACCCGCGCGAAGCCTCGAATGACCGATCCTCGAGCAACGAACCTTCAGACGACACGCCCACGGACGAAAAAACGCCCCGGGAGTGATCCCGAGGCGTCTCGCGGGCGCGTTCTCGAAGCGGTCGACTCACTCGGTCTCTAGGGGCGCGTCCCAGGCGTCCAGCTCGGCCTCGCTCCAGTCGCCATAACCGGCGTTGGGGAACACGATCCAGTCCTGGCCGAAACGCTCGGCGTTCTGCTCGACGAGAGCGTGCTGACCGGCGAGATCGGCATCGGCGAACGCGCCGGAGAAGTCGTGCAGCGAGTCCCCGAGCTGCATCACCAGGGTGTGCCCCTCTTCCACCTTGGCGCGGCGCTCGGCCTTGGGCGGGCCCAGCAGCATGACGCTGTCCTCGGAGACCTGCGGCAGGTCCAGGGTCTCCAGGGTGGCGATGGTGTCGGCCTCGTTCTCCTGGTAGCGGTCGGAGACGTAGTAGATGGCCACGCCGTGCTCGTCGGCGTAGTCCAGGAAGGCCTTGGCGCCGGGGATCAGGCGCGGCTCGCCTTCCCGCTCCCAGTGCTTCCAGGTGTCCCAGGTGGTGTAGTCGTGGCATTCGGCCATGTCACGAGTCAGCAGGGCGCTGTTGTCCAGCACCGTCTCGTCGAGGTCGGTGATGATGGCCGGTGCGACACCCTCACCCAGCGCCTCGAGCCGATCCTCCAGCCGATAGCGGGCGAGCGCGAAGCCCTGGCGCTGCAGCGCGGCGACCTCGGCCGACTGCTGCTGGTAACGCAGGCCCATCGCATAGGCGGCCTGGGCACAGACCATGGAATCGTCGGCGACGGCCGGCGCGGCCAGCGGCAGGGCCATGAGGCCGGCCAGGGCGGCGACACCGCCGGCACGGCGGTAAGCGGACATCGGCATGGTGTTCTCCTTGTGATCGGCGCGCTCGGATACGACATCGACTCGCACCTGATTACGCCTTGTTATTGAAGAAAATCGATTCGATCATATTTTATTTTAATCGACTGTTCAAATAACACTGGAAGGCGCCACTGCCGCCCCGGCCCGAGCGCCGGCAGCCATAAAAAAACCGGCTCGACCAGAAGGCCGAGCCGGTACGAAAGCGGAAGAGAGGCTTGCTCTGTCCTGGAAGGTCAGTCCTGGAAGGGAGCGACGTCGCCTCGACCCTCGCGTACCACGGTGGGCGGCAGCTCGCGCAGGTCGATCACGCTGGTCGGCTCCAGGTGGCAGGCGCCGCCGTCGATCACCAGCGACAGATGCGACCCGAAGCGATCACGAATTTCCTCGGCATCCGTCATCGGCAGCTCCTCGCCCTCGGGGATCAGGGTCACGCTCATCAGCGGCTCGCCGAGGGTGTCGAGCAACGCCCGGGTGATGTCGTGGTCGGGAACCCGCACACCGATCGAACGCCGCTTGGGATGCAGCAGCAGTCGCGGCACCTCGGTGGTGGCATTCAGGATGAAGGTATAGGGTCCCGGCGTGTGGGCCTTGAGCAGGCGGAAGACGGCGTTGTCGACCTTGGCATAGGTGCCGATCTCCGAGAGGTCGGAGCACACCAGGGTGAAGTTGTGCTTGTCGTCCAGCGAACGCAGCCACTTGATGCGCTCGACGGCCTTCTTGTCGCCCAGGTGGCAGCCCAGGGCGTAGCCGGAATCGGTCGGGTAGGCGATCACGCCGCCCTTGCGGATGATCTCGACCGCCTGGTCGATGAGGCGCTTCTGCGGGTTGTCCGGGTGGACCTGAAAGAACTGGCTCATGGGCGCTCCCTGTTCTTGTGAACGTCGGACGAATGAAACGGCGGATCAGGCGGCGGTCGCCGCTCGGTCGATCCAGGCCGCCAGCCGAGGATGGGTCCAGACCGGCGCCACCGAGGTGCGCGGCGTCGGGCTCATGCTGCCCGGGGCCAGGTGGCCGCCGGGAAAGTGGAAGTCGCTGCCCAGCGAGGCCATCAGGTCGCGCTCGTGAAGCTGGCGGGCCAGGTCGCGGGTGACGTCGGCGTTCTGGAAGCCGCTGATCAGCTCGGCGGCGCGGCCGCCGGCCTCGCGGAAATCGTCCAGCAACAGGCCGCGCTTGCGCCGGGTCAGCTTGTGGCGCAGTGGATGCGCCAGCACCGCCACCCCGCCGGATTCCAGAATCCAGCGCACGCCCTCGGCCAGATGCGGCCACAGCGCCTTGATGTCGCCGGCCTTGCCGTTGCCCAGGTGCTTGGAAAACGCGGTGGACATGTCCGGCACCAGGCCCGCCGCGACCAGGGCCTTGGCGAAGTCCGGCCGGCCCAGTGGGCGGTCGGAGCCGGCCTGCTCGCGGGCCCGGGCCAGGGCGTCGTCGAGGCCGATCTTCTCCATGCGCTCGGCGATGGTCACCGCCCGCCGCTCCCGGGCCTCGGCCTGGGCGACGAGCCCGTCGGCCAGCGCGCCGCTGGCGCCCTCGGGCAGCAGCCCCACCACGTGCAGGTTGATGCCGCGCCACTGGATCGAGAGCTCGGTGGCCGGCAGCACGGCCAGCCCCGCGTCCGCGCCGGCACTCACCGCCTCCTCCACGCCGGCCACGGTATCGTGGTCGCTCAGGGCGATATGGGTGAGCCCGCGCTCGACGCACAGCGCCACCAGATCGGTGGGCGACAGGGCGCCGTCCGAGGCGGTGGAATGCATGTGCAGATCGATGGTGAGGGCATCGCTTCCCTCGAAGCGCGCGGGAAGTGCGGGGTTCAGCATGACGCGGGCAGGTGTCTTTGACAGAATAGACACCCATGGTGCTCGCCCGACCCACCCCGGTCAACCGAGCCACTCGCTCCCGCGGCGCGAGCCGCTCAGCCGAGGATATTCCGAGATGCTCTACGCCATCATCAGTGAAGATGTGAACGACAGCCTGGAACGGCGCCTGGCCGCCCGCCCCGATCATCTGGCTCGCCTCGAGCAGCTGCGCGACGAGGGCCGCCTGGTGCTGGCCGGCCCCCATCCCGCCGTGGACAGCGAAGACCCGGGCGAGGCCGGCTTCAGCGGCAGCCTGGTGGTCGCCGAGTTCGACGACCTGGAAAGCGCCCAGGCCTGGGCCGACGCCGATCCCTACATCATCGCCGGCGTCTACGCCCAGGTGACGGTGAAGCCCTTCAAGAAAGCCCTGCCCTAGGCCGAACCGCCTTCTCCACGAAGCGAGCCGGCGGCAGCTGTCGCCGGCTCGCTTTTTGCGTCCCTCGAAAACGGCCGCGAAGCCACTTGTCAACAAGGGTTTTCCCCACAGTTCCTGTGGATAACATTGTTGAAACGCCGCGGAGTCCTGCCGCCAGCCCGGTCGCAAAGGCGCCGCGGCGAAATCGATCATTTTTTGACCAGCCGATTCACGTCCGGAGCCGATCTTGACCGCCGCCCCCGATCATCTGCCGCCGCTGGCCGGCCTGGAGAGCGCCCGCCTCGACTGGCGCCAGGACGACAGCGGCGAAAGCGCCCCCCACTCCAGCGCCTTCGACGACGTCTATTTCTCGCGCCACGACGGCCGTGCCGAGACCGAACACGTGTTCCTGGCCGCCAACCGCCTGCCCGAGCGCTTCCGCGACTGGCAGGCGCCGCGCCCCTTCGTCATCGGCGAGACCGGCTTCGGCACCGGGCTCAACATGCTCTGCGCCTGGGCCTGCTTCGACGCTCACGCCCCGGCCGGCGCCCGACTGCACCTGGTCTCCACCGAGAAGTTTCCGCTCGCCCGCGACGACCTGGCCCGGGCGCTGGCGGCCTGGCCGGACCTGGCCGAGCGTGCCGCCGCGCTGGTGGCCCAATGGCCGGAGCCGGTGGCCGGCGTGCATCGCCTGTGGCTCGACGAGCGCGTGACCCTGGACCTGCACTTCGGCGACACCACCGAGCGCCTGGCGCTGCTCGACGGCGCCGTGGACGCCTGGTTCCTCGACGGCTTCGCGCCCTCCAAGAATCCCGAGATGTGGCACGACGCGCTGTTCGCCGCCATGGCCTCACGCTCGCGCCCGGGCGCCACCTTCGCCACCTTCACCTGCGCCGGCGTGGTCAAGCGCGGCCTCAGGGCCGCCGGCTTCGCCTGGCGCAAGGTGCCGGGCTTCGGCCGCAAGCGCGAGATGCTGGCCGGCGAGATCGAGACGCCCCCGGCGGACGAACGCCGAGGCTCCACGCCCTGGCTCACACCTCCCGCGGTACAAACAGCCCGCCGCGTGGCGGTGATCGGCGCCGGGCTCGCCGGCACCACCGTGGCCGCCGCCCTGGCCCGTCGCGGCGTGGCGGTGACGCTGATCGACCGCGAAGCCCCCGGCGCCGGGGCCTCCGGCAACGCCCAGGGCGCGCTCTACGTGAAGCTCGCCGCCGACACCAACCTGCAGAGCCGCACCTACCTGAGCGGGCTGCTGCACAGTCGGCGCTGGCTCGAGGCTCTCGACCCCGATCACGCACTGTGGTCGCCCGGCGGCGTGCTGCAGCTGGCCACCGGCGAGCGCGAGACGCGCCGCCAGGCCCGCTTCCTCGCCAACCATCCGCTGCCGGCGAGCGTGGTGCGCGGCGTCGACGCCGAGGAAGCCACCCGGCTCGTCGGACTCGACCTGCTCCACGGCGGGCTCGGCTTGTCCCACGGCGGGCTCGACTACCCACTGGCCGGCTGGGTGCGTCCGGATGCGCTGTGCCGCCGGCTGGCGGCGAGCGACGGAGTAAGCGCTTACCGGGGCGAGGTGCGCGAGCTCTCGCCCATCGCGGAAGACGACGAGAACGGCGGCTGGCGGCTGACGCTGGCCGGCGAGGGTGGCACCGACACTATTGAGGTCGATCAGGTGGTGATCGCCGCGGCCAGCGCCTCCAGCGGCTTCGCCCAGACCGCCGCCCTGCCCCTGCAGCCGGTGCGCGGGCAGATCTCGCGGCTGACGCTGCCGCAAGGCGCCCCCGCACCGGCGCGGGTGGTGTGCGCCGGCGGCTACGTCATGCCGCCGATCGACGGCACCCTGACCTTCGGCGCCAGCTTCGCCCCCAACGACGCCGACGCGACGACCCGCGAGGCCGATCACGCCTTCAACCTCGCGGAGCTCGAGCGCACCCTGCCCGGCTACGCCGCCGCACTGGCCGAGGCCGGCGCCGATCTCTCGCCGGAAGCGCTGGACGGGCGCGCCGCGGTGCGCGCCGCCAGCCCCGACAAGTCGCCCTACGCCGGCCCGGTGCCCGACGCCGAGGCCTGGCGCCGCGACTATGCCGCCATGGCCAAGGACGCCACCCTGATCCCGGCGACGCCCGGCCGCCATCACCCGGGGCTGTGGATCAGCGCCGCCCACGGCTCCCGCGGGCTCGCAAGCGCGCCGCTGTGCGCCGAGCTGATCGCCTCGCGGATCTGCGACGAGCCGCTGCCGCTGGAGGCGCCGCTGGCCGACCATCTGCATCCCGGGCGGCGCGTGATCCGCGATCTGATCCGGGGGCAGTAGCCCACCACCCACCGGCTTGATCTGGCGCCGGGCTCAAATGACGGCTTGCTGATAAGCTGTCATCAGGGGAGCCGGCGCGGGCCGCCTTGGCGGTCTTCACCGTGCTGATGCTCGGCGTGGCCGTCTCCCGGATGCACAAAAGGCTGGATTAGGCCTGCGCCTTGCCCGGCGTTCTATCGCTTCCCCGGACGGCCTGATAGGCTGACGTCCCTTGATGATCGACGGGTACGTCGGGCCCATGGAAATCCCCCATCAGCGTCTGATTTACTTCCAGCTGACTCTCGAGACCGGCTCCATCCGCGCGGCGTCGGCGAGGCTCAACATCGCTCCCTCGGCGGTGAGCCGTCAGATCTCGCTGCTGGAAACGGCGCTCGATGCGACGCTGATCGAGCGACGACGAGACGGGGTATCCCCCACCCCGGAAGGAGAGCTGCTGCTGGACTACTGCCAGCGCCGCACCCGACTGGATCGGCATTTCAGCGATGCCCTGGATGCCTATCAGCGGCTGGAGACGGGGCAGATCACGCTGTACGTGGGCGAAGGATTCGTCGGCGACCTGATCGATCATCCGCTGCGCGAATTCACCGAGGCGCATCGCGGCGTTCGCCTGAACATCGACACGGGCAGCACCCGCAATATCATCGAAGCCGTGGTCAATGATGAGGCCCATATTGGCCTGATGTATCACGAACAGGTGCATCCCCACCTGCGCTTCTGGCAGTCGACGCGCCAGCCACTGGTGGCGCTGATCGCCCCGGATCATCCCCTGGCCTCAACCGACGACGACCCGATCACACTGGCGATGCTGGCCGACTACCCCCTGGCGCTCTGGCATCCGGGCCATGGCGTGCGCGAGCTGGTCGACCTGGCGTTTCGCGAAGCCAACCATTCACCCTTGGTGGGCATTCAGACGGGATCGCTGGAGGTGCTCAAGCACTCGGCGAGAGCGCAACTCTGTGTGACTCTCTTGCCGCGCTTTGCCGCGGCAAGAGAGCTCGAGGAAGGGACCCTGGTGGCACGCAACGTGGTCGGCAGACACTTCACGCAGGCCAACGCGCATATGGTCACGCGCGTCGGCCGGCGGATGCCACGGGCAGGATTGCAGCTGTTGCGCCATCTCCAGCGCTGGATGAGCGCGTTTCGAAGCGACGGGCCCGCCAGGGACTAGGCGTCACCATAGCCCATGGCGGCGCTGGCCTTGGCCGCCGTTTCCACCCACACGCTGCGCGGTAGCGTGTACTCATGCAGGCCGTCGAGACCGCTGGAGCGGCCATAGCCGCTTTCTCCCAGGCCGCCGAAGGGCGACATCACGTTGATGGTCTTGTAGCTGTTGACCCAGACGGTGCCGGCACGCAGTTGATGGGCGACGCGCAGCGCCTTGGCGGTGTCGCGACTCCATACCGCCCCGGCCAGGCCATAGCGACTGTCGTTGGCCATCTCCACCGCCTGCCGCTCATTCGCAAAGGTCATGACGACCAACACCGGGCCAAAGACCTCCTCGTTGGCGATGGTCATGTCCGGCGTGACATCGGTGAGGATGGTCGGCGCCAGGAAATAGCCGTTGGCAGTATCTTCCGGGAGGTGGGCCGGCGGCTTGCCGCCGGTCAGCAGTCTGGCTCCCTGAGCCACCGCCTCGTCGATGAGCTGAAGCACCCGCTGATACTGGGCGGCGTTCTGCAGCGGCCCCATCCGGGTGGTGTCCTCGGCGGGCAGCCCCACGGCGATGGAAGAGGCGGCACTCGCCAGGCGCTCGGTGAACTCGGGCAGCAGGCTTTCCTGAAGCAGCAGACGCGAGCCTGCCACGCAGCTCTGCCCGGCGCCGGCGAAGATAGCGGCCTGCGCGCCGCCGATGGCATCCTCGAGCGAGGCGTCGTCGAACACGATATTGGCGGACTTCCCGCCCAGCTCCAGCACGCTCGGCACCAGGCGCTGCGCTCCCGCCTCGGCGATGCGGCGCCCGGTCTCGGGCGAGCCCACGAACACCAGTTTGGCAATCTGCGGATGCGACGTCAGGGCCTGCCCGGTGGTGTGCCCCAATCCGTTGACGATACCGATCAGGCCGGCCGGAAGCTGGCCGCCACGCTCGAGCAGCATGCCGAGCAGCACCGAGGTCAGCGGTGTCAGCTCCGACGGCTTGAGCACGGCGGCATTGCCGGCCGCCAGCGCCGGCGCGAGCTGCCAGCCGCAGGTGAACATCGGCGCATTCCAGGGCGTGATCTGCCCCACCACGCCATAGGGGATGCGCTGCACATAGTTCAGGTGCGAGGTGGGAACGTCGATGACCTCGCCGTGCTGCTTGTCGCACCAGCCGGCGTAGTACTCGAACATCTCACGTACCTTTCCCACTTCTCCGCGGCAGTCACCCACGGGCTTGCCGGCGATCAGGCTCTCGATCCGGGCCAGATTCTCTTCGTGGCCGGCCAGGCCTTGCGCCGCCGCATACATGCGCCGTCCCCGTTCACTGGCGGTCAGCGCCGCCCACTCGGCCTGCGCCGCCGTGGCAGCCTCGACGGCGGCGTCGACGAGGGACGCCGTGGCATCCTGATACGCCAGCAGCGGCAATCCCGTGGCGGGATCGAGCAGCGTGATGGCCTCTCCCTCCCCCGGGGTCAGTGTTCCGTTGATCCAGTTGGACGCGGGGGCGTCGGCATCGATGCCGAAGGCCTCCAGGCAGTCGGCGATGCTGGTACGAGCGCGCTGGTTCAGGACATTGCTCATTGTTCGGTCTCCTGCGGGGAAGGGGCGGCATCGGGGGCGGCGGCGTCGAGCCACCGGCGTGTCACGGCGTTGAAGTCGTCGCCGTCAAGCAGTGTCTCGGCGTCGGCGTGCCAGGCCTCGACCACCGAGCGCAGCAGCCCGTCTGGCATCTCCAGGTCGCCGGCGGTCTGCTGGGCCAGGCGCAGGTCCTTGCGCATCAGTCCCATGGTGAAGCCCGAATCGAAGCTGTCGGAGAGGATCCAGCGCGGGAAGTTGACCTCGCTGACGGCGCTGCGCCCGGAGCCGCTGTTCAGACCGTTCAGGCAGGCCTCCGGATCCACGCCGGCACGCTGTGCCATGGCCACGGCCTCCGCGGTAGTCAGAAGGTTGGCAGCGCACAGATAGTTATTGGCCAGCTTGACCACGTGACCGCTGCCGGGCCCGCCAACATGGGTAGCCTTGGACGACATGGCGTCGAGCAGCGGCCGCAGCCGCGCCACGGTGTCCTCATGCCCGCCCAGCAGCATGCCGAGCTGGCCGTTGATTGCCCCGGCCGGCCCTCCGCTCACCGGCGCATCGAGCCATTCCAGCCCGGCGTCCGCGACCTCGGCCGCCAGACGGCGCGTCACCATCGGGTCGCTGGTGGAGGCATCCATGATGACGCTGCCGGCCGGCGCACGGTGAAGCAGCCCCGGCGATACCTTGAGGACCTGCTCGACGTGCTTCGAGGTCGGCAGCGAGAAGAGGTAGACGTCGCTTGCCCCGATCTCCTCGGGGGACACGGTCGTCACGCCTTCGTCGCTCAGACGCTGGCGAGTCCCGGCATCGATGTCGCTGCCGACGACCGTGTAACCGGCGCGGTGCAGGGTCAGGGCCATGCCTCGGCCCATGTTGCCGAGCCCGATGACAGTAATAGTGGTATCCAAGGTGTAGTCCCTCTTGTTGTAAGGCATTTGGAGGAGCACAGGCATGACGTCCCCGTGCCCGGCAAGACTCCGGGCATAAACGGTGAAAGTCATGACACTGAGGTCACCGCCGGCGACGGCGACCGAATCGTGAGAGCCGAACGATCAGGCGGCAGGCAGCTGATCCAGCAGTCGCTTGACCAGCCGCACCCAATAGCTCATGCCGATGGGCGTCAATCGATCGTCGAAGTCGTAGTGCGGGTTGTGCAGCGCGGCGCTGTCTTCCCCGTTGCCGAGCCAGATGTAGGCGCCGGGACAGGCGCCGAGCATGAAGGCGAAGTCCTCCGAGGCCATGCTCGGAGGCAGGTCGCGATGCACATGGGTGATGTCCGGCACTTCGTCGAGAGCCGCGGCGCAATGGCCGGCATGCTCAGGGGCGTTGATGGTCGCCGGATATCGGGGCTGATAGTCGAACGTGACGCTCAGGCCATGGAAGCCGGCCAGCGCGTCGACGGCCTCGTGGAAGCGCCGCTGGAGATGCTGGCGCAGCGGTTCGTCGAAGCAGCGTAGCGTACCCCGCAGCTCGACGGACTCGGGGATGACATTGAAGGCATCCCCGGCGTGGAACTGCGTGACGCTCAGCACCGCGGTCTGGTGGGCCGGTGTCTCACGACTGACCAGCCCCTGGAGCTGATTCACCAGCTGACAGGCAGCGAGGATGACATCGGTACCCAGATGCGGCATGGCGGCATGGCATCCCTTGCCCTCGAGGGTCAGGGTAAAGACGTCGAACGCCGCCATGACCGCGGTGTCGTGAACCGCGGCCTCTCCCAGCGCGAGCCCCGGCCAGTTGTGGAGGCCATAGACGGCCTCCATGGGAAAACGCTCGAACAGGCCTTCCTCGACCATCACCCGGCCGCCGCCTTCGCTTTCCTCCGCCGGCTGGAAGATGAAGTGGACGCGTCCGGCGAAGTCGGGATCTCGCGCCAGCTGACAGGCCGCACCGAGCAGCATGGTGGTATGGCCGTCGTGACCGCAGGCATGCATCTTGCCGGGCGTCTGGGAAGCATGAGCCACACCGCTGGCTTCGCAGACATCCAGGGCATCGATGTCGGCACGCAGCCCGATGCTGCGTCCCGGCCCACGCCTGCCCTCGAGCGTGGCGACGATGCCGGTGCCGCCGCCCAGCCCTTCGACGAAGTCGAGGCCCGCCTGCGAGAGGATCTCCGCGATACGGCGGCTGGTGCGATGCTCATCGAAGGCCGTCTCGGGATGCCGGTGAAGATCGTGGCGCCAGGCGCGCAGTGTGTCGGCGTCGGGAATCGAGGAAGTATTCTGGGTCATGAGCGTTCGTCTCACAGGAAGAGGTCGGCAATCAAGGCGGAAGAGAGGAAGGTGCCGGTGAATACCAGAAGCGCGATGACGACGAGCTTCCAGCCGGCTTCCCGGAACATCGCCAGCTCACGTTTGGTCAATGCCAGCCCCGCATATGCCAGCACCGGCGTCACGATGGCCAGAAAATTGACCGCGCTGAGCTGTTCGGTCAGCCAGGCATTACCCGGGAAGAAAGGCAGCGTCATCACGATGCTGACCAGCGAAACCCAAGCGACACCTGGCAGGTAGAAAGGCGAGAACCGGGTGATGATCAGGCCAGTCATCGTCATGCCATAGAGAATCAGCATGCCGGGGAGCGCCGCGATCAGACCCGCACCGTTGACGGTATTGGCTACCCAGGCGACAGCACAGGCCGCGGCCATGGCCAGGGCCGTCTTCGGAAGATTGCTCTCCGGACGCTCTTCTTGGCTCATTTCTTCAGAGTTGAGGGAAGGTGCCACCTGGGCGCCGGCGGGCTTCGCCTCCCGCTGCCCCTTCAGCAGCGAGTAGAGCTTCTCGGCTGCCGGAAGAGCGATGAACAATGACAGGTAAAGACCGGTGGCATAGGTCATCAGGTTGCTGGCACCGGAGAAGGCCAGCAGCTCATCTTTCAGCTCCGGCAGGGTGCCAGCAATCGCCGCGGAACAGGCCGCCACCATGCTGCCACTGCCAACCCCACAGGCCATGGCCAGTGCACGCGGGTCAAAGATATCCAATGAGGTCAGGTAGCCCGCCATCAGCGCAAACCACAGGGTGCCGAACATGGTGCCCACCACGTAGATCCCCATGACGCCGATACCCTCGGGACCCTTCAGGCCATACTTGTCGGAGATGACCGCAATGTTGGGCTCACGGGCGATGGAGTAGGTCGCGCCGATGGCCTCGCGCCCCATCTTGAGCACCACCACGGCCAGCGGCATGGCGATCAGCATGGTGCCGAGGTTGCCGAACTCCTGAAGGATCAGAGCGGGGCCGGCCTGGACGAGGTCCTCGATGGCCGGGCCTATGGTTGACCCGAAACGGGCAATGAACGGCATGATCGACAGCAGGATCAGCGGTCCCGCAGCCTCACTGATCCGTTCCGGAATGAAACGGCGAGCCGTTCGCGTCACGTTGTGGTTGAACAGCACGCCGAGGATGAAGGCATAGAAAAGCGGAAGCAGCAGCAGCGTTCCCGGCCCCAGCGGGACCTTCTGGATGCCGACGAATTCGGAGACGAGAGCGATCACGATAACCAGCGCGTGCAGGCGCCAGTCCAGCAGTCGGGAGAGTGGCATAAGTCGTCCTTTTACGGAGTGGGTTGTATTTGTGTGCTATGCCAGATTGCCCATCCGAGTATTGAGAAGACTTATGAACTAATGAAAGACGGGTCGTGTGCGATTTATTAGAACACCGCCTGTGAGCCCATCAGCATCGAGGCTTGGCGGGCCAGAATTTTCCGCTCTCTCCCTCACGCCTCGATCCGCCGCAGCAGGAACACCAGCGGCACGCTGAGCAGGTAGATCGCCCCCATCCACAGGAAGATGTCGTTGAAGGCCAGCACCTGGGCCTGCTCCATCACCCGCCGCGACAGCATGCCGAGGGCCGCCTGGTGGGCGTCGGGCACCGAACCGGCGAGCATCGCCTCGTAGCGGGCGATCTCGGCGACCACCACCTCGCGACCGGTGTCGATGGCCGGGATCAGCTGGTTCCAGTGAAAGTCCTCACGCACGTCGCGTACGGTGTCGATCAGCGCCAGCCCGATGGCGCCGCCGAGGTTGCGCATCACGTTGAACAGCCCGCTGGCGTTGCCCACTTCGGCGGGCGGCAGGGTGCCGAGCGCGATGCGAGAGGCCGGGATGATGCACAGGATCAGCCCCATGCCGCGCACCACCTGGGGCAGGAAGAACTGCCAGAAGCCCGACTCCACGGTCAGGTTGGCGTTCATCATGGTGCCGATGCCGACCAGCAGCAGGCCGAGGAACAGCAGCCCGCGCAGGTCGAGGTGGTTGGAGAGCTGGCCGGCCACCGGCGCGCACAGGAACATCGTCAGCCCGGTGACGAACATCACCTGGCCGATCTGCAGGCTCGAGAAGTGGCGCACGTAGCCGAAGAACAGCGGCATCAGATAGACCAGCCCGTAGAGCGCGATGCCGAGGATGAAGCCCATGCCGGCGCCGATGGCGAAGTTGCGGTTGGCGAAGGCACGCAGGTCGACGATCGGATGGTCGTGGCGCAGCGTGCGGGCGAAGAACCACACCCCGGCCGCGGCGCAGATCAGCGACATGGCCAGGATCAGGTCGCTGGCCCACCAGTCGTCGCCCGGCCCCTCCTCGAGCACGAACTCCAGCGAGCCCAGAAACACCGCGATCAGCACCAGGCCGATCAGGTCCAGGCGCTTGGCCAGGGCGTGGTTGGCGCGGTCGATGTCGAGGAAGGTCCAGGCCGCCCAGCACACCAGCACGCCGGGCACCACGTTGGCCAAAAACAGCCAGTGCCAGCTCAGCGACTCGGTGACGAAGCCGCCCACCGTGGGTCCGACCGAGGGCGCCATGGTCACCACCATGCCGATCACCGCCTGCACGCTGCCCATCACCCGGCGCGGGAAGATCGAGAAGCTCACCGCCTGGGTGATCGGGATCATCGCCCCGCCGGCGAAGCCCTGGATGGCGCGCAGCACGATCAGCTGCTCGATGGAGCCGGCCAGCGCGCAGCCGAGGCTCGCCAGGGTGAAGCCGGCGCAGGAGAGCGTGAAGGCGACCCGGGTCGAGAGAATGCGCATCAGCAGGCCCGACAGCGGGATCATCACGATCTCGGCGATCAGGTAGGACGTCTGCACCCAGGAGATCTGGTCCTCGCTGGCCGAGAGCCCCGACTGGATCTCGTTGAGCGAGCTGGCGACGATCTGGATGTCGAGGATCGCCATGAACATGCCGAACACCGCAGCGATGAAGCCGATCCGCTGCGGCCAGGGCGGCATGTCATCGGGGCGCGCTTCGGCGCCGGCCGCCACCTCGCTCACGAGCCGCTCCCGGCCTCGGCCACCTCGCTGGCATCGGCGACGCGCGGCTCGCGTTCAGCCCCCCGGGCAGGATCGGGATCGAGGTCGCGGGTATCGACGCCGGGCACCGCCGAGAGGCCGGCGCGCAGCCGCGGCAGCGCGTCCTCGGGGCCGGTGACGCGAATCTTCACCGGCACCCGCTGAACGATCTTGTTGAAGTTGCCGGTGGCGTTGTCCTGGGGCAGCAGGCTGAACTCGGTGCCGGTGGCCGGCGCCAGGCTATCGACCACGCCCTCGAAGGTCACGTCGGGATAGGCGTCGAGGCTCACCTCGACCGGCTGGCCGACGCGCATCCGCTCGAGCTGGGTCTCCTTGAAGTTGGCGATCACGTAGGCCGACTCGATCGGCACCAGCTGCATCAGCGTCAGCGATGGCTGCGCCAGGGTGCCGGCCTCCACGGTGAGGTTGCCGACCACGCCGGCACGGGGCGCGCGCAGGCGGGTCTTGTCGAGCTGATGGCGGGCATAGGCGAGATCCGCGGCCGCGGCGTCGCGGTTGGCCTCGGCCTGGCCGACCTCGGATTCCGCCACCGCCAGCTGGCGACGCGCCGACACCAGCGCCGCTTCGCTCTCGGCGAGATTGGCCCGGGCGACGCGCAGCGCGGCCTGGTCGTCCTCGCGCTGCTGGCGGGAGCCGTACTGGCTGGCCGCCAGCGACGAGGAGCGCTCGAGGTGCTGACGCGCTTGGTCGACGTCGGCCTGGGCCGCGTCGCGCTGCGCCCGGGCCTGGTCGATGGCGGCCTGCTGCAGTGCCACCCGACGGCGCGCCTGGGTCAGCGAGGCCACCGCCACGGCCTGCTGGGCCTCGGCCTGCTGCACCCGATCCCGATAGCTCTCGTCGTCCAGGCGCACCAGCAGCTCGCCCCGCTCGACGTGCTGGTTGTCGTCCACCAGCACCTCGGCGACCCGCGCCGAGAGCTCGGCACGCACCGCCACGCTGTCGGTGCGCACGTAGGCGTTGTCGGTCTCCTCGACGAAGCGCCCGACCTGCCACCAGCCGATCGCCCACCAGATCAGCGCCGCCAGCGCGACGAGCGTCACCAGCCCGGCCACGACCCGCCCCCGCGAGCGGCGCGCGCCACCGCCCTCGCTGCCGCCCTCGCTGACTGTCTCGCCGGCGTTCGCGACCGGCTTGTCCTCGGCTGCCATGACGTCTCCTGATCGGTGGGCAAATCACAAGTGTAATGAATGCTACACTACATGACCACCAGCGCCGCGCATCACGGCTGCGATACAATGCGCCCGTCTCTCCGCCACTCGTCCCAGGAGTCACGATGTCCCGCCACGCTCCCGACAGCGCCGACCCCCCCCTCACGCCACGCGGCGTGGCCCGCCGCGAACGGCTGCTCGACGCCGCCCGCGACGTTTTCCTCGAGCAGGGCTATGCGGCGGCCAGCGTCAACGAGGTGGTGGCGCGGGCCGGCGGCTCGCTGGCCACGCTGTACAAGCAGTTCGGCAACAAGGAGGGACTGTTCACCGCGGCCATGGAGCGCCACATCGCCACCGCCTGGGAGGTGCTGGAGGCCGGTCAGCGCGACCGTCAGGCCCCGGAAGAGGTGCTGTTCGAGCTCGGACGACGCATGCTGGCGCTGGTGCTGCAGCCGGGCGTGATCCGCCTGGTGCGGGGGCTGGCCTTCGAGGCCGAACGGGTGCCCGAGCTCGGCGAGCTGTTCCTGACCCGCGGCCCCGACCGCACCCGCGCGGCGCTGGCCGACTATCTCGCCGACCAGGCCGCGCGCGGCCGGCTGACCCTCGAGGACCCGCGCGAGGCGGCCGGCCTGTTCATGGGCATGCTGCTCGGCGAGTGGCACTTCGACGCCCTGCTCGGCCGGCCGATGGAATGGGACGCGGCGCAGTGCGAGGCCCGCGCGCGCCGCTGCACGGAGGTCTTCCTGAGCGGGACCTCGGCCTGAGCCGTCAGGCCGAGGCGGCCAGCGCCTGCAGCGCGCCCCGGTCGAGGCAGCGATAGGTAAAGGAGGGGCGGCCCACCTGGCCGTAGTGGAAGGACTCGTCGAGCAGCTCGACCTCGGCCAGATACTTCAGGTACTTGCGCACCGAGACCCGCGACATGGCGGTGGCGGGCAGCAGCGCCTCGGTGCCGAAGGCCTCGTCGTCCAGGGCCAGGATCGCCGCGGCCACCCGGGCCAGGGTCGGCAGGGTCAGGCCCTTGGGCAGATCGCCCGGGCGGCGCGGGCTGGCCGGCGCGGTGGGCTGGAACAGCCGGTCGATGTCGCGCTGGGCCACGTCGCCCGGCAGCTCGTCCAGGGCGTCGCGGGCCCGGCGGCAGGCCAGCACGGCGTCGCGGAAGCGCTCGAAGGCGAACGGCTTGACCAGGTAGTCGCTGACGCCCAGCCGCCACGCCTCGCGCACCGTGTCGAGCTCCGAGGCGGCGGTGATCAGCACCACGCCCACGTCACGACCGCTGCGCTGGAGGTAGCGCGCCACCTCCAGCCCGCTGCGGTTGCGCAGATAGACGTCGAGCAGCACCAGGTCGACGTCTTCGCGCTCGAGCACCTCCAGCGCCGCCGGCACGCTTTCGCACTGGGCGACCAGCCGCATGTCGTCCAGCCGATTGAGATACTCGACGTTGAGGCGCATGACCATGGGGTCATCCTCGACGATCAGTACGCGCATCATGTTTCTCCTCGTCGCCCTCGGGCAGGGTTCTCAAACGTCATCGTCGGTATCCGGCGCGCGGGGCAGCTCGACCTCGAACAGGGTGCCCCTGCCCGCCTCGCTGTAGACCGCCACGCGGCCGCCGCAGGCGTCGACCCGCTCGCGCACCGCGGCGAGCCCCAGGCCGCGCCGCTCGCCCTTGGTGGACACGCCGGCCTCGAACAGCCGCTCGCGGATGCTCGGGTCGATGCCCCCGCCGGTGTCCTGCACCTGCAGCAGCAGCAGCGCCGCGTCCGCCTCCACGGTCAACATCACCCGCCGCTCGTCGCATCCCTCGACCGCATCGAAGGCGTTCTCCAGCAGGTTGCCGAGCACCGTGACCAGGACATGGACCAGCGTCGCCTCGCCGAGCTCGGGCATCGGCGTCTCGAGACGCACCTCGAATTCCACCCCGCGCTCCCGGGCCTCGCTGCGCTTGCCGAGCAGGAAGCCGGCCAGCACCGGATCGGCCACGCCTTCCACCACGGCCATGCCCGGCGCCAGGCGATGGTCGGCCAGCTCGTCCAGGTAGCCGCGCAGGCTATCGAGATCGCCCATCTGCGCCAAGCCCGACATGACGTGGCGCTGGTTCTTGAACTCGTGAGTGGCGGCGCGCAGCGCCTCGGCGTAGCGGCTGACCCCGGTGAGCTGCTCGGCCAGGGCGTTGACCTCGCTCTTGTCGCGGAAGGTGGCGATGGCACCGATCGTCCGCCCGCGATGGCGGATCGGCCGCCTATTGGCGAGCACCACCCGGCCGTCGAGGTTGAGATCGATCTCGCGATCGAGCTCGCGCCCCCCCTCACCGCCTTCGCCGCCGCTCAGCAGCTCGGGGAGGCCGCTGTGCGGCAGACAGTCGGCCACCGCCGTTCCCACCGCCGGCTCCCCCAGCCCGGCCTCGGCCAGCATCCGGCGGGCAGCCGGATTGACCAGGGTGACACGCGCCTGGCGATCCACCGCCAGGATGCCCTCGTGGACCGAGGCCAGCATCGCCTGGCGCTCCTCGACCAGCCGCGCGATCTGGTGCGGCTCGAGGCCCAGCAGCACCCGCTTGATGGCCTGGGCCAGCCCCCGGGCGCCCAGCCCGCCGACGATCATCAGCACCAGCACGCCGAGCATCACGTCACGCCGGTTGTCGGCCAGCAGCGGGGCCAGCGATGACAGGGTGACGCCCACCGAGACCGCGCCGACCACCTCGCCGTCGCCGGCCGTCACCGGGGCGAAGCCGCGGATGCTGGTCCCCAGAGTGCCCTCGGCCCGGGAGTGATAGGTCTCGCCGGCCAGCGCACGGCCCTCGTCGCCGCCCTGGAAGTGCCGGCCGATGCGCTCGGGGTCCGGATGGGTCAGGCGGATCGCACCGGCATCCATCACCACGATGAAGTCGACGCCGAGCGCGCGCCTCAGGCCGTCGATGCGTGCCTGGAGGGCGCCATCGTCGACGGGCGCCTCGATGCGTCCCTGGAGGGCCGCCTGCACCTCCGGATCGGCGGCGAGCGTCTGCGCCAGATCGGTGACCCGCGTGGCCTGATCCTCCTCCAGGGTCGCGCGCAGCTGGGCGGTGAACAGCCACAGCGCCAGACCCAGCGAGAGCACCACCATCACCGCGACCAGCAGCGAGATCCAGGTGTTCAGACGCAGGCGAGGACGGGACATGGGGAGACTCCGGTGGGTGCGATCGTAGGGGATTGTCGGCCGGAATTCGACCTTGGTGGCATTCCCCACATGGTGACGGTGTGCCGTCAAGAACGCCGATATTTTCAATAGTTTCAGAACGCTTTAACAACTTGCGCAATCTTGGCGCCAGAGATGGCGGGCCTATGCTCGTCGCCAGCCCTGCGCCCTGGCGGCCAAGCCGCCAGGGCGAGTTTCGAACAACGATGTCCCGCGCGACTCGCGCGAGGCCGATCCCCAAGGAGCGCTCCCATGAGTCGATCTCTGACGGATACCGTCGCGACGCCGTCCGCGGCCCCCCGCGCCTGGCTCGCCCAGCGTATCTTCGGCATGCCGCTGCCGTTCTTCGCCCTCGCCCTGGCGGTGATGGTGGTAGCGATCGCCACCGACACCCTGCCCACCGGCATGATCGGCGCCCTGCTGGTGATGATGCTGCTCGGCGAGCTGATGGGCTTCATCGGCGACCGCCTGCCGGTGGTCAAGACCTACCTCGGCGGCGGCGCCATCCTGGCGATCTTCGGCGCCGCCGCCATGGTCTATCTGGAGTGGCTGCCCGCCCCGGTGGTCGACAACGTCACCGACTTCATGAAGGGCGGCGGCTTCCTCAACTTCTACATCGCCGCGCTGATCACCGGCAGCATCCTCGGCATGGACGCCAAGGTGCTGATCAAGGTCGGCTCGCGCTACGCGCTGCCGCTGTGCTGCGCGGTGCTCGGCGCCTCGCTGTTCGCCGTGGCCATGGGCGCGCTGCTCGGCTTCTCCGCCCAGGACGCGGTGGTCGTCATCGCCATGCCGATCCTCGGCGGTGGCATGGGCGCCGGCGCGGTGCCGATGAGCCAGATCTACGAGCAGCTGCTGGGCCAGCCGGCCAGCTACTACATCTCGATCCTGGTGCCGGCCCTGGCGCTGGGCAACGTCTTCGCGATCATCATCGCCGGCCTGCTCAACGGCCTGGGCAAGCGCTTCCCGGGGCTGACCGGCGACGGCCAGATGATGCCCGGCGTCGACGTCGAGGAGCCCGAACATACCCTGGACCTGGGCAAGCTGGGCGTGGGCGTCGTCGCCGCCCTGATGCTGTTCACCGCCGGCCAGATCCTCGGCACCCTCGTCCCGCTGCACCCCTACGCGCTGATGATCGTGCTGGTCGCGGCCCTCAAGGTGCTCGACGTGCTGCCGGCATCGGTCACCGAGTCCGCCGCCCAGTGGTTCCAGTTCGTCGCCCGCAATTGGACCTTCGCCCTGCTGTTCGGCATCGGCATCGCCTACACCGACCTCGGCCAGGTGATCGACGCCATTTCGCTGACCTACGTGCTGATCGTGTTCGCCGTGGTCGCCGGGGCGGCCTTCGGCGCCGGCCTGGTCGGCAAGCTGGTGGGCTTCTACCCCATCGAGTCGGCGATCACCGCCGGCCTGTGCATGGCCAACATGGGCGGCACCGGCGACGTGGCGGTGCTGTCCGCGGCGCGCCGCATGTCGCTGATGCCCTTCGCGCAGATCTCCTCGCGGCTGGGCGGCGCCCTGATCCTGCTGATCTCCAGCGTGGTCGTGCCGCTGCTGTTCGCCTGAGGCGAGCCTGCCAGCGACGCAAACGGCGCCCTTCGGGGCGCCGTTTGCGTTTCGAGCACTCGACTCGCGGGATCAACCTTCCTCTTCGTCGTCGGCCAGATCCCGCCCGAAGGCCCGCCACTGGGCCAGGGTCATCACCTCGGTGGTCTCGGTGCGCAGGTCGTGGGCGATGATCAGCTCGCCGCGCTCCAGCTGGCGGCGCAGCTCGACGACCCAGCCGCTCATGCCCTCGCCGGTGTCGGTGGTGTCGTAGCCCTGGCGCGTGACGAAGGCTTCCAGCAGGCCGTCTAGGGTCTCCCCCGGCAGCATGCGATAGGGCACTTCGACGAAACGGTCTCCGCTCATGCGTCGTTCTCCTGCATGTCCTGTGGTGTCTGGCCGCTTTCCCAGCTCGACAGGCGCTCGATGAAGGTCGCCTCGTCGATCACCTCGACGCCGAGCTGCTCGGCCTTGGTCAGCTTGCTGCCGGCGGCCTCGCCGGCCACCAGGCAGGCGGTCTTCTTCGACACGCTGCCGGAGACCTTGGCCCCCAGCGCCTGCAGTCGCGCCTTGCCCTGGTCGCGGGTCATGGCCTCCATGGTGCCGGTGAGCACCCAGGTCTGGCCCTCCAGCGGCGTGGGGCCGGCCTCGACCTCGGCCTCTTCCCAGCGCAGCCCGGCGTCCAGCAGCGCCTGGATCGTCTCGCGGTTGTGCGGCTGCTGGAAGAAGGTGTGCACATGGGCGGCGACGATGGGGCCAACGTCGTCGACCGCTTCGAGCGCCTCGCGCCCGGCCGCCATCAGCGCCTCGAGGGTGCCGAAGTGGCGCGCCAGGTTGGCGGCGGTGGCCTCGCCCACCTCGCGGATGCCGAGCGCGTAGATGAAGCGCGAAAGCGTGGTCGCCTTGGCCTTCTCCAGCGCCGCGACCAGATTGTTCGCGGATTTCTCGCCCATGCGCGGCAGCGTGGCGAGGCGCTCGGCCTCGAGGGCGAACAGGTCCGCCGGCGTCTTCACCCAGTCGCGCTCGACCAGCCCGTCGATCAGCTTCTCGCCGAGGCCTTCGATGTCCAACGCCCGGCGGCTGGCGAAGTGCTTGAGCGCCTCCTTGCGCTGGGCGGCGCAGTAGAGCCCGCCCGAGCAGCGTGCCACGGCCTCGTCCTCGAGGCGCTCGATCTGCGAGTCGCACACCGGGCAGCGCTCGGGGAAGACGATCTCGCGGGCGTCCTCGGGGCGCTCGTCGAGCTGGACGCGCACCACCTGGGGAATGACGTCGCCGGCCCGGCGCACGGCCACGGTGTCGCCGATCATCACCCCGAGGCGCGCGATCTCGTCGGCGTTGTGCAGGGTCGCGTTGGACACCGTGACGCCGGCCACCGAGACCGGCTCGAGGCGCGCCACCGGGGTGATGGCACCGGTGCGGCCGACCTGGAACTCGACGTCGTTGAGCCGCGTGATCTGCTCCTGGGCGGGAAACTTGAAGGCGATCGCCCAGCGCGGCGCCCGGGCCACGAAGCCCAGCTCGCGCTGCAGGCGCAGGTCGTCGACCTTGATCACCGCACCGTCGATGTCGTAACCGAGGCCGTCACGCTTCTCGCCGAGGCGGCGGCAGTAGTCGACGATGCCCGCCGCGCCTTCCACCACCTCGAGCTCGGCGCTGGTGCGGAAACCGAGCCCGGCGAGGCGTGCCATCAGCTGGCTGTGGCTGGCATCGCCGGCGTCCGGCTCGATGCGCGCCACCTGATAGGCGCTGAACTCCAGCGGGCGGGTGGCGGTGACGCGCGGATCGAGCTGGCGCAGGCTGCCGGCGGCGGCGTTGCGCGGGTTGGCGAACACCTTGGTGTCCTCGGCCCGCGCCTTCTCGTTCATGGCCTCGAACTCGGCGTGGCGCATGGTGACCTCGCCGCGCACCTCGAGCAGCTCGGGCCCGCCCTCGCCGCGCAGCTTCAGCGGGATCGACTTCAGGGTCCGCAGGTTGGAGGTGATGCCCTCGCCGGTGCGGCCGTCGCCCCGGGTCACGCCGGCGGAAAGCTCGCCGTTCTCGTAGACCAGCGACACGGCGGCGCCGTCGAGCTTGGGCTCGCAGCAGAAGGCCAGACTGTCGGGGTCGGTCTCCAGGCGATCGGCGACCCGCTTGGCGAAGGCCGAAAGCTCGTCCTCGTCGAAGGCGTTGTCCAGCGACAGCATCGGCACCGCGTGCTGGATCTCGGGAAAGCCTTCCGCGGGCGCGGCACCGACCCGTTGGGTCGGCGAGTCGGGCGTCACCAGCGCGGGATGCTCGGCCTCGATCTCCTGCAGGCGACGCAGCCGACGATCGTAGTCGGCGTCGGTCATGCGCGGCTCGTCGAGCACGTAGTAGCGGTAGTTGGCGTCCTCGAGCTCGGCGCGCAGACGCGCCGCCTCGTCCTGAATCGCGGGGTCGGGCTGGGTCATGGGAATGTCTGGTTCTCGATCGATAGCGAGGGCCTCGTCGCGCGAGGCCGGGTGGCGCTAGCTTACCAAAGCAACGCCCCCCGACGGGATACCGTCGGGGGGCGTCTGGACGCCGTATGGCAGGCGAGCGTCAGTTGACCTGACGATGCAGGCGATGGCGCCGCTCGAACTCCTGCACCCGCTGACGGGCGAACTCGACGGTCTGGGCGGTCATCACGCTCAGGTTCTCGTCCTTCAGCTCGCCGCCGAGGTGGCGGACGATGACCATGGCGGTCTCGACCATGGCCTCGAAGGCCGCCGAGGTATCGGTGGCGCTCGGCAGCGGCATCAGCAGGGTGACGCCCGGCGTGGAGAACTCGTCCATGGCCTCGAGGGGGAAGGTGCCCGGCTTGACCACGTTGACCATCGAGAACTGCAGCGCGCTGCCCGGGTCCTCGGTCTCGAAGCGGTGGAAGATGTTCATGTCGCGGCCGTAGCGCAGGCCGCAGGCCATCATCAGCTCGAGCAGGGTGCTGCCGGCGAAGCCTGCCTCGTCGCGGGCCATCACGCTGATCACGATCAGCTCCTCGGCCCCGCCGAGGGCGTCGCGGGCATGCTCGTCCTGAACGCCGTGACGCAGCGCCTTCTCGAGCACCGGATGCGAGCGCACCACGTCGTCCCGGGGCGTCTCCTCGGCGACACGCTCGGCCCGTTGCGGCTCGGCCGCTTCGTGGCGGGGGGCGAACAGCGGGTCGTTGTCGTCGGCCGCGGCCTGGCGACGCTCGGCCTCCAGGGCCTCCGCCTCGCGCTGGCGGCGGGCCGCCTCATCGGCTTCCTGCTGCTGGCGAGCGGCCTGTTCGCGACGCGCCTGCTCGGCCTTTTCGGCTTTCTCGGCCTTTTCCGCCTTCTCCTGCTCGCGACGCGCCTTCTTCTGGTCGCGACGCTCGGCGATGCCCTTCTGCAGCGAGGCACCGAAGCGCTGGACCGAGGAACCGACACGCCTGGAGCCGTTCTTCAGCGAATCGCCCATGCCTTCCAGGTCGACCAGACGGTAGTGCTCCTCGTCGTAGCCGTCGTGATCGGCCGGATCGGCGACCAGCGGCTCGGTGGCCGGCGGCTGCCGACCGGCGTCCTCCTGGGAGGGCTCGAGACGCTCGGCCTCGGCACTCGCCGCCGGCGCGGCCCGTTCGGCCGGCTCGGGCCGGCGCGAAGCGGACACCGCCTCCGTCGACCCGGTCTGAGGCGCCTCGCCCTGCTGACGGCGGAATTCCGACAACACCCGGGACGGGCCGGGGTGGTCCTGTCGCTCGAGCTTGGGCTTGGCCTTCACGCCCTGCTCTTCCGCAGGCCTGACGACGCGCGCCCCTCCGTTGGGCAATTCCCAGTTGAGTTCCGCCTCGCGGGCCGCCTCGTCGGGGTCTTGTTCATCGACCCCCGCGGGGCTCGGGGCGTCGTGTCCGGCCTGGTCAAGGCGCGGCACGCTGCGCTGGCGCTGCAGGCGACGCACGCCATCGATGACGATCAGCGTCACCAGTGCCAGTCCCAGTATGATCAGCCACTCTCTAAGTTCCATGGGTCGTCATGCCTTTTTGCTAAGGCGCCATGCCTGATGGTTTCCGTGAACAGCATAGCGCGATTGCCCAAAAAAGGACCAATAATTTTGATTGTCAAGCTGGCCTTTTTGTGGCCGCACTTGCATCGGTCCTGTGCAATCGCCCTTCAAGAATCCCTTCGTCACCATGTGGTGCTATCTCGCTTTTGTTCCTTGTTAACCCGTTTGCCCATGGCGTTCAAGTCCATCACGCCTCGGCCAGGGCCGCTGCCTCATCGACCCCCACCGCCACCAGACGTGACACCCCGGGTTCCTGCATGGTCACCCCCATCAATCGTTCGGAGGCTTCCATCGCGATCTTGTTGTGGGTGATGTAGATGAACTGCACCGAGTCCGACATCTCCTTCACCAGCTTGGCATAGCGCCCGACATTGGCATCATCGAGCGGGGCATCGACCTCGTCGAGCATGCAGAAAGGTGCCGGGTTGAGCTGGAAGATCGCGAATACCATGGACAACGCGGTCAGCGCCTTTTCTCCCCCGGAGAGCAGATGAATGGTGCTGTTCTTCTTGCCGGGGGGGCGCGCCATGATGGCCACCCCGGTCTCCAGCAAATCGTCGCCGGTCAGCGTCAACCATGCGGTCCCGCCACCGAAGACCTTGGGGAAAAGCGTCTGCAGGCCGGCGTTGACCCGCTCGAAGGTGTCGCGGAAGCGGGTGCGGGTTTCCTGGTCGATGCGACGGATCGCCCGGTCGAGGGTCTCCAGCGCCTCGCTGAGTTCGCGATGCTGCGCCTCCAGGTAGTCGCGCCGCTCGGCCTGCTGGTCGTACTCCTCGATGGCCGCCAGGTTGATGGCGCCCAGCCGGCGGATGCGCTCGCCGACCTCTTCGAGGCGGGTCTGCCAGGCCGATTCGGTGGCGTTGGGGTCGAGCCCCTCGGCCAGGCTGTCGGCGTCGTGGCCCAGCTCCTTGAGCTGCTCGTCCTGGGTGTCGGCCTTGAGCGCCAGCGCCTGGACCTGCATGCGCGCTTCCTGCAGCCGCTCGCGGATGCCTTCGAGCTGGCGCTCATGGCCCTGGCGGGCCTGCTCGTCCTCGCGCAGCCGCTCCACCAGCTCGGCGGCCCGTGAGCGCGCCGCGTTGAGCTCGCGCTCCTCGCGCTCGCGGCGATGCAGCAGCTCCTCGAGGCGCTCGCGACGCTCTTCGTCGGGCTCGTGGAGCCCCTCGCGGGCCTCCTCGAGTTCGGCACAGCGCAGCTCCAGGCGCTGTCGGGCCTCGCCGGCACGCCCCTGCTGCTCGGCCAGGCCGGCGCGCTCGGTGGTCAGTCGCTGGTGCTCCAGCGCCAGCCGCTGGGACTGTTCGGCCAGCGGCTGGCGCTGGCTGCGCAGCTGGGTCAATCGCTCACGGGCCTCATGGCGGGCGCGCTCCAGACGCTCGCGGGTCTCGGCGCCGCGCTCCAGGCGCTCCATGGCCGCCTGCCAGTGCTCGCGGGTCTCCTCGATGGCCAGCCGCGTCTCCTCGGCGGACTCGGCCAGCCCCTCCAGCTCCTCGGCGAGTTCGCCGGCCCGCCCCTGGAGATGCTCGAGCCGACTGGCGAGGCCGCTGTCCTGCACCGCCAGCTGCTGACGCTGCTGCTCGAGGTCGCGCTCCTCGAGGCGCACCGCCTCGAGGCTCTCCTCGGCCTTTTCCACGCGCTCGCCGGCCTCGGCCAGGCGTGTTTCCTGGGCCTCGAGGCGTTCTTCCACGGCGGCGAGCGCCTCGCGCACCTCGGCCTCGCGGCGGCGGCTGACCAGCAGCGCATCCGGGCCCTCGTCACGGCCGCGGTGGCGCGCCCAGCCGTCACCGACCCACAGCCCGCAGGCGGTAATCAGGCTCTCGCCGGGGGCCAGGCCATCGCGCTCGGCCCAGGCCCGCTCGCGGCTGTCCACGCAGCGCACCCCGGCGAGCCAGCGGGCCGCGGCCCCGGCACCGCTGACCCGCGCGGCCAGGCTGCCGGCCGGGGCCTCGCGTTCGGCGTCCTCGAGCAGCCCCAGCTCCGGGGCCAGCTCGGGGGACAGCACGCTGCCACCCTCGGACAGCGGGGCGAGCCGGGCGCGCAGCCAGGGCGCCAGCACCCAGGACACGACGTCCTCCCAGCCGCTTTCGACCTCGAGGCGTTCGCCGAGGCGCGGGGCCTCGCCGAGCCCGTGGCCGCGCAAGTGCGCGTCGAGGGTCTCGTCGTGATCGGCCAGCGCGGCCTGGATCAGCGCCTCGAGCGAGGCCAGCTCGCCCTGCAGGGTGCTGCGCCGCTGGCGGTCGGTCTCGCGGGCGACCTCGGCCTCGCGCACCGCCTCCCGGGCCGTGTCGCGCTCGGCCTGCCACCGCTCGCGCTGCTCCTCGCGCCCGGCCAGGCGTTCCTCGAGCTCGGCCAGGCGCTCGGCGACCTCGGCGCGCTGGGCCTCAAGGCCGGCGATATCGGGCAGCTCCTCGCGCTGCTGGCGGCGCTTGCGGGCGTCGCCCTCGAGGCGCTCCAGCGTCGCCTCCTGCTCGCGCAGGCGGTCCTGGGCGCGCTCGGCCTCCCGGCTGTCGGCCTGCCAGGTCTCGCCGAAGGCCTCCCAGTCGGCGTCGGCCTGTTCGGCCAGGGGCTCGGCCTCCTCGAGGGCGGCCTCCAGCTCGGCCAGGCGTTCGGCGACCTCCTCCTGCTCGGGGCCCAGGGTCTCCAGGCGCTCGTCGAGGCGCATCAGGCGCTCGCCGTCGTCCTCGCCGAGGCGGTCGAGGTCGGCGAGCTCGCGGCGGGCGGCCTCGAGGTCCTGGGCCAGCTGCTGGTCCCGGGAGCGGGTGTGCTCCAGGTCCTGCTCGAGCCGCGCGATGGCGGTGGTCGTCTCGTGGAAGCGGTTCTGGTAGCCCTCGAGCTCGGAGGCCAGGCGGTCATGCTCGGCGCGGGCCTCCTCGAGGCGCGTCTCGCACTGGCGCAGACCCAGCACCTCGCGCTCCACCGAGGTCTCGAGCTCGCGCACGCGGCGCTCCTCCTCGCCCTGGCTGGCGCGCAGGGCGCGGCCGCGCAGCAGCGCCAGCTCGCCCTTGAGCCGGTACTCCTCCTGCTTGAGGGTCTGATAGCGGCGCGCCGCGTCGGCCTGGCGCTTGAGGCGTTCGAGCTGCTTGTCGAGCTCCTCGCGGATGTCCTCCAGGCGCTCCAGGTTCTCCTGGGTGCGGCGCATGCGGTTCTCGGTCTCGCGGCGGCGCTCCTTGTACTTGGAGATGCCGGCGGCTTCCTCGAGGGTGGCGCGCAGCTCCTCGGGGCGCGACTCGATCAGCCGCGAGATCATGCCCTGGCCGATGATGGCGTAGGAGCGCGGCCCCAGGCCGGTGCCGAGGAACAGGTCGGAGATGTCCCGGCGGCGGCATTTCTGGCCGTTGAAGAAGTAGGTGGACTGCCCCTCTCGGGTGACCTGGCGCTTGACCGAGATCTCCGCGTACTGGGCGTAGGGGCCGCCCATGGTGCCGTCGCGATTGTCGAACAGCAGCTCGATGGAGGCCTGGCCCACCGGCTTGCGACCGGTGGAGCCGTTGAAGATGACGTCGGTCATCGACTCGCCGCGCAGGGTCTTGGCGGAGGATTCCCCCATGACCCAGCGCACGGCGTCGATGATGTTGGACTTGCCACAGCCGTTGGGCCCGACGACGGCGGTCATGTTGCCGTCGAAGGGCACGGTGATGGGGTCGACGAACGACTTGAAGCCCACCAGGCGTATCGACTTCAGTCGCATGCGTTATTCCACGATCCTGTCGATGATCAGTTCTACCGGGTCGCCGTCGTGCTCGCCGACCGCCACCGCCGCGTGGCGGCCGAAGAGGTCGCCGGGTTGTGGATCGGCCTGGCCGCTGGCCGAGACCCGCGCCACCAGCCTCGCCTCGTCGACCTGGGACAGCCGCGCCATGGGCGCCATGGCATCGCCGTCGTCGAGGGTCAGGGTCGCCGGCAGCGCGCCCAGCGTGGTGCGCGCCACCGCCAGCGGCGGCAGCTCGCCGGCGGCGTCCCGGGCCACCACGAACACGGCGGTGTCGGCGCCCAGGCGGCCGGCCAGTTCGGACGCCAGGCTCACGCGCACGCGCAGGCCCGGGCCCTCGACGGCCTCGGGCGTCTGGCCCAGGCGGCGCTGGGCGGTGCGGATGCCCTGGCGCAGCGCCTCGGCGGACTCGGCGTCGTTCATGCCGGCGATGGCCCGGCGCCAGCGGTCGATGGCGGTCTCGTAGTCGGCGCTCTCGAAGGCCTCGATGCCGAGCATCCCGAGCACCGTGGGCTGGGTCGGATCGGCGGTCAGGGCCTCGTCGACCAGCGCCTGCACGTTCGGGGTCAGCTCGCGGCCGGCGGCAAAATACCGCAACTGGGCCAGCTCGGCCAACAGCCAGGGGCTTCGCTCCTCGAGCGCGAGCAGCCGGGTCAGGGCGTGGTCGGCGCGCTCCAGGCGGCCGCTGTCGCGATACAGCGGAAACAGCGAGCGCCAGACGTTGGGGTTGTCGGGCTGACGTGCGGCCTCGGCCTCCAGTCGCTCGATCAGCCGGGACAAAGAGGCCTCGGGGTCGTCCATCACCTGCTGCTGGAGACGATACAGCGCCAGGTCGCCCTCGGCGCCCTCCCAGCGGTACCAGCTGGCGCTGGCCACCACCAGGGCGACCATCGTCACGGGGACCAGCCAGCGCCCGGCGCGGGCGGGCTTCAGCGGCGAGCGGGTCGAGGCCGCGGTGTCGTCGAGCAGGCTGCGCTCGAGCTCGAGGCGATCCTCGTCGAAGCGCGCCGCATCGATCTCGCCGCGGTCGCGGGCGGCCTCCAGCGAAGCCAGGCGCCGCCGGTAGACGGCGACGTTCTGGCGGGCGGTGCGATCGCCGGCCTCATCATCGGCCAGGGCACGCGCCACCGGCCCGGCGCGGCGCAGCGGCAGCACCAGCAGCCACAGCGCCGGCACCAGCAGCAGGGCGAAGGCGATCCACAGCGCGATCATCGGTCATCCTCCCGTTCGAGCAGCGCGTCCAGCCGGGCACGTTCCTCGTCGCTGAGCGTCCTGGCCGAGGCGCGCCGGCGGGCCCGCACCAGCCATGCCACCAGCAGCCCGCCGCCCAGTATCAGGCCCGCGGGCAAGCCCCACAGCAGCAGGGTGCGGCCCTCCAGGCGCGGGTTGTACAGCACGTAGTCGCCGAAGCGGCTCACCATGAAGTCGAGGATCTCCTTGTCGGAGCGCCCCGCCTGCAGCTGCTGGTAGACGCGCTTGCGCATGTCGCCGGCGATCGGCGAGTCCGAGTCGCCGATCGCCTGGTTCTGGCACTTCGGGCAGCGCAGGGTCGCGGTCAGCGACTCGAAACGGTCGCGCATCACCGGGTCGTCGAACTCGCGCACCTCGATGGCGGCCTGTGCCAGGGCCGGTGCCAGCAGCGCCAGCATCAGCAGCGCACGGATCAGTCTTGCCATTTCGCCACCTCCGGCAGGATCACCCGCTCGACGTCCTGAGGCGTGATGTACCCGGTGTGGTGGTAGCGGATCACGCCTTCGGCATCGACCAGGAAGGTCTCGGGGGCGCCGTAGACGCCGAGGTCGAAGCCCAGGCTGCCCTCGGGGTCGAACAGGTTGACCTCGAAGGGGTTGCCGAACTCGGCCAGGAACTCGCGGCCCTTCTCCCGGGTGTCCTTGTAGTCGACGCCGACCAGGCGCACGCCGCGGTCGGCGAGCTCGAGCAGCTGTGGCATCTCCTGCTTGCAGGTCGGGCACCACTCGCCCCAGACGTTGACCAGGGTGACCTGGCCCTTCAAGAGCGATTCGTCGAGGGTCCGCCCGGGGTCCTCCAGGGTCGTGAGGCGGAAGGCCGGGAAGGGCCTGGCCATCAGCGCCGAGTCGCGCGAGGCGGGATCGATCGACAGCCCGCGGTAGAGAAACACCGCCAGCACCAGGAAACCGGCCAGCGGCAGCAGCAGCAACAGACGACGCTTCATGCGCTCACCTCCCGGGCGTGGCGTTCGGGGTCGGGCGCGGTGGCGGCGCGCCGGTAGCGGCGGTCGACCACCGCCAGCACGCCACCCAGCGCCATCAGCAGCGCGCCCAGCCACAGCCAGCGCACGAAGGGCTTGTACTGGATGCGCAGCGCCCAGCTGCCGTCGCCCAGGTCCTCGCCCATGGCCACGTAGAGGTCGCGCAGCAGCCCCGGGCGCAGTGCCACGTCGGTCATCGGCATGCCACGGGCCAGATAGATGCGCTTCTCCGGCGCCATCGTGAAGCGACGGCGGCTGTCGCCGCGGCTCACCTCGAGGCGCGCGACGTCGGCGACGAAGTTGGGACCGCGGCGATGGCCGAGGTCGGTCATGGCGAAGGTGTAGCCGGCCACCTCGACGCTGTCGCCCACCGCCATGCGCACGTTGCGCTCCACGGCGTAGTTCGAGACCACGGTCACGCCGACGATGGTCACCGCCAGGCCCAGGTGGCCCAGCACCATGCCCCAGTGGGCCAGCGACAGCCGCTTGAGCCCGGCCAGACGCCCGTCGCTGTGGCGGCTCTTCGTCCACAGGTCCCGCACCAGCGGCAGCACCACCCACAGCGCCGCCACCAGCCCCAGCGTGACCGCGAGGTTCCACTCGCCGCCGTAGGCCAGCGGCGCCAGCAGGCCAATGACCAGCGCCACGGCACCGGAGAGCCACACCCGACGGAACAGTTCACGGGGCCGGGTGCGCTTCCAGTTGGCCAGCGGGCCGAGCCCCATGAACAGGCACAGGATCACCGTCAGCGGCACGAACAGCGCATTGAAGTAGGGCGGGCCGACGCTGATCTTGCCCAGGTTCAGGGCATCGAGCAGCAGCGGATAGACGGTGCCGAGCAGCACGGTGACCGTCATCACCACCAGCAGGATGTTGTTGACCAGCAGCAGGGCATCCCGGGACAGCCAGGTGAAGCCGGCGCGCTGGCTGACCCGCGGGGCGCGCAGTGCGAACAGCAGCAGCGAGGCACCCACGGTGAGGCCCAGCAGCACCAGGATGAACAGCCCCCGGGAAGGATCGTTGGCGAAGGCATGCACCGAGGTCAGCACCCCGGAGCGCACCAGGAAGGTGCCCAGCAGCGACAGCGAGAAGGTGGAGATCGCCAGCAGCACCGTCCAGCTCTTGAAGGCGCCGCGCTTCTCGGTGACCGCCAGCGAGTGGATCAGCGCGGTGCCGGCCAGCCACGGCAGCAGCGAGGCGTTCTCCACCGGATCCCAGAACCACCAGCCGCCCCAGCCCAGCTCGTAGTAGGCCCACCAGCTGCCCAGGGCGATGCCCACCGAGAGAAAGGCCCAGGCCACGTTGGTCCAGGGACGCGCCCAGCGGGTCCAGGCCGCGTCCAGGCGGCCGCCGAGCAGCGCCGCGATGGCGAAGGCGAACACCACCGAGAACCCCACGTAGCCCATGTAGAGCATCGGTGGATGGATGATCAGGCCGATGTCCTGCAGCAGCGGATTCAGATCGGCGCCATCGGCGGGCGGGTTGGGCAGCAGCCGAGCGAAGGGATTGGAGGTAACCAGCACGAAGGTCAGGAACCCGGTGGAGACCAGCCCCATCACGCCCAGTACCCGGGCCAGCATGTCGCGGGGCAGCTCGCGGGAAAAGCGGCTGACGGCGAAGGTCCAGGCGCCGAGGATCAGGCTCCACAGCAGCACCGAGCCCTCGTGATTGCCCCACACCGCGCTGGCCTTGTAGTACCAGGGCAGCAGCGAGTTGGAGTTGTCGGCCACGGTGGACACGCTGAAGTCGTCGAGCAGGAAGCTCGCGGTCAGGCAGGCGTAGGCGACGATCAGGAACAGGAACTGCCCGGTGGCCATGGGCCGGGCATAGGCCATCCACAGCGGGCGGCGGGTCGCCGCCCCGGCCAGCGGCACGATGGCCTGCAGGGCGGCCATCGCCAGCGCGATGATCAGCGCGAAGTGACCGATCTCGGGAATCAGCGGGGTCAGCATGGCGTCTCCGGGTCAGTCCTCGGCCTCGAGCCGCTTGGCCACCTCGGCGGCCTTGTCCTGGTAGTCCTCCGGCGCATAGCCGGCCTCTTCCAGGGCCTGGGCCACCTCGGGCGGCATGTAGTTCTCGTCGTGCTTGGCCAGCACCTTGTCGGCCCGCAGCCAGCCCTCGGGCTGCAGCTGGCCGAGCACCACCACGCCCTGCCCCTCGCGGAACAGGTCCGGCAGGATGCCGCGATAGCGCACCTCGAGGTCCTCGACGTAGTCGGTGACCGTGAAGGAGACGGCCAGGCTCTCCGGGTCCCGGGCCACGCTGCCGGCCTTGACCATGCCGCCGGCGCGGATCGCGCGCTCCAGCGGGGCCTGGCCCTCGGCGATCTGCACCGGGCTGAAGAACAGGTTGATGTTGCTGCGCAGGGCGTAGAGCGTCAGACCCACGGCGATGGCGGCCAGCGTCACCAGCCCCAGGACCGCATAGAGTTTCTGCTTGCGTTTGGCTCTCATCGGGCAGGCCTCTCGTCGGTGGAAGCGTCGGCGGCCTCGGCCTGGCGTCGCTCGCGGCGGACCCGGCGCTCGAGGTCGCGCCGCACCCGGCGGCGCTCGGCCCGGGCGTGCCAGCCCACGGCCAGCAGCAGCGCGGCGGTGGCGCCATAGGCGCTCCAGACATAGGGCGCGTGGCCGCCCATGGCGAGGAACTCGGACAGCGAATCGAAGGCCATCAGCGCCCCTCCTCGACCAGCGCGCGCACCCAGCGCTTGGACGACTCGCGGCGCAGGATCTCGCTGCGGGTGCGCGTCAGGGTCACGGCGATGAAGAAGCCGTAGAAGCCGAGCACCATCAGCAGCAGCGGCAGCCACATCTCGACGGGCATGGCCGGCTTCTCGATGATCGAGAAGCTGGCCGGCTGGTGCAGGGTGTACCACCAGTCCACCGAGAACTTGATGATCGGGATGTTGATCACGCCCACCATGGCCAGCACCGAGGCCGCCCGGGCGCCGCCGTCGCGGCTGACGAAGGCGCCGCGCAGGGCGATCACCCCGATATAGAGGAACAGCAGGATCAGCATCGAGGTCAGCCGGGCGTCCCACTGCCACCAGGTGCCCCAGGTGGGCACGCCCCACACGGCGCCGGAGAACAGCGCCACGAAGGTCATGCCGGCGCCCAGCGGGGCCATCATCGCCGCCGCCATGTCGGCCAGCTTGATCTTCCAGACCATGAAGATCAGCCCGGCCGCGGCGATGGCGACGAAGATCGACTGGGCGAGGAAGGCCGCCGGCACGTGGACGTAGATGATGCGGAAGCTGTTGCCCTGCTGGTAGTCGGCCGGCGCGAAGGCCAGCCCCCAGAGCCCGCCGATCAGGATCAGCGCCACCGCCGCCAGCCACAGCGGCGTGAGCCATCGCGCGGTGATGGCGTAGAACCCCTTGGGGGAGCCGAGCTTGTGAAGGAAGGCCCACATTACCGTCGATTCCTCAACCGTTGAGCGCGATGCGCAGCGCCGCCGCGATGGCGAAGGGCGCGAAGATCAGCGCCGCCGCCAGCAGCGCACCGAGAATGGCCAGATGAGCCGCCACGACCCCGCCCTGGATCGCCGCCTGAACGGCGCCGGCGCCGAAGATCAGCACCGGAATGTAGAGCGGCAGCACCAGCAGCGAGAGCAGCACCCCGCCGCGAGCCACGCCCACGGTGAGCGCGGCGCCGATGGCGCCGATCAGGCTCAGGCTGGCGCTGCCCAGCGCCAGCGACAGCGCCAGCACGCCGTAGCTGCCCGCCGGCAGTGACAGCATCACGCCCAGCAGCGGTGCCATCAGCGCCAGCGGCAGGCCGGTCAGCAGCCAGTGCGCCGCCACCTTGGCCAGCGCCAGCACCGGCAACGGCTGGGGCGACAGCAGCAGCTGCTCCAGGCTGCCATCCTCGGCGTCGTCGCGAAACACGCCGTCCAGGGACAGCAGCGCCGCCAGCAGCGCCGCCACCCACAGCAGGCCCGGGGCGATGGTCGCCAGCAGCACCGGCTCCGGCGAGATGCCGATCGGAAACAGGGTGATCACCAGGGCGAAGAACGCCAGCGGATTCAGCACCTCGCCGGGGCGGCGCAGCCGCAGCACCAGATCGCGGTGCAGGGTCGCCCGCCATGCGACCGCGAGCCCGCCCGCCGGCTCCCCGGCCCCGAGCGGCGGGGCCGGCCGCGACTCAGCGTTCGACATCGTCGCCTCCCTCGCCCAGCGACAGGCGGCGCAGGCCGGCCGAGGCACGCAGTTCGTGATGGGTGGTGACCAGCACGGCACCGCCGCGGGCGGTATGGGCCTCGAGGCGTGCCTCGAGGGCGGCCACGCCGTCCCGGTCGATGGCCGTGAAGGGCTCGTCGAGCACCCACAGCGGTCGCGGCGTCAGCTCCAGCCGTGCCAGGGCCACGCGGCGCTGCTGCCCGGCGGAGAGCTGGGCGGCGGGCAGATCCTCGAAGCCGACCAGCCCGACCCGCTCGAGCGCCGCCAGGCGCGTCGGCTCGTCGCCGTGCTCGCCGGCCAGCGCCTGATACCAGGCCAGATTCTCCAGCGGCGTCAGCGTCGCCTTCACCCCCGGGGCGTGCCCCAGGTACAGCAGGCTGGCGAGGAAGTCGCGCCGCACCCGACGCAGCGCGGCGTCGTTCCACAGCACCTCGCCTTCGTGGTCCATCAGCTGGCCGGAGAGGATCTTGAGCAGGGTGGTCTTGCCGCTGCCGTTGGGGCCTTCGACGCGCAGGATCTCGCCGGCCCGGACCTCCAGATCGAGATCGCGGAACAGCCAGCGGTCGTCTCGCTCACAGGCCAGCCGCCGGGCTTGCAGACGCAGGCTCAAGGCACTCTCCAGGCGCGGATAACATGGCTCGGCACTCTACACGGAAAGGGTTTTCATCGCCAGCCGGGGCCCGGCCCGGAAGCGCCGGGGCTGACCTGCATCAGACCCCGGCTGGAAACGCCGCCCTTGCCAGATGCCGATCGCCTGCTATGCTGGCCAAGTACTGTATGTATCAACAGTCACTGCCGACGGGAGATGCCGCGCATGTCACTCGCCCCACAGTACCTGCTCCGCCAGCCCAACCTGCCCATCGCCGAGGCCTGGATGCCGCTCGATGACCGCGACCTGGTCGAAGTGCCCCTGCTGGGCAGCGTCGCCGCCGGCGTGCCCATCGACGCCTGCATCGATGCCGGCAGCGTCGAGGTGCCGAAGCGCATGGTCAAGCGCAACACCTATGCGCTGCGCGTGCGCGGCGACTCGATGATCGATTGCAACATCTTCGACGGGGATGTGATCATCATCGAACGTCGCGAGAGCGCCGAGAACGGCGAGACCGCGGTAGTGATGATCAACGATCAGGAGGTCACCCTGAAGAAGCTCTACATCGAGAAGTCCGGCGTGCGTCTTCAGCCGGCCAACGAGGCCATGCCGCCCATCTACCTCAAGAACAGCGACATCCAGGTGCTGGGACTGGTGATGGGCGTGGTGCGCCAGACGGACCTGGCCGCCTGATGCGCTATCCCGTTCCCGACCTGCCTGCCGGCGAGTGGCGCGAGACCGAACTCGAGGTCGAGAAGAGCCGCTTCATCGCCTGGGTCTGCCATGCCCCGGATGCCGCCGCCTTCGAGGCACTGCTGGCCGAGGCTCGGCGCACGCATCCCAATGCCAGCCACCACTGCAGCGCCTTCATCGCCGGCCCGCCCGGCGAGCAGAACGCCATCGGCTTCTCCGACGACGGCGAGCCCGGCGGCACTGCCGGGCGACCGATGTATCAGGTGCTGGAAGGCGCCGGCATCGGCCAGACCGGCTGCGTGGTGACCCGCTACTTCGGCGGCACCAAGCTCGGCACCGGCGGCCTGGCACGCGCCTACGGCCAGGCCGTGAGCGAGGCGCTGGAGACCCTGCCGACCCGCGAGGTCACCGAGCGCGACCCGCTGCGCCTGAAGATCGACTTTGCCGGCGAGGCCCAGGCCCGGGCCTGGTGCGCCGAGCGCGACATCCCCGTGGACGCCGCCGACTACGCTGCCGACGGCGTGGTGCTGACGCTGGGCTGGCCCCGGGACACCGAACGCGACCTCTCAGTCCTCACGTCCCGCCTCAAGGGACGACTCGAGACCCTCGACCCCGACGCGGCCTGAGGCCGCCTCGCCGGAGACGGCCCGCGCGCCCTCGTCCGCCGCGCCGATATAGCGCGCCCGCTTCTCCGGCTTGAGGCGCGCCAGGTCCACCGCCACCAGGCCGTCGGTGCAGTAACCGAAGGCCGTATCCACGCCGAAGGCCATGAAACGCGTGCCGCCGGGTTCGGTGACCTCCGCGTACTGCTTGTAGAGGGCCGGCACGCTGGCCCCCAGCGCCTGCAGCCCGTGACGCAGGCGCTGGAAGTCCGCCTTCGCATCGTCGCCGCGAAACAGCCGCTCCGCCTCCTGCTCCCCGGCCCGGGAGAGCCGCCAGGGGGCGCGGGGCCGCACCTGGCTATCGCCATCGCCGTAGTAGTGGCGGTAGTAGCTGACCAGCAGCTCCTTGGCCAGGGTCGGCAGGTGATTGGGCAGGGTCACCGGTCCGAACAGCCAACGCACCTCGGGATGCCGACGCAGGTAGGCCCCGAGGCCGACCCACAGGTAGTCCAGGCTGCGCCGCCCCCAGTAGCGCGGCTGAACGAAGCTGCGCCCCAGCTCCAGGCCGTGGCGCCAGTCCTCCCAGGGCGCCTGCTCCAGATGAAAGATGGTCGCGCCGTAGAGCCCCTCGATGCCGTGGCGATCGAGGATCCGCCCTACCTCGCCGAGTCGATAGGCGCCGGCGATCTCCAGGTCGCGATCGTCCCATAGCACCAGATGACGGTAGTAGTCGTCGTACGCGTCCAGGTCGCGCTTGCGGCCGGTGCCCTCCCCTACCCGACGAAAGGCCACCTCGCGCAGGCGACCGATCTCGCGCATGACCGACGAATCCGGCCGGCTGTCGACCAGCAGGATGCGCTTGCCGTCGGCGGTCTCGCCGAGCGTCTCGGCGTCGCGCAGCTCTTCGCGCAGGCGCTGGCGCGGCTCGGGGCGGGCGATACCGGTCTCGCCGACGAACACGCCGCGCTTGCCGCGCCCCAGCCGATAGACATGCTTGCGCAGCAGCTTGAGCTTGACCGGCGTGGTCAGGTCATCGCGATCGAACTGCGCCAGCGGAATCGGCCCGCCCACCCGCAGGGCGATATGGCGGCCGCGCTGGCGGAACATCTCGTCGGGCAGCAGCAGCGTACCCAGATCGCTGCGCAGCGACGTCAGGGCATAGAAGCGCGAGGAGTTGCGCCCGCGCACATGGACCGGCAGCAGCGGCGCGTTGGTGCGACGCGCGGCGTGCAGGAAGCCCGAATGCCACTTGCCGTCGCGCACGCCGCGGGGCCCGGCCCGAGAGACCTCCCCGGCGGGAAAGACGATCACCGCCCGCTCCGCCTCCAGGGCCTCGGTCAGGCGCGTGAGGCTACGGCGCAGCCCCCGCCGCGAGAGGTTGTCCACCGGCACGATCACGTCCGACAGCGGCGCCAGCTGCAGCAGCAGGTCGTTGGCCAGGATGCTGACGTCGGGGCGTACCTCGGCCACCATGCGTAGCAACGCCAGGCCATCCAGGGCACCGAGCGGGTGATTGGCGACCACCACCACCCGCCCGGTCTCGGGAATCTGCTCGCGATCCCTGGTCGACAGCGTGTAGCCGACGTCGAGATGCTCGAACACCCGGTCGATGAACTCGCACCAGCCGAGCTCGCCGTGGCGGGCCAGGAAATCGTTGATCTCGCGTTCGTGCACCAGCCGACGCAGCCCCGCCACCAGCGGCCCGAACAGCCAGGGCGGCCGCGCCGCCAGCCCCGGCGCCTTGTCGCGCAGGGCCCCTTCGATATCGATCATGCCGCTTCCTCATCGCCTGACGCGCCGTTCAGCGCCGATGTCGTCAGGCTAGGCGCGGCAGGTGACAGGACGATGGCGGCCCGGAACGGCGCACGGCGCCCCGAGGGGCGCCGTGCCGAGTCCCGCCCAAGACGGCGGCGAGCGATGCGGCCGGGGCAAGCCCGGGGCGCATCAGCCGAGGTACTTGATCATCACGCCCGCGGCCACCGCCGAGCCGATGACGCCGGCCACATTGGGCCCCATGGCGTGCATCAGCAGGAAGTTGTGGGGGTTGGACTCCAGCCCCACCTTGTTCGACACCCGGGCCGCCATGGGCACCGCGGAGACGCCGGCGGAGCCGATCAGCGGGTTGATCGGCGTCTTGCTGACCGCGTTGAGCAGCTTGGCCATCAGGATGCCGCAGGCGGTGCCGATGGCGAAGGCCACCATGCCGAGCCCGAGGATCCCCAGGGTCTCCACGGCCAGGAAGCGATCGGCCATCAGCTTGGAGCCCACCGAGAGTCCGAGGAAGATGGTCACGGTATTGATCAGGGCGTGCTGGGCGGTGTCGGAGAGCCGCTCCACCACGCCGCACTCGCGCATCAGGTTGCCGAAGCAGAACATCCCCAGCAGCGGCGCGGCATCGGGCAGGAACAGCACCACCAGGATCAGCAGGCTGAGCGGGAAGACGATCTTCTCGCGCTTTGACACCGGCCGCAGCTGTGTCATGGCGATCTCGCGCTCGCCCTTGGACGTCAGGGCGCGCATGATCGGCGGCTGGATCAGCGGCACCAGCGCCATGTAGGAGTAGGACGCCACGGCGATGGCCCCCAGCAGCTCCGGCGCCAGGATGCTCGAGACGTAGATCGAGGTGGGGCCGTCGGCGCCGCCGATGATGCCGATGGCGGCGGCCTGGTTGAGCGAGAAGTCCATCACGCCCATGGCGGTCAGCCCCACCGCGCCGATCAGGGTCGCGAAGATGCCGAACTGCGCCGCGGCGCCCAGGAACAGCGTGCGCGGGTTGGCCAGCAGCGGCCCGAAGTCGGTCATGGCGCCGACGCCCATGAAGATCACCAGCGGCGCGATGCCGGAGGCGATGGCCACGCTGTAGAACTGGTAGAGCATGCCGTGGGAAAAGCCGGCCCCCAGGGCCACGTCGTTGGCGGCGCGGACCAGCTCCGGCGCGATGTCACCGTGCAGCACCTCGCCGACGGTGTGGCGCCAGGCCTCGACGTCCGCGCCCGGGGCCAGGCTCGTCTGCAGCGTTGCCGCCAGCTGCTGAAGCAGCTCCGGACGCCCCAGATGGGCGGCCTGCTCGGCGGCGGAGAGCGCCAGCCCCGCCTCGGGAATGTTGGCCAGGATGCCGCCGAAGCCGATCGGCACCAGCAGCAGCGGTTCGAACTTCTTGGCCATGGCCAGCCACAGCAGCAGCAGGCACACGGCGATCATCGCCGCCTGGCCGAAGCTCAGGTTGTAGAGGCCGGAGCCGGTCCACAGGGTCAGTAACTTGTCGATCATGGGTTCGTCCTTTAGAGCACGACCAGGGCGTCGCCCACGGTGACACTGTCGCCTTCGCCGACCTTCACCGCCGAGACGGTGCCGGCGCTGGCGGCGCGCACTTCGGTTTCCATCTTCATGGCCTCGAGGATGATCACCACGTCGCCCTCGGCGACCACATCCCCCGGCTTGACGTTGACCTTGAAGATGTTGCCGGCGAGCGGCGCACTGATGGTCTCGCCGGGCGACGCTTCGCCCGAGGAGGCCGCCGGCGCCGCGGGGGCGGTCGACACGGCGCCGCCGCCCTGCTCCTGGATGCGCTCGATCTCGCCGCCCTCGGCGACCTCGACCACGTAGGACTTGCCGTTGACGGTGACGGTGTAGGTCTCCGGCCCGCCGGCCGGGGCAGGCGCCTGTCCGGCGGCCTGGGGCGCGGGAGCAGAGGGCACCGGCTCGAAGGCGTCGGGGTCGTCGCGATGCTTGAGGAACTTGAGACCGATCTGCGGGAACAGCGCATAGGTCAGCACGTCGTCGATCTCGCGCTCGCCCTCGGCCAGCCGGATGCCCTCGGCCCTGGCCTTCTCCTTGAGCTCGGCGGCGAGCCGGTCCATTTCCGGGGAGAGACGATCGGCCGGGCGGCAGGTGATAGGCTCGCCGCCTTCCAGCACGCGGGCCTGAAGCTCGGCGTTGTAGGCGGCGGGGGCGGCACCGTACTCGCCCTTGAGCAGCGCCTGGACCTCCTTGGAGATCGACTTGTAGCGTTCGCCCATCATCACGTTCATCACCGCCTGGGTGCCGACGATCTGCGAGGTCGGCGTGACCAGCGGAATGTAGCCGAGGTCCTCGCGCACCCGCGGGATCTCCTGCAGCACGTCGTCGAGGCGGTCGCCGGCGCCCTGCTCCTTGAGCTGGTTCTCCATGTTGGTGAGCATGCCGCCAGGCACCTGGGCCACCAGGATGCGCGAGTCGATGCCCTTGAGCGAGCCCTCGAAGGCGGCGTATTTCTTGCGCACCTCGCGGAAGTAGGCGGCGATGTCCTCCAGCGCCTCGAGATCGAGGCCGGTATCGCGCTCGGTGCCCTGCAGCATCGCCACCAGCGATTCGGTGGGGCTGTGGCCGTAGGTCATCGACATCGAGGAGATCGCGGTGTCGACGTTGTCGATGCCGGCCTCCACGGCCTTCAGCGCGGTGGCGGTGGAGAGCCCGGTGGTGGCGTGGCACTGCATGTGGATCGGGATGTCCACGGCCTTTTTCAGGCGCGAGACCAGCTCATAGGCATCGTAGGGCTTGAGCAGGCCGGCCATGTCCTTGATCGCCAGGGAGTCCGCTCCCATGGCGGCGATGCGCTCGCCGAGCTCGACCCAGCCATCGAGGGTGTGCACCGGGCTCAGGGTGTAGGACAGGGTGCCCTGGGCATGGCCCTCGTTGGCACGCACCGCCTGGATGGCGCGCTCCAGGTTGCGCGGGTCGTTCATGGCGTCGAAGACGCGGAACACGTCGACGCCGTTGGTGCGGGCGCGCTCGACGAAGCGGTCGACCACGTCGTCGGCATAGTGCCGATAGCCGAGCAGGTTCTGGGCCCGCAGCAGCATCTGCTGGCGGGTGTTGGGCATGGCCGCCTTCAGCGCGCGAATCCGCTCCCAGGGGTCTTCGCCCAGGTAGCGGATGCAGGCGTCGAAGGTCGCCCCGCCCCAGGATTCCAGCGACCAGAAACCGATCCGGTCGAGCTTCTCGGCGATCGGCAGCATGTCGTCGAGACGCAGCCGGGTGGCGAACAGGGACTGGTGGGCGTCACGCAGGACCACGTCGGTGATGCCCAGCGGGCGAGCGTTCTCCGTCATGGGAGTTCCTTGTCGTTGTCGTTGATGGAGTGAGAGGGTGTCGTGATCTAACGGCTATGCTCACGGCGATAGCGGTGGATCGCGGCGCTGATCGCCGCCGTCAGGTCCTCGTCCGGCACGGCCGGCCCGCGACTGGCGGGCGCCGGGGCGGCCGCGGCCGCGGGTTCGGGGAAGAAGCGCCCGATCACCCTCGACATCAGGGTGGTGACGATGACCAGCACGGTCAGGAAGACGAACACGAACCCCATGCCGAGGCCCATCAGGGCCAGGCCCTCGTTCAATAGCTGCGGATCCTGCATGGATGACCTCCTCGAGCGCCCCGCCGCACCCCGGCGAGGGGGCGCGCGAGTTGCGCATGAACGCTGAGCGTATAAGCTGCCACACTCCCAAGGAATCGCGATGGCACCATGGTGGAAGCTGACGTTGTTAAATTACTACATCCCGGCCGCATCGGCCTAGCCCCCATGGAGGGCGTGATCGATGCCGTCACTCGCGAAATGCTGACGCGAGCGCCGGGATTCGACTGGACGGTCACCGAATTCGTGCGCGTGGTGGACACGCGGCTGCCGCCGCGGGTCTTCCATCGCCACTGCCCGGAGCTGGCCGATGGCCGCCCGGCCACGCCGACCGGCGTGCCGGTGCACCTGCAGCTGCTGGGCTCGGACCCGGCGGCGCTGGCCGCCAACGCCCGTCAGGCGCTGAAGCTCGGCGTCAGCAGCCTGGACCTGAACTTCGGCTGCCCGGCCAAGCTGGTGAACCGTCACGACGGCGGCGCCTCGCTGCTGCGCGACCCGCGCCGGGTGCACGCCGCCGTGGCCGCCGTGCACGACGCGGTGGGCGATGCCATCCCGGTGACCGCCAAGATCCGGCTCGGCTTCGACGACCGCCGCCTGGCACTGGCCTGCGGCCTGGCCGCCGAGGACGCCGGCGCTCGCCAGCTGGCGGTGCACGCCCGCACCCGCCGTGAAGGCTACAAGCCGCCGGCCCACTGGGAATGGATCGGCCGCATCCGCGCCCGGCTGACGATCCCGGTGATCGCCAACGGCGACATCTGGACGCTGGAGGACTACTGGAAGGCGCGCACCCTGTCCGGCTGCCGAGACGTGATGCTCGGCCGTGGCGCCCTGGCCGATCCCGGGCTGGCACCGCGCATCCGCCACTGGCAGACCACCGGCGAGCGCCTGCCGGCGACGACCTGGACCGAGCGCGCCCGCGTCCTGCGCGACTATGCTGCGTCGCAGCGAACCATGTTACCCAGCAAGATCGTGGTCTCGCTACTCAAACAATGGTTGAACCACATGCGAAGTCGCGACGCCGAAGCCGCACGACGCTTTCAGGCACTGCGCCGAGTCACCGACCTGGACGATTTCCTCGCCGGCCTCGCGGCGGGGAGCGCCGTGCCGAGCGACAGGCTCGCCGTCGCCAGCGCCTGAGGGCGCCAGGAAGAGAGAAGAGAAGGGGCGGGAAGAGAGACCGGGAAGAGACAGCCGCCGCCAGGCGAACAAAAAAAAGGCGCACGTCGCGATGCGACGGCGCCTGAACGATCACGGGCACCGACCCCTCATTGGGCACGGTGTCCGGCTAGCAAAAAGCAGGGTACAAAAGACAGAAGACCCGCCCTCGCGAGGAGAGCGGGTCCGGAATCTGGCGCGCCCGGGAGGATTCGAACCTCCGACCACCTGATTCGTAGTCAGGTACTCTATCCAGCTGAGCTACGGGCGCTTGTCTTCCATCTATCGATGATGGCGGAGAGGGAGGGATTCGAACCCTCGAAGAGGCTATAAACCCCTTACTCCCTTAGCAGGGGAGCGCCTTCAGCCACTCGGCCACCTCTCCCTCATCGACAGGTGCGTATCCTACCGATCCGATTGGGGTTTGTCCATAGGGGGTGGCAATTTTTCTCGCCTCCCGGACTCACCGACAAATCGCAGGCGCGTTACCCCCTCCCCTCGCCGTCGTCATCGTCGTCGGTTCTCTCGCGCTGGATGCGCTGGTAGATCTCCTCACGATGCACGGCGACGTCCTTGGGGGCGTTGACGCCGATACGGACCTGGTTTCCCTTGACGCCCAGCACGGTCACGGTGATGTCATCACCGATCATCAGGGTTTCTCCGACACGGCGGGTCAGAATGAGCATGACTGATCTCCTTCTCAGACTTCTGACTGCGGGATGCGCTGTCGCGGCAGAGGGGCCGGCTCGTGCCCGCCCCTCCGATTGCAGGCATCGCCCATGACACCCCAGAAGCTTCGTTGAATGAAAGCTCTGTCGCAGGCGCTGCCATGGACTTCCCTACTAGCGTAGAAGCTGACGGCAGGCTGCGACGCCTTATTCGCTCTCGATGTCGTTCTTGTCCAGGCCGAAGGCCTGATGCAGGGCACGCACCGCCAGCTCCATCTGCTTCTCGTCGACCACCACCGAGATCTTGATCTCGGACGTGGAGACCATGCGGATGTTGATGTTCTCCTCGGACAGCACGCGGAACATCTTGGAGGCCACACCGGCGTGGGAGCGCATGCCGACACCGACCAGCGAGACCTTGGCGATCTTGTCGTCGCCCTTCACTTCGCCTTCGCCCAGCGCCGGCAGCACCTGCTCCTCGAGGATCTTCAGGGTCTGCTTGTAGTCGCCCTTGGCGACGGTGAAGGTGAAGTCGGTGTAGTCACCGGCCGGCGCCACGTTCTGCACGATCATGTCGATCTCGATGTTGGCATCGGCGATCGGGCCGAGAATCTTCGAGGCCACGCCCGGCACGTCCGGGGTGTTGAGCAGGGTCAGCTTGGCCTCGTTGGCGGTGAAGGCGATACCGGAGATCAGCGGTTCTTCCATGGAGTCCTCGTCTTTGTCGGAGTCTGCAACGATCAGGGTGCCGGGGCCGTCCTGGAAACTGGACAGCACGCGCAGCGGCACGTTGTACTTGCCGGCGAATTCGACGGCGCGAATCTGCAGCACCTTGGAGCCGAGGCTGGCCAGCTCCAGCATCTCCTCCACGGTGATGGTGTCCAGGCGCTGGGCCTGGGAGCAGACACGCGGGTCGGTGGTATAGACGCCGTCGACGTCGGTGTAGATCTGGCACTCGTCGGCGTTCAGCGCCGCGGCCAGGGCCACGCCGGTGGTGTCGGAGCCGCCGCGACCGAGGGTGGTGATGTTGCCCTCTTCGTCGACGCCCTGGAAGCCGGCGACCACGGCCACCTGGCCGTCATCCAGGTCCTGGCGCATGTCCTCGGTCTCGATGCGCTGGATGCGCGCCTTGGTGTGGGCGCTGTCGGTCATGATGCCGACCTGGGAGCCGGTGTAGGAGGTGGCCGGCACGCCGAGCTTGTGCAGCGCCATGGTCAGCAGCGAGATCGTCACCTGCTCGCCGGTGGAGACCAGCATGTCGAGCTCGCGCGGGGTCGGCTCGTCGTTGATGTCGTTGGCCAGGCCGATCAGGCGATTGGTCTCGCCGCTCATGGCGGACACCACGACCACGACCTGATGGCCGGCGTCACGGAAGCCCTTGACCTTCTCGGCCACGGCCTTGATGCGCTCCACGGAGCCCACCGAGGTACCGCCGAACTTCTGTACGTATAGTGCCATGCGTCGTTGTCCCTCTGTCGATTTAGCGTTGGAATGGATGAAAGGTAAGCGAGGCCGGATACACGAGGGGCCGAAGACGCTGCCGTCTTCGGCCCCGTGACGCCTAGAGCGCCTCCTCGACCCAGGCCGGGACGCTCTCCAGCGCCGCCGGCAGGGCCGCGGCATCGCTGCCGCCGGCCTGGGCCATGTCGGGTCGGCCGCCGCCCTTGCCGCCGACCTGGCCGGCCACGTGGTTGACCAGCGCACCGGCCTTGACCCTGGCGGTGAGGTCGTCGGTGACGCCGGCGATCAGGCTGACCTTGCCGGCGGCCTCGTCGGCCACGCCGAGCACCACGATGCCGGAGCCCAGCTTGTTCTTGAGCTGGTCGAGCATGCCGCGCAGCTCCTTGCCCGAGACGCCTTCCAGGCGCTTGGCCAGGACCTTGACGCCCTTGACCTCACGGGCCTCGTCGAGCAGGTCGTTGCCGGCGGCGCTGGCCAGCTTGGCCTTGAGACGCTCGAGCTCCTTCTCCAGGCCGCGATTGCGCTCGACCAGCGATTCGACGCGCTCCTCGACCTGCTCGGGCTTGGCCTTGAGACGCTCGCCGATGCGTGACACCCGCGCTTCCTGCTCGCGGAAGTAGGCCAGCGCGGCCTCGCCGGTGATGGCCTCGATGCGGCGCACGCCGGAGGCCACGCCGGCCTCGCTGACGATATGGAAGCAGCCGATGTCGCCGCTGCGACGCACGTGGGTGCCACCGCACAGCTCGATCGAGAAGTCGTCGGCGCCGATGGTCAGCACCCGCACGCTGTCGGCGTACTTGGCTTCGAACAGCGCCGCGGCGCCCTTCGCCTTGGCTTCGTCCAGGGTCATGTGCTCGATGCGGGTGTCGGCGTTGGCCAGCACCTGCTCGTTGACCAGTCGCTCGATCTCGGCCAGCTGCTCGGCGCTCACCGGCTCGAAGTGGCTGAAATCGAAGCGCAGGCGCTCGGGCGTCACCAGCGAGCCCTTCTGCTCGACGTGCTCGCCGAGCACGATGCGCAGCGCCTCGTGCATCAGGTGAGTCGCCGAGTGATTACGCACGCTGGCCGCGCGCAGGCTGGCATCGACCCGCGGCGTCACCGCGTCGCCCACCGCCAGCGCGCCCTCGAGCAGCACGCCGTGATGCAGGTGGTGACCGCTCTGCTTCTGGGTATCGGTGACCAGGAAGCGGCCGCCGTCGAACTCGAGGTAACCGGTGTCACCCACCTGGCCGCCGGATTCGGCGTAGAAGGGCGTGCGATCCAGCACCACCATGCCGCGCTGCTCGACCTCGAGGCCGTCCAGCGGATTGCCCTCGCGGTCGACGATGGCGGTGACCGCGGCCTGGTCCTCGAGACGCTCGTAGCCGGTGAAGTCGGTCTCGCCTTCCAGATCGAGCGAGGCCTCGTAGGCGGCACCGAACTGGCTGGCCGCCCGGGCGCGTTCGCGCTGGGCCTCCAGTTCGCGCTCGAAGCCGGCCTCGTCGAGGGTCACGCCGCGCTCGCGGCAGACGTCGGCGGTCAGGTCGTAGGGGAAGCCGTAGGTGTCATAGAGCTTGAACACCGTCTCGCCCGGCAGGGTGTCGCCCTCGAGGCCGGCCAGCGCCTCCTCGAGCAGGCCCATGCCGTGATCCAGGGTGCGGGCGAACTGCTCCTCTTCCTTCAGCAGCACGCGCTCGATCTGGTGGCGCGCCTCGCGCAGCTCCGGGTAGGCCTCGCCCATCTCGGCGTCCAGCGCGCCCACCAGCTTGTGGAAGAAGCGACCCTGGGCACCCAGCTTGTGTCCGTGACGCACCGCGCGGCGGATGATCCGACGCAGCACATAGCCGCGCCCCTCGTTGGAGGGCAGCACGCCGTCGGTGATCAGGAAGGCGCAGGAGCGGATGTGGTCGGCGATCACGCGCAGCGAGGGCGTGGACGTGTCGTCATGTCCGGTGGCCCGGGCCGCCGCCTCGAGCAGGTTCTGGAACAGGTCGATCTCGTAGTTCGAGTGCACGCCCTGCATCACCGCGGCGATGCGCTCCAGGCCCATGCCGGTGTCGATGGACGGCTTGGGCAGCGGATGCATCTCGCCGGCCGCGTCGCGATCGAACTGCATGAACACCAGGTTCCAGATCTCGATGTAGCGGTCGCCGTCCTCCTCGGGGCTGCCGGGAGGGCCGCCCCAGACCTCGGCGCCGTGATCGAAGAAGATCTCGGAGCTGGGACCGCAGGGGCCGGTGTCGCCCATCTGCCAGAAGTTGTCCTCGTCGAGCTTGGAGAAGCGCTCCGGATCGACGCCGATCTCGTCCTTCCAGATGCGCTCGGCCTCGTCGTCGCTGACGTGCACGGTGACCCACAGCTTCTCCTTCGGCAGCCCCAGCACCTCGGTGAGGAAGGTCCAGGCGAAGCGGATGGCGTCGCGCTTGAAGTAGTCGCCGAAGCTGAAGTTGCCCAGCATCTCGAAGAAGGTGTGGTGGCGGGCGGTGTAGCCGACGTTGTCGAGGTCGTTGTGCTTGCCGCCGGCGCGCACGCAGCGCTGGGCCGAGGTGGCACGGACGTAGGGACGCGGGTCGCGGCCGAGGAAGACGTCCTTGAACGGCACCATCCCGGCATTGGTGAACAGCAGGGTCGGGTCGTTGCTCGGCACCAGGGAGCTGGACGGCACGATGGTATGCCCCTGCTCCTCGAAGTAACTCAGAAAGGCCTGTCTGATGTCTGCGCTTTTCATGGGGTATCCGTGGCGATAGGCGTGGTGGCCCGCAGGACGGGCACGGCAGCCATCATCGGACTGCCACCCGGGGCGTTCGCAAAGGGACCCATTATAGCGCAGTCGTCAAGCGACTAAAGGGCGGGGCGTTCAGGCGTCGTCCCAGGCATGGTTCATGGCATGCCGCAGCTGGTCGAAATCGAAGCCGCGGCCGGCCAGGAAGCGTTCGCGACGGGCACGCTCGCGGGGTTCCTGGCCGGGGCCGGAGAAACGCCGGGCCAGGGTCGTGGCGGCGAGCTCGAACCAGTCGACCTCGCCGCCGGCCTCGTCGAAGGCGCCACGAGCGGTGGCGTCATCGACGCCGCGGCGGGAGAGCTCGGCGCGGATGCGCACCGGCCCCTGGCCGCGAGCGACCCGGGAGCGCAGGAAACTCTCGGCGAAGCGCACGTCGGACTGCAGCCCCTGCTCGACCAGCGCGTCGAGGCAGGCCTCGACCGCCTCGAGCGCATGGCCCTTGGCAGCCAGGCGGTCGCGCAGCTCGGCCCGGGCATACTCGCGCCGGGCCAGCAGGCGGATGGCGTCATCGCGGGGCGTGGCATCTTCCGATCGCACAGGGCCCGCCATGGATCAGGACGACTCGCCGCCCGCGTCGGTGTCCGCCTCGGCCTCGGCGCTCTCTTCCTTGGGCTCCGGCGAGGACAGCAGCTGGGCGCGGATCTGGCTCTCGATCTCTTCCATGATCGCCGGGTTGTCCTCGAGGAACTGGGCGGCGTTGGCCTTGCCCTGGCCGATCTTGCTGCCCTGGTAGCTGTACCAGGCGCCGGCCTTGTCGACCAGGCCGCACTGCACGCCCAGGTCGACCACCTCGCCGGCGTGATAGATGCCCTTGCCGTAGAGGATCTGGAACTCGGCCTGGCGGAACGGCGGCGAGACCTTGTTCTTGACCACCTTGACCCGGGTCTCGTTGCCGGTGACCTCGTCGCCCTGCTTGACCGATCCGGTGCGGCGGATGTCGAGGCGCACGCTGGAGTAGAACTTGAGCGCGTTGCCGCCGGTGGTGGTCTCGGGGCTGCCGAACATCACGCCGATCTTCATGCGGATCTGGTTGATGAACACCACCATGCAGTTGGCGTTCTTGATGTTGCCGGTGATCTTGCGCAGCGCCTGGGACATCAGCCGCGCCTGCAGGCCGACGTGGGAGTCGCCCATCTCGCCTTCGATCTCGGCGCGCGGGGTCAGCGCCGCCACCGAGTCGATGATGATCACGTCGACACCACCGGAGCGCACCAGCATGTCGCAGATCTCGAGGGCCTGCTCGCCGGTATCCGGCTGGGAGACCAGCAGGTCATCGAGGTTGACGCCGAGCTTCTCGGCGTAGCTCGGGTCGAGGGCGTGCTCGGCGTCGATGAAGGCGCAGGTCTTGCCCTGCTTCTGGGCCTGGGCGATCACCGACAGGGTCAGGGTGGTCTTGCCCGAGGATTCCGGGCCGAAGATCTCGACCACGCGGCCGAAGGGCAGGCCGCCGATGCCCAGGGCGATGTCCAGCCCCAGGGAACCGGTGGATACCGACGGCATCACCACGCGCGGGGTATCGCCCAGGCGCATCACGGTGCCCTTGCCGAACTGGCGCTCGATCTGGGAAAGCGCGGCATTGAGCGCCTTGGAACGATTGTCGTCCTGAGCCATGAGGGTCTCCTAAGCGATCGCCGTGACGCACGGCGATGACGAAACATTGGCGGAATGACGGCGCGACGGCCGCCGAAAAGCACTGTATGACTGCACAGTAGTATGACGAAAAAGCAGCCGCTCGGCCACCCCGAACCGACCGCATCGGCCGAGGCCGAACTAGCCGTTTTCCAGCTCGGCGATCAGCCCCTCGAGGGCGGCGTTCACGGCCTGGTCGCGCACCGCATCGCGCTCGCCGGCGAAGTGGTGACGCTCGGTGCGCACCCGGCCCGGGGCACCCCAGGCCAGCCACACCGTGCCCACCGGCTTCTCGGCGCTGCCGCCGCCGGGGCCGGCCACGCCGCTGATGGCCACGGCCAGATCGGCGCCGCTCTCGGCGCAGGCCCCGGCCACCATGGCCTCGACCACCTCGTGACTGACCGCCCCGACACGCTCGAGCAGCGCCTCGGACACGCCCAGCAGGCGCGTCTTGGCGGCGTTGGAATAGGTCACGTAGCCGGTCTCGAAGTAGCCCGAGCTGCCGGCGATCTCGGTGATGGCATTCGCCACCCCGCCGCCGGTGCAGGACTCGGCGGTGGCGACGCTCGCGCCGCGCTCCCGGCACAGCGCACCGAGGCGCTCGGCGAGACGGCGCGTCTCGGGCGATACGGACATCGGCTTCTCTCCAATTCTCGCATGCGGCCGGTCGCCACGGATCACGATGCGCGGGCGCCGGGGACAGATCGCAGAGGGGGTCCTATGCCAGGGATGGCATCGGTAGCGCCCATGGAAGGGTTCACAGCGCCCCCTCGCAGATCTGTCGCCGGATCAGCCCGCTGCAACGACGGCAACGCTGGCTCCGAGGTTGTCTTGATGGCCCTGACGACGGCCATCCTTGGGCGTAGAATACTGGCTTTGTCCGCGAGATGCATGGCACCCCACGCCATCCCGACATCCGCGTTTCTCACCGTCTCCACCGCCAGCCAGGGAAGCCCATGTCACAGGCCAGCACCAAGCCGCACACGCCGATGATGGCCCAGTATCTGAAGATCAAGCGCGAGCACCCCCAGGTGCTGCTGTTCTACCGCATGGGCGACTTCTACGAACTCTTCTTCGACGACGCCAAGCGCGCCGCGGCGCTGCTGGACATCACCCTGACCCAGCGCGGCCAGTCGGCCGGCCAGCCGATTCCCATGGCCGGCGTGCCCTACCACAGCGCCGAGGGCTACCTGGCGCGCCTGGTCGCCGCCGGCGAGTCGGTGGCCATCTGCGAGCAGATGGGCGACCCGGCCGCCGCCAAGGGCCCGGTGGAACGCAAGGTGGTGCGCATCGTCACCCCCGGCACCCTCTACGACGAGGCGCTGCTCGACGCCCGCCGCGACAACCTGGTGGTGGCGATCCATCCGACCGGCGAGCGCTGGGGGCTTGCCTGGCTGGAACTCTCCAGCGGGCGCTTCAGCGTGCTCGAGGTGGAGGGCGAGGCCGAGATGCTGGCCGAGCTGACCCGCCTCGATCCGGCCGAGCTGCTGGTGGCCGACAGCCTGAGCCTGCCGCCGTCGCTCGAGGAGCGTCGCGGCCTGCGCCGCCAGAGCGACTGGCTGTTCGACCTGGAATCGGCCACCCGCACCCTGTGCGACCAGTTCGCCGTGCAGGACCTGCGCGGCTTCGGCTGCGCCCATCTGGAGGCCGCACTCACCGCCGCCGGGGTGCTGATCGACTACGCCCGCGACACCCAGCGCTCGCAGCTGCCCCATGTCACCGCCATCGGCGTCGAGAGCCGCGACGACGCCGTGGTGATCGACGCCGCCAGCCGCCGCAACCTGGAGATCGACGTCAACCTGGGCGGCGGCAGCGACAACACTCTGGCCAGCGTGCTCGACACCACCGCCACCGCCATGGGCTCGCGGCTGCTCAAGCGCTGGCTCAACCGCCCGCTGCGCGACCGCGATCAGGTCGGCGCCCGCCAGGCCGCCGTGGCCGCCCTGCTCGACCGCGACGTTTACCTGCCGCTGGGCGAGACGCTCAAGGCGATCGGCGACGTGGAGCGCATCCTGGCCCGGGTGGCGCTGTACAGCGCCCGCCCCCGGGATCTCGCCCGGCTGCGCGACGCCCTGGCGGCGCTGCCCGAACTCGAGGCCGAGCTCGCCGAGTACGAGGACGGCACCGCGCTGGACGAGCTCAAGCGCCATATCCGCCCCTATCCCGCGCTCGCCGACACCCTGGGCCGCGCGCTGGTCGAGAACCCGCCGGTGGTGATCCGCGACGGCGGCGTGATCGCCGAGGGCTTCGACGCCGAGCTCGACGAGCATCGCGGCCTGGCCGAGCACGCCGGCGACTACCTGGTGCAGCTCGAGACTCGCGAGCGCGAGCGCACCGGACTGACCGGCCTCAAGGTCGGCTACAACCGGGTCCATGGCTACTACATCGAGATTCCCCGCGCCCAGGCCCGCGAGGCGCCGGTGGACTACATCCGCCGCCAGACGCTGAAGAACGCCGAGCGCTTCATCATCCCCGAGCTCAAGGAGTTCGAGGACAAGGCGCTGTCGGCCAAGTCCCGCGCCCTGGCCCGGGAGAAGCTGCTCTACGACGGCCTGCTCGACGACCTCAACGCCGAACTGGCCCCGCTGCAGGCCACCGGCCGCTCCCTGGCCGCCCTGGACGTGCTGGCCGCGCTGGCCGAGCGCGCGCGTTCGCTGGACCTGGCTCGCCCGGCGCTGCCGGAGGCGCCGGGCCTCGACATCCGCGGCGGCCGCCACCCGGTGGTCGAGCGGGTCAGCGAGGCGCCCTTCGTGCCCAACGACATGGTGATGGACGACGCGCGGCGCATGCTGGTGATCACCGGCCCCAACATGGGCGGCAAGTCCACCTACATGCGCCAGGCGGCGCTGATCACCCTGCTCGCCCACACCGGCAGCTTCGTGCCGGCCGACAGCGCGAGCATCGGCCCGGTGGATCGCATCTTCACCCGCATCGGTTCCTCCGACGACCTGGCCGGCGGCCGCTCGACCTTCATGGTGGAGATGACCGAGACCGCCAACATCCTGCACAACGCCACCGACCACAGCCTGGTGCTGATGGACGAGATCGGCCGCGGTACCAGCACCTTCGACGGCCTGTCGCTGGCCTGGGCCAGCGCCGAACACCTGACCCGCACCCGCGCCTTCACGCTGTTCGCCACCCACTACTTCGAGATGACCGCGCTGGCCGAACAAGCCGAGAGCGTGGCCAACGTGCATCTGACGGCGGCGGAGCACCGCGACGGCATCGTCTTCATGCACCGGGTGGAGGACGGCCCGGCCAGCCAGAGTTACGGCCTGCAGGTCGCCCAGCTGGCCGGCGTGCCCCAGGGCGTGATCGCCCGGGCCCGGGAGAAGCTCGCGACGCTGGAGCAGCAGGAGGTCGACCAGGGCCAGCGCGCGCCGGTGGAACCCCGCGAAGGCGAAGAGGCGTCACCGCAGCAGGCGGATCTGTTCGCCAGCGCCCCGCATCCGATGGTGGAGAGCCTCTCGGGGCTGGCGCTGGACGAGCTGAGCCCACGCCAGGCACTGGAATGGCTGTACCGGTGGCAGGACAGCCTGTAGGACGGAAGACCGATACAAGCGCCGGTCATCGCCGTCGCCCTCGGGCGGCGGCGATGCCATCGACTCGACGCGCCACGGCTTGCGGGCAGCATGGCGGGCCGACTAAAATGGTTCGATCAAGTTCTACTTATTATAAAAGCAGAAGTTTTTATAACTCAATTCGACATTCAAGACCGACTGGCCGCGGCGCGCCCCGGCCGAGGAAGGGAGACTGGCATGACATTCGTCGTCACCGAAAACTGCATCAAGTGCAAGTACACCGACTGTGTCGAGGTCTGCCCGGTGGACTGCTTCTATGAAGGACCCAACTTCCTGGTGATCCACCCCGACGAGTGCATCGACTGCGCGCTGTGCGAGCCCGAGTGCCCGGCCGAGGCGATCTTCTCCGAGGACGAGCTACCGGAAGGCCAGGAACAGTTCATCGAGATCAACGCCGAGCTGGCGGAGACGTGGCCAAACATCACCGAGAAGAAGGACCCGCTGCCCGACGCCGAGGAATGGGACGGCAAGCCCGGCAAGGCGGACCAGCTGGAGCGCTGAGCCCCGGGCAAGACGCTCGAGCGAAGCCCAGACACGACGACGCCGAATGTCTCTCGACATTCGGCGTCGTCGTTTCGCACTGCGATGAAGGAGAACACCCAGGCAAAAGGAAGGCGACCCGAAGGTCGCCCGCTCCTAGCCATCCTTGAGCGGTTCCTTCCGCTCGAACTCCTAGCCTTCCCTGCCCGGAAGCCGCGTCCTGCGACACCGGGCTCGGCTTGAGACTGCATCCCGTGGCGTCCTGCCGGGAGAGACTCCGCTCTCCCTTGTCCCGCTGACCATTCTGGCAGTCCTGCGCGACTTCTCAACCGGGCCTTCTCGCGCCCGACACGACGCCACCCTCTCCACGCTCAGAAAAAAGCCTTCAAAAACAACGGGATAAAAAATACCGACGCCTGGAAGGCGCCGGTATTGTCGAGCGAGATGTCACGAATGTCGCCGGCCCCGTGTAGGCGATTTCCTACACGAGGACCGCCGATCGGCGCCGCTTACTGCCCCTTGATGGCACTGCGGCCCGGGTAGTCCACGCGCTCACCCAGCTCCTGCTCGATCACCAGCAGGCGGTTGTACTTGGCGACGCGGTCGGAGCGGCACAGCGAGCCGGTCTTGATCTGGCCGGCGGCGGTGCCCACGGCCAGGTCGGCGATGGTGGTGTCCTCGGTCTCGCCGCTGCGGTGGGAGATCACCGCGGTGAAGCCGGCGTCCTGGGCCATCCGGATGGCGTCCAGGGTCTCGGACAGCGAGCCGATCTGGTTGAACTTGATCAGGATGGAGTTGCCGATCTGCTCGTCGATGCCGCGCTTGAGGATGCGCGTGTTGGTGACGAAGAGATCGTCGCCGACCAGCTGCACCTTGTCGCCAACCTTGTCGGTCAGCGCCTTCCAGCCGCCCCAGTCGGACTCGTCCATGCCGTCCTCGATGGAGACGATCGGATACTGGTCGCAGAGCTCGGCCAGGTAGTCGGCGAAGCCGGCGGCGTCGTACTGCTTGCCCTCGCCGGCGAGATCGTAGACGCCATCCTTGTAGAACTCGGAGGAGGCGCAGTCGAGGGCCAGGGTGATGTCGCGGCCGAGCTCGTAGCCGGCGTCGGACACCGCCTGCTTGATCACCGCCAGGGCCTCGGCGTTGGACGCCAGGTTCGGCGCGAAGCCGCCCTCGTCGCCCACGGAGGTGGACAGGCCACGGCCGGCGAGGACCTTCTTCAGGGCGTGGAAGATCTCGGCGCCCATGCGCAGGCCTTCGCGGAAGCTCGGCGCGCCCACCGGCTGGATCATGAACTCCTGGATGTCGACGTTGTTGTCGGCATGCTCGCCGCCGTTGAGGATGTTCATCATCGGCACCGGCATGCGGAACCGGCTCGGCTGGCCGTAGAGCTCGGCGATGTGGGCATAGAGCGGCGCACCCTTGGCGTTGGCGGCAGCCTTGGCGGCGGCCAGCGACACGGCGAGGATGGCGTTGGCGCCCAGGGTGGCCTTGTTGTCGGTGCCGTCGAGCTCGAGCATGGCCTCGTCCAGGGCACGCTGGTCACGCGCGTCCATGCCGACCAGACGCTCACGGATGACGCCGTTGGCGGCCTCCACGGCCTTCAACACGCCCTTGCCCAGGTAGCGGGCCTTGTCGCCATCGCGCAGCTCGAGGGCCTCGCGAGAACCGGTGGAGGCTCCGCTGGGGGCACAGGCCGTGCCCACGGCACCGCTCTCCAGACGCACCTCGGCCTGAACGGTGGGGTTGCCGCGGGAATCGAGCACCTCGAGGGCGCGAACGTCGACGATCTTGGTCATGTTGTCTCGTCCTTAGTGAGTCAGCGTTGGGGAAATCAGGAAATCTCGAGCGGCGCGAACCCCTTGACCAGCTCGTCGAGCGCCTTGAGCTGGGCCAGGAAGGGCTCGAGACGATCGAGCGGCAGGGCGCAGGGGCCGTCGCACTTGGCGTTGTCCGGGTCCGGGTGGGACTCCAGGAACACCCCGGCGAGCCCGACGGCCACGCCGGCGCGAGCCAGCTCGGCGACCTGGGCACGGCGCCCGTCGGCGCTGTCCGAGCGACCGCCGGGCCGCTGCAGGGCGTGGGTGACGTCGAACAGCAGCGGGTAGCCGGTCTCTTTCATCTCACCGAAGCCCAGCATATCGACCACCAGGTTGTTGTAGCCGAAACTGGTGCCGCGCTCGCACAGGATCAGCCGGTCGTTGCCGGCCTCCTCGCACTTGCGCAGGATGTGGCGCATCTCGTGAGGCGCCAGGAACTGGGGCTTCTTGATGTTGATGGCCGCCTCGGTCTCGGCCATCGCCACGACGAGGTCGGTCTGGCGGGCGAGGAAGGCCGGCAGCTGAATGACATCGGCCACTTCGGCGGCGGGTGCCGCCTGCCAGGGTTCGTGCACGTCGGTGATGATCGGCACGCCGAAGCGTTCCTTCACTTCGGCGAGGATCGCCAGGCCCCGGTCGAGACCGGGGCCGCGGAAGGAGTGGATGGAACTGCGGTTGGCCTTGTCGAAGCTGGCCTTGAACACGTACGGGATACCGAGCCGGCCGGTGACCTCGACATAGGCCTCGGCCACCTCGAGGGCCAGCTCGCGGGATTCCAGCACGTTCATGCCGCCGAACAGCGTCAGCGGCTGGTCATTGCCGACCCGGAGGCCGGCAATGTCGATCAGGCGTTCCGGGACGGGCATGACGCTCACTCCTGTGGGGAACTCTGGGCGCGGGTGCGCACCGCCTTGTGCTCCAGCGCCGCGTTCACGAAACCGGTGAACAGCGGGTGGCCGTCACGCGGCGTGGAGGTGAACTCCGGGTGGAACTGGCAGGCCACGAACCAGGGATGATCGGGCAGCTCGACCATCTCCACCAGGGAGTTGTCGACGCTGCGGCCGGAGACCACCAGGCCGGCCTGCTCCAGGTCGGCGACGAACTGGTCGTTGACCTCGTAGCGGTGACGGTGGCGCTCGACGATCTCCTCGTTGCCATAGGCCTCGCGAGCCCTGGAGCCGGTCGCCAGGTGGCAGACCTGGCCGCCCAGGCGCATGGTGCCGCCCAGATCGGAGGCCTCGTCGCGCAGCTCGATCTTGCCTTCCGGGCTCAGCCACTCGGTGATCAGGCCCACCACCGGGTGCTGGGTATCGTGGGTGAACTCGGTGGAATTGGCGTCGTCCCAGCCGGCCACGTGACGGGCGAATTCGATCACCGCCACCTGCATGCCGAGGCAGATGCCGAGATACGGAATGCCGTTCTCGCGGGCGAAGCGGGCGGTGGCGATCTTGCCTTCCACGCCGCGCTCGCCGAAGCCGCCGGGCACCAGGATCGCGTCCTTGCCGGCCAGGCGTTCCGGACCGTGACGCTCGATGTCCTCGGAGTCGATGTAGTCGATGTTGACCTTGACCCGGGTCTGGATGCCGGCGTGCACCAGCGCCTCGTTGAGCGACTTGTAGGCGTCGAGCAGCTCCATGTACTTGCCGACCATGGCGATGTTGATCGACTTGAGCGGATTGAGCTTGGCGTCGAGCACGCGGATCCACTCGGACAGGTCGGCCTCGCTGGCCTCCAGGCGCAGCTTGTCGCAGACGATCTCGTCGAGGCCGTGCTGGTGCAGCATCAGCGGAATGCGATAGATGGTATCGGCGTCCTGCAGCGGAATGACCGCACGCTCCTCGACGTTGGTGAACAGCGCGATCTTGCGGCGCTCGGTCTCCTCGAGCTCGACCTCGCTGCGGCAGATCAGGATATCCGGCTGGATGCCGATCGAGCGCAGCTCCTTGACGCTGTGCTGGGTCGGCTTGGTCTTGGTCTCGCCGGCGGTCTGGATGTAGGGCACCAGGGTCAGGTGCATGAAGATCGCCCGGCTCGCGCCCAGCTCGCTGCGAATCTGACGGATCGATTCGAGGAACGGCAGCGACTCGATGTCGCCCACGGTGCCGCCGATCTCGACCAGCGCCACGTCGGCGCCCTTGCCGCCTTCATAGACGCGATGCTTGATCTCGTCGGTGATGTGCGGAATCACCTGCACGGTGCCGCCCAGGTAGTCGCCGCGGCGCTCCTTGCGCAGCACGTGCTCGTAGACGCGCCCGGTGGTGAAGTTGTTGGCCTGGCTCATCTTCGTGCGGATGAAGCGCTCGTAGTGACCGAGGTCCAGGTCGGTTTCCGCCCCATCCTCGGTGACGAACACCTCGCCATGCTGGAAGGGACTCATGGTGCCCGGATCCACATTGATGTAGGGATCGAGCTTGAGCATGGTGACCTTGAGGCCCCGTGCCTCGAGAATCGCCGCCAGCGAAGCCGACGCGATGCCCTTGCCGAGAGAGGACACAACGCCGCCGGTCACGAAGATATATCGTGTCATGGAGAACCTGTCGAAACGTGATCGGTAGGCCCGGCAGGAAGCCGCGCCAGGATGGGACGACAGAATAGCAGAGTGCGGTCCCCGGCTCAATTTGGGCTGCGTGCCGGCGGCATCTCGCCACACCGGCAACGAAAAACCCCGAGGCTCAGGCCTCGGGGTTGGCGTGTCGGGCGTCGCGCGGCGCTTAAGCGTCGCTCGGCGCTTAGACGTCCAGGTAGTCGAGGATGCCCTCGCCGGCCTGGCGGCCCTCGTACACGGCGGTGACCACCAGGTCGGAGCCGCGCACCATGTCACCACCGGCGAAGATCTTCTCGTTGGTGGTCTGGAAGGCGTAGGCGCCCTGCTCCGGCGCCTTGACCCGGCCCTTCTCGTCGACCTGGATGCCCACGGTCTCGAACCAGGGCGCCGGGCTCGGCTGGAAGCCGAAGGCGATGACCACGGCGTCGGCGGGCACCACTTCCTCGGAGCCCGGCACCACCTCGGGACGCTGGCGACCGTTCTCGTCGGGCTCACCGAGACGAGTGCGCACGACCTTCACGCCCTCGACCCTGTCCTCGCCGACCACCGCCACCGGCTGGCGGTTGAACAGGAATTCCACGCCCTCCTCGCGGGCGTTGGCCACCTCCTTGCGCGAGCCGGGCATGTTGTCCTCGTCGCGTCGGTAGGCGCAGGTCACGGCCTCGGCCCCCTGGCGGATGGCGGTGCGGTTGCAGTCCATGGCGGTGTCGCCGCCGCCGAGGACCACGACCTTCTGGCCTTCCAGCGAGACGTAGTCCGCCGGATCCTTCTCGAAGCCCAGGCAGTGGTTCACGTTGGCGATCAGGTAGTCGAGCGCCTTGTGCACGCCCGGCAGGTCCTCGCCCGGGAAGCCGCCTTCCATGTACTTGTAGGTGCCCATGCCGAGGAACACCGCGTCGTACTCCTCGAGCAGCCTGTCGAACGGCATGTCGGTGCCGATCTCGACCCCCAGGCAGAACTCGACGCCCATCTCCTCGAAGACGGCGCGACGACGCTCCATCACGGTCTTCTCGAGCTTGAACTCGGGAATGCCGAAGGTCAGCAGGCCGCCGATCTCGGGGTTCTTGTCGAACACCACCGGCTTGACGCCGTTGCGCACCAGGATGTCGGCACAGCCGAGGCCCGCCGGGCCGGCGCCGATGATCGCCACCTTCTTGTCGGTCCAGGTCACCCGGGACATGTCCGGGCGCCAGCCCATGGCGAAGGCGGTGTCGGTGATGTACTTCTCCACCGACCCGATGGTCACCGCACCGAAGCCGTCGTTGAGGGTGCAGTCGCCCTCGCACAGGCGATCCTGCGGGCATACCCGGCCGCACACCTCGGGCAGCGAGTTGGTGCGGTGGGAGAGCTCGGCGGCCTCCAGGATGTTGCCCTCGCTGACCAGCTTCAGCCAGTTGGGAATGTAGTTGTGAACCGGGCACTTCCATTCGCAGTAAGGGTTGCCGCAGGACAGGCAGCGGTGTGCCTGGCTCGCGGCATCCTGCGGCTGGAACGGCTCGTAGATCTCGGCGAACTGCTTCGCCCGCGTCGACGCCGCCTTCTTCTCGGGGTCCTGGCGACCCACGTCGATGAACTGGAAGTCGTTGTTCAAACGGTTGGCCATGTTACTCGCTCCTCTCTCCAGGCTTACTCGGGACGCCGACGGGATTCATCCAGCAGGCTGGCGAGGCTCGCCGCCTTGGGCTTCACCAGCCAGAAATGACGGATGAAGTCGCTGAAGTCCTCGAGGATGTCGCGACCGCGCTGGGAGCCGGTCTGCGCGACGTATTCCTCGATGATTTCCCTCAGGTGTCGCCGATGGGCCTCCATGGCCTCGGTGTTGACGCGGTGGATCTCCACCAGTTCATGGTTGTACTTGTCGACGAAGCTGCGGTCCTCGTCCAGCACGTAGGCGAAGCCGCCGGTCATGCCGGCACCGAAGTTGACGCCCACCTCGCCGAGCACGGTGATCAGGCCACCGGTCATGTACTCGCAGCAGTGGTCGCCGGCCCCCTCGATCACCGCCTGGGCGCCGGAGTTGCGCACCCCGAAACGCTCGCCGGCGGTACCCGCGGCGTACAGCGTGCCGCCGGTGGCGCCGTAGAGGCAGGTATTGCCGATGATCGCCGTCTTGTGGCTCTCGAAGCCGCTGCCGCGGGGCGGCACGATGGTCACCTGACCGCCGTTCATGCCCTTGCCGACGTAGTCGTTGGCGTCGCCCTCGAGGTAGAGGTTGAGGCCACGGGCGTTCCACACGCCGAAGCTCTGGCCGGCCACGCCGGTGAAGCGCGCGGTCAGCGGCGCGTCCTCGAGCCCCGCCTCGCCGTAACGCTTGGCGATGGCGCCGGAGACCAGCGCACCGACGGAGCGGTCGCAGTTGGTGATCGTGAAGTCGAACTCACCGCCGGACCCGGCCTCGATGGCGGCCTTGAGCGCCTCGAGCATCTCCTGGTTCTTGGCCCCCGGGTCGTGGGGCTCGTTGCGGCTGACCTCGCAGAACTGCGGCGCCTCGGCGGGCACGAAGTCGTTGGTCATCAGCGGCGACAGGTCCAGGCGGCGCTGTGAATCCGTCACGCCCTCGATCGCCTCGAGCAGGTCGGTGCGGCCGATCAGGTCGGTGAGCTGACGCACGCCCAGCAGGGCCATCAGCTCGCGCACTTCCTCGGCGATGAAGCGGAAGTAGTGCTTGACCATGTCGACGGTGCCACGGAAGTGCTCGTCGCGCAGGGCCTGATGCTGGGTGGCGACGCCGGTCGCGCAGTTGTTGAGGTGGCAGATGCGCAGGTACTTGCAGCCCAGGGCGACCATCGGTGCGGTGCCGAAGCCGAAGCTCTCGGCGCCGAGGATCGCCGCCTTGATCACGTCGAGGCCGGTCTTCAGACCGCCGTCGGTCTGCAGGCGGATCTTGTCGCGCAGCCCGTTGATGCGCAACGCCTGGTGGACCTCGGGCAGACCGAGCTCCCAGGGGCTGCCGGCGTGCTTGATCGAGGTCAGCGGGCTGGCCGCGGTGCCGCCGTCATAGCCGGACACGGTGATCAGGTCGGCATAGGCCTTGGCCACGCCGGTGGCGATGGTGCCGATGCCGGGCTCGGAGACCAGCTTCACCGACACCTGGGCGCTGGGATTGACCTGCTTGAGGTCGAAGATCAGCTGCGCCAGGTCCTCGATGGAGTAGATGTCGTGGTGCGGCGGCGGCGAGATCAGGGTCACGCCGGGCACCGCGTAGCGCAGCCGGGCGATCAGGCCGTTGACCTTGCCGCCGGGCAGCTGGCCGCCCTCGCCGGGCTTGGCCCCCTGAGCCACCTTGATCTGCAGCACCTCGGCGTTGGCCAGATAGGCCGGGGTGACGCCGAAGCGGCCGGAGGCGATCTGCTTGATCTTGGAGCTGCGGACGGTGCCGTAGCGCGCCGGATCCTCGCCGCCCTCGCCGGAGTTGGAGCGACCGCCGGCCTCGTTCATGGCCTGGGCCAGGGCCTCGTGGGCCTCCGGCGACAGCGCGCCCAGCGACATGCCGGCGCTGTCGAAGCGCGGCAGCAGGTCCTCGACCGGCTCGATCTCGTCCAGCGGCAGCGCCGTCTCGGCCGGCTTGAGGCGCAGCAGGTCGCGGATGGTGGCCGGCTCACGGTCGTTGACCAGGCCCGCGAACGTCTTCCACTTGGCGTAATCGCCTTCCTGCACCGCTTCCTGCAGGGCCTTGACCACGTCCGGGTTATAGGCGTGGTACTCGTGGCCGTGGACGTACTTCATCAGGCCGCCGTGGGAGATGCTCTTGCGCGGCGACCAGGCGTCCTTGGCCAGCAGTTCCTGCTGCAGCTGCAGCTCGGCGAAGCCGGTGCCCTCGATGCGCGAGGCCATGCCGGTGAAGCACAGGTCCATCACCTCGGAGGCCAGGCCCACCGCCTCGAACAGCTGGGAGCCGCGATAGGAGGCCAGGGTCGAGATGCCCATCTTGGACAGGATCTTGAACAGGCCCTTCTGCAGCCCCTTGCGATAGTTCTCGCGGGCGTCGGCCGGGTTGCCGACCAGCTCGCCGGTGCGATGCATGTCGGCCATGACCTGGTAGGCCAGCCACGGGTAGACCGCGGTGGCGCCCACGCCGAACAGCACCGCCATCTGGTGGGCGTCGCGGGCGTAGCCGGTCTCGACGATCAGGTTGACCCGCGGGCGCAGCGCCAGCCGGCCGAGGTGATGGTGCACGGCACCGACCGCCAGGGCGGCGTGGATCGGCAGCTGGCCCTTGGCCACCTCGGCGTCGGACAGCACCAGCAGCACCTTGCCGTCGCGGGCGGCCTGGGCGGCCTCGTCGCACAGCGCCTGCAGCGCGGCCTTGAGCCCGGTGGTCTCGGGATCGTAGGCCAGCGACAGGGTATGGCTGTTGAAGGCCGGATCCTCGTGGGTCACCAGGGCGGTGAACTTGCGCGGCGACAGCACCGGCGTGGTCAGCACCAGGCGATGGGCGTGATCGGGCGTCGCCGCGAAGACGTTGCGCTCGGCGCCGATGCAGCTCTCCAGCGACATCACGATCGACTCGCGCAGCGGATCGATGGCCGGGTTGGTGACCTGGGCGAACTTCTGGCGGAAGTAGTCGGTCAGCAGCCGCTTCTTGCCGGACAGCACCGCCATGGGCGTGTCGTCGCCCATGGAGCCCACCGCTTCCTGACCGCTCTCGGCCAGCGGGCGCAGCACCTGGTCACGCTCCTCGAAGCTGACCTGGAACATCTTCTGACGCACCGCCAGGGTCTCGGCATCCATGTTCTGGAAGCGGGCCAGCTCGGTGAGCGCGGACTCGAGGTAGTTGGCTTCCTGCTTCAGCCAGCGCTTGTAGGGATAGGCGGACTTGAGACGCGAGTCGATGTCCTGGGTGTGCAGGACCTCGCCGGTCTGGGTGTCCACGGCCAGGATCTGGCCGGGGCCGACGCGACCCTTGGCCACCACGTCCTCGGGCTTGTAGTCGTAGGTGCCGATCTCGGAGGCCAGGGTGATGTAGCCGTTCTTGGTGATCACCCAGCGCGCCGGACGCAGGCCGTTGCGGTCGAGCATGCAGACCGCCTGGCGGCCGTCGGTCATGACCACGCCGGCCGGGCCGTCCCACGGCTCCATGTGCATGGAGTTGTATTCGTAGAAGGCACGCAGGTCGCCGTCCATGATCTCGACGTTCTGCCAGGCCGGCGGCACCATCATGCGCACCGCGCGATGCAGCTCCATGCCGCCGGTCAGCAGCACTTCCAGCATGTTGTCCATGCTCGAGGAGTCGGAGCCGGTGGTGTTGACGATCTCGTCGAGCTCGGCGATGTCGGGCAGGCGCTCGCTGACGAAGTTCTCCTTGCGGGAGTTCGCCCAGCCGCGGTTGGCCTCGATGGTGTTGATCTCGCCGTTGTGAGCCATCAGGCGGAACGGCTGGGCCAGCGGCCAGCGCGGCGCGGTGTTGGTGGAGAAGCGCTGGTGGAAGACGCAGATGGCGGTCTCCAGACGCTCGTCACCCAGGTCGCGATAGAAGGCCGGCAGGTCGACCGGCATCACCAGACCCTTGTAGGAAACGACTTCGGAGGACAGCGAGCTGACGTAGAAGTCCTCGTCGTCGCGCAGCGCCTGCTCGGCACGGCGACGGGCCATGAAGAGCTCGACGTCGAAGGTGTCCGCGGCGGTCTCGCCGGGCTCGACGAACAGCTGGCGGATGCGCGGCAGGCAGTCCAGCGCCATGGGACCGCAGACGCTCGGGTCGACCGGCACGTCGCGCCAGCCCTGCACGATCAGGCCACGGGCCTCGAGTTCACGTTCGAGGGTCTCGCGGGCCGCGGCCTCGCGGGCGTCGTCGTCGGGCAGGAAGATCGCGCCCACCGCGAAGCGGCTACCCAGCTCCACGCCCAGGGCCTCTCGGGCCACCTCGCGCATGAAGGCCTCGGGCATCTTCAGCAGCAGGCCGCAGCCGTCGCCGGTCTTGCCGTCGGCGGCGATGCCGCCGCGGTGGGTCATGCAGGTCAGCGATTCGATGGCGGTCTGCAGCAGATCGTGGCTGGCCTGGCCCTCCATGTGGGCGATCAGACCGAACCCGCAGTTGTCACGAAACTCGCCGGGTTGATGAAGACCTCTGTTCATGGGCGTGCCTCAGGTTGAAAAGGTGTACTTCGCAGTTTCTTGTGATATATTAAAAGGTTTTTCTTTTTATTTGACGCCTCTATTGCGGCATCAAAACTGCGCGGCAAAAGGCTCCACAGAATAGCCACGCCCCCTCGCTCGCGCAATGCCGCCACGCCGCCGCCACGCCAAAAACCTTCGACAAATCCGCAACTTGTCTAAGCGAACAATAAAAAAATCACGCTAACTCAACGAGTTGCACGCCAACGACGTGGAACATCCCCGGCACGACACCCTAGTTAGACTTTAGTCGCAAGTAGCGCTCCAACCCCATACCGATGCTGCATATGGCATACAGATTCACGCATTTCCACGCCGGACACGCTCCCCGACACCGCCCGCAAACGACGACGCCCGCTGCCGAAGCAGCGGGCGTCGAGGCGCGCACGATAAAGAAGCGAGCGATCACTGCCGGGGAAAGTCCTCCAGCAGGGTCGCCAGGGTCTCGGGCGGGGTCTGGTCATGGATGCAGGCGTCGCCGAGGCCTCGCAGCAGGATCAGCCGCAGCCGGTCGTCGAGGTTCTTCTTGTCGAGGCGCATGATCGACAGGAAGTCGTCCACGCTCATGTCGGCCGGCGCGGCCAGGGGCAGGTCGGCCGCCGCCAGCACCTCACGCGTGCGCGCCACCTCGTCGTCCGACAGCCAGCCGAGCCGCCGCGACAGCTCGGCGGCCAGCAGCATGCCGGTGCCGACCGCCTCGCCATGCAGCCAGCGACCGTAGCCCTGATGCGTCTCGATGGCATGGCCGAAGGTGTGCCCCAGGTTGAGCAGCGCCCTCACGCCCTGCTCGGTCTCGTCCTCGGCGACGATCTCCGCCTTGAGGCTGCAGCTGCGCTCGATGGCCCAGGCCAGGGCCGCGGCATCGAGGCCTCGCAGCGCCGCCATGTTGTCCTCCAGCCAGGTCAGGAAACCGACGTCGCGGATCAGGCCATACTTGATGACCTCGGCCAGGCCGGCCGACAGCTCGCGCCGCGGCAGGGTCGACAGGGTATCGGTATCGATCAGCACCGCCCGGGGCTGCCAGAAGGCGCCGATCATGTTCTTGCCGCGCGGGTGATTGACACCGGTCTTGCCACCCACCGAGGAGTCCACCTGGGACAGCAGCGTGGTCGGCACCTGCACGAAGGCCACGCCGCGCTGATAGCTGGCCGCCGCATAGCCGGTCATGTCGCCGATCACACCGCCGCCCAGGGCCACCAGGGTACAGCGGCGGTTGAAGCCGGCCTCGAGCAGGGCATCCCAGATGCGCTCGACGCTGGCGAGCGTCTTGGTCGCCTCGCCGTCCGGCAGCACCACCTCGCGCACCGTCAGGTCATCGCCCAGGCCGGCCTTGAGCCGCTCCAGATAGAGCGGCGCCACCGTCTCGTTGGTGACGATCATCACCTGGCGGCCGGCGAGGTGCGGCCGCAGCCACTGCGGATCGCCCAGCAGCCCGGGGCCGATATGAATGGGGTAGCTGCGCTCGCCCAGGGCCACCGTCAGGGTGCGCCGGGCATCGATGGATCGCGTCATGTTCATGCCTTGCAATGCAGGGGATCGATCAGCCGCTCCACGCGGCGCACGATCTCGTTGACCACGGCCCGCGGACCGCGACGATCGGTGCGCACCACGATGTCGGCGGTGGCCCGGTACAGCGGGTCGCGCTGCTGGAACATCTGCTCCAGCACCTCGGCCTTGTCATCGCGCTGCAGCAACGGCCGGTTGCGGTCCTTGGCGGTACGCCGCAGCTGCTGCTCGACGGTGGTGTAGAGATAGATCACCGTGCCGCTGTCACGCAGCATGCGCCGATTCTCCTCGCGCAGCACCGCGCCGCCGCCGGTGGCGATGACCACGCCTTCCAGCGCCGAAAGCTCGTCGATCATCTGCGTCTCGCGCTCGCGGAAGCCCGCCTCGCCCTCGACGTCGAAGATCCACGGGATGTCGGCGCCGCAGCGATCCTGAATTTCATGATCGCTGTCGTAGAAGTCTCGGGACAGCTCGGCCGCCAGAAGGCGGCCGATGGTGCTCTTTCCGGCCCCCATGGGGCCGATCAATATCAGATTGGGTAGTGCCGGCATCAGCGAATCGCCAGGTTGTCATCCAGTATTCGGGGCGTGATGAATACCAGCAACTCTACCTTATCGCTGGAGTCCTCGGTATAGCGGAAGAGGTTTCCAAGCACCGGGATGTCGCCCAGGAAGGGCGTCTTGAACAGGCTGCGCACCTGCTCGGTGGTCAGGATACCGCCGAGCACCACGGTCTCGCCGTTGTCCACCAGCACCTGGGTGGTGATCTCGTTGGTGTCGATGGACGGCACCCCGTTGAACAGCTCACCCACGGTATCGTTGTTGACCGCCAGGTCCATGATGATGCGGTTGTCCGGCGTGATCTGCGGCGTCACCTCCAGCGACAGCACCGCCTCCTTGAACTCGGTATCGGTCGCCCCGCTGGAGGTCGATTCCTGATAGGGAATCTCGGTGCCCTGCTTGATCACCGCGGTGCTCTGGTCGGCGGTGATCACCCGCGGCTGGGAGATGGTCTGGCTCTTGCCCTCGCTCTCCAGCGCCCGCAGCTCCAGGTCGAGCAACACATCCCCTGATAGATAACCAAAACCGAAGCTGGTCATGGGATTGGCTCCCCCCAGGTCTACCGCCAGCCCACCACGCTGAAACAGCTGCCCATCTGGATCACCGTACGCCCCGGTGAATTGCCCCCTGGACTCACGCTGGCCACTGAAGTCATCCCCGTAGGTCGCCACCGGCTGACCGGAAGACGCCCCACCCAGATCGAGCCGACCGTCGCCTCGAGGCGATGACAGCCCCCAGTTGACGCCCAGTTCCTGGGTGGCGCTGTCCCGGGCGATCACGATCCGCGCCTCGATCTGCACCTGGCGCACCGCCACGTCGAGCCGCTCCAGGGTCTCCATGATGCTGCCGATCTGCTCGGCGGTGTCCTGCACCAGCAGGGTATTGGTGCGCGGGTCCACGGCGACCCGGCCGCGCTCGGTCAGCAGGCCGAAGCCGCTCGCCCCGCCGCCGGAGCTCTCTCCTTGCAGCAGTCGCGCCAGATCCTCGGCCTTGGCGTACTTGACCTGGATGTACTCGGTCTCCAGCGGCGCCAGCGTCTCCAGCTGCTCGCGGGTCTGCAGCTCCAGCTGCTCCCGGGCCGCCAGCTCCTCCGCCGGCGCCACCACGATGACGTTGCCCTCCTGACGGCTGGCCAACCCTTGGCTCTTGAGCACCAGGTCCAGCGCCTGATCCCAGGGTACGTCCTGCAGGTTGAGCGTGACACGGCCGGTGACGCTGTCGCTGGCCACCAGGTTCATCCCGGTGAAGTCGGCGATGATCGCCAGCACCGAACGCACCTCGATGTCCTGGAAATTCAGGGTGATCCGCTCGCCGGTATAGGAGAACTGATCGCGCGCCTGGCGCTCGCGCTGCTGGGGCGTGGCCGGCTGGGCCGAAATGGTCAGCTGACGGCCGCTCTGGGTGGAGAGCATGGCGAAGTCGCCGCTGCCCTGGATATCGAGCGTGACGCCATCCCGATCGACCCGTGGCGTGATGCGGCGCAGCGGCGTGTCGAAATCGGTGACGTCATAGACCTGATCCAGCGAGGCCGGCAGGCGAACGCCGGGGAGCCGCGCGACGATGTCCGAGCTGCCGCTCTCGCTGACCCGGGCATCCACGCCGCTGCGGTCGAAGGACACCACCAGGCGGCCGGCGCCGTCGTCACCGCGGCGGAAATCGATGTCGGTGATGCCCGGTCCGGCCGCTGGCGCGCTGCCGACAGGCGAGGCGGCGGCGCGGGTGGCCGCCGGGGGCGCGACACCGCCGCCGATCGACAGCCGCAGGCGGTCGCCCTGCCGAGCGGTGTCGTAGGGCAGCGGGCCCTCCAGGTCGAACACCAGCCGCGTACGGCTGCCCGCCTCCAGGGCGGTGACCCGCTCGACGCCACCGACCCCAAGCGCCTGACGACGATGCTCCAGGGCGCTGCGTGTCGCCATCAGGTCGATGGTCAGCCGCGCCGGGTCGTCGAGACGATAGCCGCGCACCTCGGGCACGCCGCCGTCGAAGGACAGATCGACCTCCAGGGCACCCCCGGCTGCCTGACGATAGTCGAGGCCGGTCAGCGTCGAGGCCGCCATGACAGAGGTGGAGACCACCAGCATGGCCAGCGCCGCGAGCATTCTTTTCATCAATGTCATGGTCCCCTCTTTGCAGGTCCCGCCGCTCCCGACGGGCCGTGTCACGCTTCTGGTCTAGCCGTCCAGCGACAGCTGGGTGCTGCGCTCGATCCAGCCGCCGCCTCCGGTGGGCACGATCTCCACCAGCTGCACCGAGGCGGACGTGATACCGACGATGCGCCCGAAGTCCGAGCCCATGTGATCGCCGACGCGCAGCCGGTGCACCTTGCCGCCCGGCGCCCGGATCAGCGCCGAGGGCGTGCCGCCCACGGTCAGCGTGCCCACCAGCTCCAGCTGGCCGAGCTCATAGGCCTCCAGCGGCTCCCGCGATCGCGACCGGTCAGGCGCCAGCTCCGCATCGCCCTCCGGCAGGGCGCGGCTCTCCGGCAGCCGCACCTGGAAGGGGCTGCGCCGGTCGGCGAAGCGGTAGTCCACGGCGTGATAGACCGGCATCGGCGGCAGCGGCTCGAGCGTCACCTCGCCGGGATCGGCCCGCAGCGCGGCCAGTTCCCGATCGAGATCGCCGCTGGCCGCGTCGCGGCAGGCGCCGAGCGACAGCATCAGGCCCAGCAGCGCCAGGCCACGCCCCCAGACCCTCATGGTGCCTCCTCCTCGCCGGAGGACGCTTCTTGCGGCGGCCGATAGCTGTAGGTCCGCGCCAGCATCGACAGCTCGAGCCGCCCGTCGCCGGACGGCGCGAGGGTGAAGTCATGCTGGGTGACGATGCGTGGCAGATCGGCGACGGCGGCAAGGAAGGAGCCGATGCGATGGTAGTCGCCGCTCACCCGGATATCGAACGGCCGCTCCACGTAGAACTCCCGCTCTACGGGGCTGCGCAGGCGGATGGCGTCGATGGTCAGCTGGCTGTCGATCGCCGCCTCGCTGATGTCGTCGATCAGCGACGGAATCTCGGGACCGCTGGGCAACATGCCCACCAGCACCTCCAGACGACCGTCCAGCGCCTCCACCTGCTCGCGCATCCCCGGCAGATGGGCCGCCTGAGCCGCCTTGCTGCGGTAGTCCCGCAGCAGGCGGGCCTCTTCCTGCCGCGCGCTTTCCAGCGCCTGGGCCTTGGGCGCCGCCAGGTACCAGTAGACCCCGGCGAAGGTCAGCCCGACCATCAGCAGGCAGCAGATCAGCTGCAGCAGGACGGGCCAGCCGCCGGCCTCCTTGATGTCCAGCTCGCTCAGTTCCACGTCCGTCAGGCGACGCCATTCGGCGGCGAGGTTCATGGCGTCACCTCCTGCCTGGCGGTGTCGTTCGCGGCCCCCGGCATGTGCTGGCCGACGCTGAGATCGAAGCGGCGCTCGCCTCCCTCGGCCTCCACCTCGGACAGCACCGGCACGTCGAGCACCGGCGAGGCCTCGAGGGCACGCAGCTGGTCGGAAACGCGACGATTGTCCGGCGCCAGGCCGGTCAGGCGCAGGCGATCCCCCTGACGCTGGAGGTCGACGTAGTACACCCCTTCCTCGAGGCTGGCGGCCAGGGCATTGAAGACGTGCACGGTCTGGGGACGCTCGGCCTGCAGCTCCTGCAGCACCTCGATGCGACGATCGAGCGTCTCGAGCCGTGACTCGTATTCGCTGACGGTGCGGATGTCATGATCCAGCTCCGCGGTGCGCTGGCGGATCAGCGCATGGCGCTGCTGCTGGGCCATCAGCTGCTGCTCGTGGTACCAGGTCACGGCATAGCCACCGCCCAGCCCGATCAGGGCGGCCAGCGCCAGGGCCAGATGGAAGCGCTTGCTGCGCCGCTGGCGCTGCGCCTCGCGCCAGGGCAGAAGGTTGATCTCGATGGTCATCCACGCACCCTCATCGCCAGCCCGCAGGCCGTCAGCATGGCCGGGGCGTCGCCGGCCAGGGTCTCGACATCGACCCGCGAGCTCACCTTCATGCGCCGGAAGGGGTTGGCGATCACCACCTCCATCCCCGTTTCCGCCGCCAGGCGGTCCGCCAGGCCGGGCAGCACCCCGGTGCCGCCGGCCAGGATCATGCGCCGCACCTCCTGCTTGCGGCCGGCCGTGTAATACAGCTGCAGCGAACGCCCGACCTGCTGCACCAGGGTCTCGATGAAGGGATCGAGCACGCTGCGCTGGTAGTCGTCCGGCAGGCCGCCACGCTTCTTGGCCAGGCCGGCCTCCTCGAGGCTCAGCCCGTAGCGGTTGCGGATCTCCTCGGTGAGCGCCCGGCCGCCGAACACGGTGTCCCGGCTGTAGGTGATGCGACCCTCGCGCAGCACGTGAAAGGCGTTCATGTGAGCCCCTATATCCACCAGGGCGACGCCACCGTCCTGGGCGACGGTGGCCGGCAGCTGGGTCGCGAGCTCGGTGTAGGCACGCTCCATGGCGAAGGTCTCGACGTCCACCACGGCCGGCGCCAGCCCTGCCTGATGTACCGCCTCGGTCAGCTGGCCGACGTCCTGCTGGCGGCAGGCGACCAGCAGCACGTCCTGCTGATCGCCGTAGCGCTCGTTGAGCCCGAGCCGCTGAAAGTCGAAGGCCACTTCACTGAACGGAAAGGGAACGTGCTTGTCCGAGTCGAGCTGGATGCGGGTCTCGATCTCGTCGTCCGACAGGGTCGCCGGCAGCGTCAGCGTCTTGGTGATCGCCGCGCTGGCCGGCACCGCCACCGAGACACGCCGGCTGGTCGGCTTGGCATGATCCACGGCGCGCTTGAGCGCATCGACGACCTCGCCCATGTCGCGGATGCGTCGCTCCACCACCGCGCCCTCGCGCAGCGGCCGCACGGCATAGCTCTCGACGCGATAGCCCCCGCCGCCCCACTTGAGCTCGATCAGCTTGACGGTGGCCGAGGTGATATCGACCCCGATGAGCCCCTTGCCGGCTGCACCGATTCGCATCTAGGTCATGCTCCCGACTGAATGCCTGCGTAAAACCACTCGTTATAATACGGCACCGACCTAATACTGAAGACAGGATAAGCGTCATGCCAATTCTTCTGTCAGCGGAGGCTACATGAAATCGCCTGATCTCACACGAACGGGTGTCGCCAGACGTCAACGCTGGTGGTCGCGCTGACGGCTTCCTATAATGGCCGGCGCATCTGCACCCTCGTTCGCCCCCGCCGCTTCGCACTCGTTCACCGCATGGATACCGTTTTTTCATGAAGTTCTTCAGAACCCTGGCCTTCTCGGCATTCTGGCTGCTGGTTTCGCTGTCCACCGCTTCGGTGCTGGCCGTGGCCGGGGCCGCCCTCTACTTCGCCCCTGGCCTTCCCGACGTGCGGCAGCTTCAGGATTTCGAGCTGCAGACCCCGCTGCGCATCTTCACCCGTGACGGCAAGCTGATCGGCGAGTACGGCGAGGAACGCCGCCAGCCGGTGAACTACGACGAGATTCCGCCGACCATGGTCGACGCCCTGATGGCCGCCGAGGACGCGTCCTACTTCGACCATCACGGCGTCGACCCCAAGGGTCTGGCCCGCGCCGCCGTCCAGCTGGCCGCCAGCGGCGGCGACATCCGGTCCGGGGGGTCCACGATCACCATGCAGGTGGCGCGCAACTACCTGCTGACGCTGGACCAGACCTTCACCCGCAAGATCCGCGAGATCCTGCTGGCGCTGCAGATGGAGCAGATCCTCAGCAAGGAAGAGATCTTCGAGCTCTACGTCAACAAGATCTTCCTCGGCCACCGTGCCTACGGCATCGCCGCCGCGGCCGAGGTCTATTACGACAAGCCGCTCGGCGACCTGACCCTGGCCCAGCAGGCCATGATCGCCGGCCTGCCCAAGGCACCGTCCGCCTTCAACCCGCTGGCCAACGCCGAACGCGCCCTGATCCGCCGCAACTGGATCCTGTTCCGCATGCGCGACCTGGGCTATATCGACCAGGCCACCTACGACGAGGCCGTCCAGGCGCCGATCACCGCCCGCCGCCATCAGACCAAGGCCGAGGTCACCGCCGACTACGTGGCCGAGATGGCCCGACAGTACGCCGTCGACCGCTTCGACGACGCCTACACCGGGGGATATCGCATCACCACGACCCTGGACAGCGAACTGCAGCCCCAGGCTCGCCAGGCGCTGGCCAACGGCCTGATCGCCTACGATACCCGCCACGGCTGGCGCGGCGCCGAGCAGTCCGATATCCCGCGCAGCCTGGCGGAAGCCCAGGAGAACACCGACCCGGAGGGCCTCGAGGAAGAGCTGGCCGAATCCCCCGAGGTGATGAGCACCGCCCGCCAGGCCGCCGAGCGCAGCCAGACCGAGGTCGACGGCATCGACGGCGACGTCAGCAACTGGCTGCAGGTGCTGGATCGCACCCCGGTGCTGGGCCCGCTGGAACCGGCCATCGTGGTCTCCACCGAGGGTCGCGAGATGCGCGTGCTGGCCCGCGGCGGCGAGGTCCGTACCCTCGACTGGGACGGCCTCGACTGGGCCCAGCCTTACCGCAACGCCCGCTATCGCGGCGCGGCACCGAACTCCGCCGCCGATATCGCCAGTCCCGGCGACCTCGTGCGCATCCTGCAGCGCGAGGACGGCAGCTGGCGCCTGTCCCAGCAGCCCGATGCCCAGGGCTCGCTGGTGGTGCTGGACCCCGACACCGGCGCCATCCTGGCCCTGCAGGGCGGCTTCGACTATGATGCCAGCAAGTTCAATCGCGCGCTCCAGGCGCGCCGCCAGGCGGGCTCGATCTTCAAGCCGTTCATCTACCTGGCCGGCCTGAACAGCGGCGAGGTGAATCCCGCCACCATCATCAACGACGCCCCGGTGGTGATGGAGGACGGCAGCAGCGAGCTGTGGCGCCCCAACAACTCCAGCGGCGACTTCCTCGGCCCGACCCGCCTGCGCGTCGGCCTCGCCCGCTCGCGCAACCTGGTCACCATCCGTCTGCTGCAGACCCTGGGGCTCGAGCGCACCATCGGCTTCCTGCAGGACTTCGGCTTCCACCCCGAGCGCCTGCCCCACGGCCTGTCGCTGGCGCTCGGCACCACCAGCCTGACCCCGCTGGAGATGACCCGCGGCTATGCAGTGCTGTCCAACGGCGGCTTCGCCATCGAACCCTGGCTGATCCAGGAGATCACCCGCGGCGAGGCCCAGACCGTGGTGCAGGAAGCCGATCCACTGGTGGCTTGCCGCGAGTGCGCTGCCGACCAGGAGACCGTCGAGCGAGATGGCAAGACCTACCGGGTCGCGCCGCGCGTGGTCGATCCGGCGGCGGCCTTCCTGCTCCGTGACATGCTGCGCGACGTGGTCGAGCGGGGCACCGCCCGCCGCGCCCTGGCCCTCGAGCGCGGCGACATCGTGGGCAAGACCGGCACCACCAACGACCAGCGCGATGCCTGGTTCGCCGGCTTCAACACCGAGCTCGCTGCCACCGTCTGGGTCGGCAAGGACGACAACAGCTCGACCGCGGAATACGGGTCCCAGGCGGCGCTGCCGATCTGGGTCGATTTCATGGGCAGCGCCCTGGCCGGCACCCCGGAACACTGGCCCGAGCGCCCGGACGGCGTGGTGACACGCCGTGTCGACCCCGACACCGGCCGCCTGCTGCACGACGACCAGTCCGGCGGCATCGAGGAGCTCTTCCGCGCCGACCACCTGCCCAGCTACCAGCCGCGCCGCGTCGACCGCGCTGTGGAACAGGAAAGCGGCTCCCAGGGCACCGGCGCCTACGAAGCCATCTTCTAGATCGTCGTCTCGCCGGTGCGGTGGCCCGCCGCCGCACCGGCCCTCTGCTTCGCTCTTCCCCGAACCGACCGCGAGACATCCCATGCGCTCCAAGGTGATAGCCACCTGCGGGCTTGGCCTGCTGATGCTGGCCGGCGACACCCTGGCCTCCCCCTTCTATGCGCCCCCGGTGCCGAAGGAGGACTCCCCGCCCCTGACCGGCGAGGCCGAGCTCGGCTTCACGCATCTGCAGGGCAATACCAACAGCCAGACCCTGATCGCCAAGGGCCGCCTGGTGTGGCTGGATGGCGCCTTCACCCACAGCCTGCGCGGCGAGGCCCGCCACGTCACCCAGGACGAGGAGACCAGCGCCGAGCAGTACCTGCTGGCCGCCCGCGAACGCTACGACATCGAGGGCCCGCACTACCTGTTCGGCTTCGCCCGCTGGGAAGACGACCGCTTCAGCGGCTACGACTATCAGGCCACGGTGATCGGCGGCTACGGCCGTCAGGTGCTGGATAACGAGCACCACGTGCTGTCGCTGGAGGCCGGGCCCGGCTACCGGGTCGATAGCGTGACCGATGAGCAGACCCGGCGACTCGGCGTGGCCTACGGCGCCATGGACTACCGCTGGCACCTCTCCGACACCGCCTCCTTCGCCCAGGAACTGTCACTGGAGGGCACCGATCGCAACCTGACCGCCCGCTCGCTCTCCAGCCTGACGTCACGCCTCAACGAGCACCTGGCGCTCAAGCTCTCCTACGAGCTCAAGCACAACACCCGGCCACCCGACGGCGCCACGGCACGCACCGATCGCATCACCAACGTCTCGCTGCTCTACGACTGGTAGGGCCATCGAGGCGCTTTTCCCAACGCGTCCTCCAGACGCAACGACGCCGGCCCGAGGGCCGGCGTCGTCATTTCCGCACCGTGCTGGCGATCAGCGGCCGTAGACGTCGTCCACGGTCTTGAGCGGATAGTGCGCGGGATACGGCTTGCGCGCCACGCCGGAATCCACCGCCGCCTGGGCCACCGCCGAGGAGACGCGCTCGAGCAGCCGCACGTCCACCGGGGTAGGCAGGATATAGTCGCGTCCGAAGCTCATGCTCTCGGCCTCGTAGGCCTCCAGCACCGCCTGGGGCACCGGCTCGCGGGCCAGGTCCTTGAGCGCATGCACCGCGGCGACCTTCATCTCCTCGTTGATGCGCGTCGCCCGCACGTCCAGGGCGCCGCGGAAGATGAACGGGAAGCCCAGCACGTTGTTGACCTGGTTCGGGTAGTCGGAGCGGCCGGTGGCCATGATCACGTCGGGGCGCGTCTCGCGAGCCAGGTCCGGATGGATCTCCGGGTCCGGGTTGGTACAGGCGAACACCACCGGATGGTCGGCCATCTTGCGGATGTGGTCGGCGCTCATCAGGCCGGGGCCGGACAGGCCGATGAAGACGTCGGCCCCGTCGATGGCGTCGTCCAGGGTGCGCTTGTCGGTGTCGACCGCGAACATCGCCTTGTACTGATTGAGGTCCTCGCGACCGCTGTGGATCACGCCCTTGCGGTCCAGCATCACCAGGTTCTCGGCGCGGGCGCCACAGGACACCAGCAGCTTCATGCAGGCGATCGCCGCCGCCCCGGCACCGAGGCAGACGATCTTCGCCTCCTCGAGGGACTTGCCGGCGATGTCCAGGGCGTTGAGCATGCCCGCCGCGGTGACGATGGCGGTGCCGTGCTGGTCGTCATGGAACACCGGGATGCTGCACTGCTCGACCAGCGCGCGCTCGATCTCGAAGCACTCCGGCGCCTTGATGTCCTCGAGGTTGATGCCGCCCCAGGTATCGGCGATGCGCGCCACGGTGTCGATGAAGGCCTGCGGGCTCTCGGCGTTGACCTCCAGGTCAGTGGAGTTGATGCCGGCGAAGCGCTTGAACAGCACGCCCTTGCCCTCCATGACCGGCTTGCTGGCCAGCGCGCCCAGGTTGCCGAGCCCCAGGATGGCGCTGCCGTCGGAGATCACCGCCACCAGGTTGCCCTTGCCGGTGTAGAGATAGGCGTTCTCCGGATCCTGAGCGATCTCGCGCACCGGCTCGGCCACGCCCGGGCTGTAGGCCAGGGCCAGATCCCGGGAGGTCGCGGTGGGCTTGGTCAGCTCCACCGACAGCTTCCCGGGAATGGGCTTCGCGTGATAGTCCAGTGCCGCCTGTCTCTTCGCGTCTGTCATGCTCAGGATCCGGTTCGAATGGTATTGAGGGCCAGCGAGATTATAAAAAAAACTTCCACTTCTCAACTTAGTAAAGTTACACAATCTAGCAACCGCTTTCGCAGACGTTCGCCACCATTTGCCGTAACTTATATTTCACCGCTCTGCCATAAAGGATTCCTTATCGAAGCGACGCCCGATCGTCGGGCGTAAAAAAACCCGCCACCAGGGCGGGTTCTTTCGGCTGCTGCCAACGCCGGCGCAGGGCGCCGGCGACGCATCAACGCTTGACGGCGGCACCGAAGCGCTTGTTGAAGCGCTCGACGCGGCCACCGGTGGTCGCCTGCTTCTGCTTGCCGGTGTAGAAGGGGTGGCACTGAGAGCAGACGTCCAGGGACAGGTCCTGATCGTTGGTGGTGCCGACCTCGAAGGTGGCGCCGCAGGAGCAGGTCGCGTTGACCGTCTTGTAATTCGGGTGGATACCTTGTTTCATCTTGAGCCTCGCTACGCTGTATGCCGCCACCTGATCCCATGCCAGGCACCGCATACGGATTGTCTGAACGTTCAAACCGGGCGCCGCCCCACACAGGGTGACGCGGCGGCCGAGCATTCTAGCAGAGCCGCCCCCGGAGGCCAATTGTCCGTTTCCTCGCCCGCCGTGCTGGGCATCGCCGTACCGTCACCGCTTCGCCGCCTGTTCGACTACCGCCCCGCCGGCGCGCCGCCGGAGGGCGGCTGGCAGCCGGGACTGCGCGTGCGGGTGCCTTTCGGCCCTCGCCGGGTGGTCGGCGTGGTCGTGGAGTGCCGCGACGACAGCGACCTGCCGCTGGCCAAGCTCAAGCCGATCGAGGATCGCCTCGACGACGCCCCGCTGCCGGCGGACTGGCTGTGGCTGTGCCGTTTCACCGCCCGCTACTACCAGCACGCCCCGGGCGACACCCTGCACCAGGCGCTGCCCGCGCTGCTGCGACAGGGCCGCGCCCTGGAGGCACGCACCCGGGAGCGCTGGCAGGTCACCGAGGCCGGCGCCGACGAGACGCCGGAGAGCCTCGGCCGGGCGCCGCGCCAGGCCGAGCTGCTGACCATGCTGCGCCAGCATCCCCAAGGCATGCTTGCCCAGGCCATTCTCGCCCAGTCGTTCACTCGCCCCCAGCTTCAGGCGCTGGAGAGAAAGGGACTGGTCGCCCGGCGCGAGGAGCCACGTACCGGTCCGGCCGACGCCGGCGGCCTGCTGCTGGCCGAGCCGGTGCTGCCGCTCAATCGCGAACAGGCCACCGCCCTGGCCGCGCTTCACGAGGGCCTCGACGCCTATCACCCCTGCCTGCTGCACGGCGTCACCGGCAGTGGCAAGACCGAGGTCTACCTGCAGCTGATCGAGGCGGTGGTCGGCCGCGGCCGCCAGGCCCTGGTATTGGTGCCCGAGATCGGCCTGACGCCGCAGACCCTGGCGCGCTTCAAGCGCCGCTTCCGGGTGCCGGTGGTGGCGCTGCACTCGGGGCTTACCGATCACGAGCGGCTCGACGCCTGGGAGGCCGCGGCCAGCGGCCGGGCGCCGATCGTCATCGGCACCCGCTCGGCGATCTTCACGCCCCTGGCCGCGCCCGGCGCGATCATCGTCGACGAGGAGCACGACGGCTCCTTCAAGCAGCAGGAAGGGCTGCGCTACCACGCCCGCGACCTGGCCGTGGCCCGCGCCCATCATCACGGCATCCCGCTGGTGCTGGGCAGCGCCACGCCGTCGCTGGAGACCCTGCACCGGGCCCAGAGCGGCGACTACCGCCACCTGCGCCTGACCCAGCGCGCCAGCCGTCACGCCCCGGCGCGCCTGGAACTGGTCGACCTGCGCGGCCGCCCCCGCCGAGGCGGGCTGATTCCGCCGGTGTTCGAGGCCGTCGAGGAGACCCTGTCCGCCGGCCATCAGGTGCTGGTGTTCATCAATCGCCGCGGCTTCGCCCCGACGCTCAGCTGCCACGCCTGCGGCTGGCTCGCCGAGTGCGACCACTGCGACGCCCGCCTGACCCTGCATCGCCAGCCGCCGCTGCTGGCCTGCCACCACTGCGACCAGCGCCGCGCCCTGCCCGACGCCTGCCCCGACTGCGGCAGCGCCGACCTGCGCCCGCTGGGCAGCGGCACCGAGCGCACCGAGGAAACGCTGGCCGAGCGCTTCCCCGACGTGCCGGTGCACCGCATCGACCGCGACAGCACGAGGCGCCGCGACGCCCTGGAGCAGACCCTGACCGAGGTGCGGCGCGGCGAACCCTGCCTGCTGGTGGGCACCCAGATGCTGGCCAAGGGCCATCACCTGCCCCACGTCACCCTGGTGGTGGTGGTCAACGCCGACGCCGGCCTCTATGCCAGCGACTTCCGCGCCCTGGAGCACAGCGCCCAGCTGCTCGAGCAGGTGGCCGGCCGCGCCGGCCGCGCCGCTCACCCGGGCCGGGTGCTGGTGCAGACCATGCACGCCGACGACCCGCACCTGCGCCTGCTCTCGGCCCGCGGCTACGACGCCCTGGCCGAGCAGCTGCTGGAGGAACGCCGCGTCGCCGCCCTGCCGCCGTTTCGCTTCCTGGCGCTGCTGCGTCTGGAGGGCGCCCAGGAGGCGGCGGTCACCGAGCTCGGCGGCCGCGCCGCCGAGGCGCTGCGCGAGCACCTGAGGGCACGCGAGCTGGACGTGGACTGCCTGGGCCCGGTGCCGGCGCCCATGGAGCGCCGCCAGAACCGCTACCACCTGCAGCTGATGCTGAGCGCCGGGAAACGCAGCCGGCTCCACGAGGCCGGCGCCTGGCTCACCGCCTGGCTGGAAGCCGAGCCGGCGGCGCGGCGGGTACGCTGGTCGCTGGATATCGACCCCCAGACGCTGAGCTGAAAGCGGGAAAGCCGCAAGAATTCGCCACCCGGGGTATCAATGCTTGTCTTCTTCGAGCTCCGGGCGCGGGAGCGCCGCTCTTCGGTCTTCCAGCTCCCCGGGCCCGGCTCCGCCGGGTCGGGGTTTAAAGCCCGCGCGCAATTGTCGATAATGTGCGGCCAAATGCCCGCCGACGGGCGACCGACACGCCCGCGCCACAGGACATCAGACTCCCCATGAAAGACACCATCATCTCCCTGCTGGAGGGCGCCCTGGACGAACTCAAGCGCCAGGACGTCCTGCCCTCCAAGCTCGCCCCGACCATCAAGGTCGACCCGACCAAGGACAAGGCCCACGGCGACTACGCCACCAACCTGGCGCTGATGCTGGCCAAGCCCGCCGGCAGGAAGCCCCGTGAGCTGGCCGAGGCGCTGGTCGAGGCGCTGCCGGCAAGCGACGCCGTGTCGAAGGTCGAGATCGCCGGCCCCGGCTTTGTCAACTTCTTCGCCGCCACCGACGCCGCGGCCCAGGTCATCCGCCAGGTGCTGGACGAAGGCGACACCTTCGGCCGCAGCCTGAGCGGCCAGGGCCAGAAGGTGCAGGTGGAGTTCGTCTCCGCCAACCCCACCGGCCCGCTGCACGTCGGCCACGGCCGCGGTGCGGCCATCGGCGACAGCATCTGCCGTCTGCTCGAGGCGGTGGGCTACGACGTCACCCGCGAGTTCTACTACAACGACGCCGGCGCCCAGATCTCCAACCTGGCGCTCTCGGTGCAGGCCCGCGTCAAGGGCATCGACCCCGAGGACGACGGCTGGCCGGCCGACGGCTATCGCGGCGGCTACATCATCGACGTGGCCAACAGCTACCTGGCCGGCGACACCATCCACGCCGACGACCGCCACGTCACCGGCGCCGCCGACCCGGACGACCTGGACGCCATCCGCGAGTTCGCCGTGGCCTACCTGCGCCGCGAGCAGGACCTCGACCTGCGCGCCTTCGGCGTCGAGTTCGACGTCTACTTCCTCGAGTCCTCGCTGTACCGCGACGGCAAGGTGGCGGCCACCGCCGAGCGCCTCGCCGAGAAGGGCCACACCTACGAGCAGGACGGCGCCACCTGGCTGCGCACCACCGACTTCGGTGACGACAAGGACCGGGTGATGCGCAAGCAGGACGGCCACTACACCTACTTCCTGCCCGACGTCGCCTATCACCTCGACAAGTGGCAGCGCGGCTTCACCACCGTGATCAACGAGCAGGGCGCCGACCACCACTCCACCGTGACCCGCGTGCGCGCCGGCCTGCAGGCGCTGGAGGCCGGCATTCCCCAGGGCTGGCCCGACTACGTGCTGCACCAGATGGTGATGGTCACCCGCTCCGGCGTGGAGGTGAAGCTCTCCAAGCGCGCCGGCAGCTACGTCACCGTGCGCGACCTGATCGACGAGGTCGGCCGCGATGCCACGCGCTTCTTCCTCGCCGCGCGCCGCGCCGACTCCCAGCTGACCTTCGACATCGACCTGGCCCGCTCGCAGTCCAACGACAACCCGGTCTACTACGTGCAGTACGCCCACGCCCGCGTGTGCAGCATGCTGCGCAAGGCCGAGTCGCTCGCGCAGCCGTTCGACCACGCCCTGGCCATGGACCACCTGGCGCGCCTGGAGGCCGAGCAGGAGAAGGCGCTGATGAACCGCCTGGCCCGCTACCCGGAAGTGGTCGCCCACGCCGCCGCCAGCCGCGAGCCGCAGCAGATCGCCCAGTACCTGCTCGACCTCGCCGCCGAGTTCCACACCTGCTACAACGCGGTGAAGGTGATGGTCGAGGACGACGCCCTGCGCAACGCCCGCATGGCGCTGTTCCTGGCCGCCCGCCAGGTGCTGCGCAACGGCCTGGACCTGATGGGCGTCGGCGCCCCCGAGGAGATGTAAACCATGGCCAGCCGCAAGCCCGCCGCCAACAGCCGCAAGCGAGGCGCCACCAGCTCCCGGAAGGCCCCCGCCAAGGCATCCGCCCCGCGGCGCGGCGTGCCCGGCTGGCTATGGGGACTGACCGGCCTGGTGGCCGGCTTCCTGATCTCGCAGCACCAGCACGGCACCGCCCCCTGGCAGGACGGCCCGGCCTCGCCGACGCCCATCGCCACCGGCGAGGCCCCGCCCCCGTCCGCCCGTCCCGGCGACGCGGCGCCGGCGGACGACGAGCCGCCGATGCCGACCTTCGAGTTCTATACCCTGCTGCCGGAGTCCGAGGTCATCGCCCCGGGCGAGCAGACGGCCTCGTCCACGGCCACGCCACCGCCGCGCCCTGCCAGCAACGAGGACGAGGGTTCGAGCGCCGAGTCCGTCTCGGCCGACGACCCTATCGCCCAGGTGATCGCCGCCAACAGCGCGCCGGCCGAGGACACGACCCGCAGCGCCGAGGACGGCAAGCGCTACGTGCTGCAGGCGGCCTCGTTCCGTCAGTCCGGCGACGCCCGGCAGCTGGCCGGCCGCCTCAAGGACTTCGGCCTGCTGGCCAACATCAGCGAGGTCCAGACCGGCGACGGCGCGACCTGGCATCGGGTCCAGGTCGGCCCCTACCGGGACCGCCGGGAGCTGTCCCGGGCCCGCGACCTGATGTCCACCCAGGGCATCGAGCCGCTGCTCATCCAGCTGCAGTGACGCGCCGCGCTTGAATTCCGGGCCCGGCGCCCACACCTCCCCAGTAGCTCATGCACGGCGCCGCCCCTCGCGGCGCCGCAGGGGAATCGCCGGCACGCACCGGCGAGCGGCGCGACATGCCTCGCCCGCGCCCCGTGTTCCGCCATTCCCAAGTCATCGGGAGCCGAACGCTCCCTCAAGGAGAGTCCCCTCCATGACCACGATCGTTTCCGTGCGTCGCGGCGACCAGGTGGCGCTGGCCGGCGACGGCCAGGTGTCGCTGGGCAACACCGTGATGAAGGGCAACGCCAGCAAGGTGCGTCGCCTGTACCGCGGCCAGGTACTGGCCGGCTTCGCCGGCGGCACCGCCGACGCCTTCACCCTCTTCGAGCGCTTCGAGGCCCAGCTCGAGAAGTATCAGGGCCACCTGACCAAGGCCGCCGTGGAGCTGGCCAAGGAATGGCGCACCGACCGCGCCCTGCGCCGCCTCGAGGCGCTGCTGGCCGTGGCCGACAAGAACGCCTCGCTGATCATCACCGGCAACGGCGACGTGGTGGAGCCCGAGCGCGGCATCATCGCCATCGGCTCCGGCGGCAACTTCGCCCTGTCCGCGGCCCGCGCCCTGCTCGAGAACACCGAGCTGTCGCCCCGCGAGATCACCGAGAAATCGCTGGAGATCGCCGGCGACATCTGCGTGTTCACCAACCACAACGTCACGCTGGAAGAGCTCTGATCATGACCCAGATGACCCCGCGCGAGATCGTCCACGCCCTGGACCAGTACATCATCGGCCAGCAGGACGCCAAGCGCGCCGTGGCCGTGGCGCTGCGCAACCGCTGGCGCCGCATGCAGCTCGACGACGAGCTGCGCCAGGAGGTCACGCCCAAGAACATCCTGATGATCGGCCCCACCGGCGTGGGCAAGACCGAGATCGCCCGCCGCCTGGCCAAGCTGGCCCGCGCGCCCTTCATCAAGGTCGAGGCCACCAAGTTCACCGAGGTGGGCTACGTCGGCCGCGACGTCGAGTCGATCATCCGCGATCTCACCGAGGCCGCCATCAAGCTGGTCCGCGAGCAGGCCAAGGAAGAGGTCGGCCATCGCGCCGAGGACGCCGCCGAGGACCGCATCCTCGACGCCCTGCTGCCGCCGCCCCGCGGCCAGGAGAACGAGCCGCGCACCGAGAACGCCACCCGCCAGTCGTTCCGCAAGAAGCTGCGCGAGGGTCAGCTCGACGACAAGGAAATCGACATCCAGGTCACGCCACAGGCCCAGGGCATGGACATCAACACCCCGCCGGGCATGGAGGAGATGACCAGTCAGCTGCAGAACCTGTTCTCCAGCATGGGCAAGCAGCAGACCGAGACCCGTCGGGTGGCGGTCAAGGACGCCTTCGCGCTGCTGCGCGACGAGGAGGCCGCCAAGCTGGTCAACGAGGATGACATCAAGCAGCGTGCCATCGAGGCCGTCGAACAGCACGGCATCGTCTTCCTCGACGAGCTCGACAAGGTCGCCAAGGGCAGCGCCAACTCCAGCGGCGGCGAGGTCTCCCGCGAGGGCGTGCAGCGCGACCTGCTGCCGCTGATCGAGGGCTCCACCGTGTCCACCAAGTACGGCATGGTGAAGACCGATCACGTGCTGTTCATCGCCTCCGGCGCCTTCCACCTGTCGCGCCCGTCGGACCTGATCCCCGAGCTGCAGGGCCGCCTGCCGATCCGCGTCGAGCTCGACGCCCTGACGCCGGACGACTTCAAGCGCATCCTCACCGAGCCGTCCGCGGCGCTGACGCGCCAGTACCAGGCGCTGATGGCCACCGAGGGCCTGGACGTGACCTTCACCGACGACGGCATCGCACGCATCGCCGAGATCGCCTGGAAGGTCAACGAAGGCACCGAGAACATCGGCGCCCGCCGCCTGCACACGGTCATGGAACGCCTGCTCGAGGAGGCCTCCTACCAGGGCGGCGACCTGGGCAGCCCGCTGACCATCGACGCCGCCTACGTCGACTCCCAGCTCGGCGAGCTGGCGATGGACGAGGACCTGTCGCGCTATATCCTCTAAGCGCGACGCGAAAAGGCGATAGCATGGGGAGGCAGGCCAGGCCTCCCTCCCCATCGCGCCACGCATCCCTCGGACATTTCACCGGAGGTGCCCATGTCCGCCCCGATTCCCACCCGAGTGCACTACCACAAGCAGGCCCGCGAGCTGGAGCTGACCTATGAAGGCGGCGAGAGCCACCGGCTGTCGGTGGAGTACCTGCGCGTCTTCTCCCCCTCCGCCGAGGTGCGCGGCCACGGCCAGGGTCAGGAGACCCTGCAGGTCGGCAAGAAGCACGTCGGCCTGGCCAACATCACCCAGGCCGGCCGCTACGCGCTCAAGCTGCACTTCGACGACGGCCACGACAGCGGCCTCTACAGCTGGGACTACCTGCACGAGCTGATCGAGCACCAGGAGGCCAACTGGGCCGACTACCTGCAGCGCCTCGAAGACGCCGGGGCCTCGCGGGAAGCGCTGGGCATCGAGATCAAGCAGCTGTAGGCGAAAGCCCCGCCGTCAAGACAAGGCCCCCCGGGGGGCGCTACAATGCGGCCCAACACGCGGGGCCGTCGGCCTCGCCCCCATTGTGCAGCTGACCCGGGAGCCTCCCTCGCATGACCCCCAGCGACAAGCGCACCACCCACTTCGGTTACCAGGAAGTTCCGGTCGACGAGAAGGCCTCACGCGTTGCCGACGTCTTCCACTCCGTCGCCGCCCGCTACGACGTGATGAACGACCTGATGTCGTTCGGCATCCACCGGGTGTGGAAGCGCCTGACCATCGAACGCGCCGGCGTCCGCCCGGGACACAGCGTGCTCGACATCGCCGGCGGCACCGGCGACCTGACGCTGAAGTTCTCGCGGCTGGTCGGTCCCCGGGGGCGCGTGGTGCTGGCCGATATCAACGAGTCGATGCTGCGGGTCGGGCGCGACAAGCTGCTCGATCGTGGCGTCGGCGGCAACGTCGAGTACGTCCAGGCCAACGCCGAGACCCTGCCCTTCCCGGACAACACCTTCGACTGCATCACCATCGCCTTCGGCCTGCGCAACGTCACCGACAAGGACGCCGCCCTGCGCTCCATGGCGCGGGTGCTCAAGCCCGGCGGCCGGCTGCTGGTGCTGGAGTTCTCCAAGCCCGACAACCCGCTGCTGAGCCAGGCCTACGACCAGTACTCCTTCCGCCTGCTGCCGCGCATGGGCGAGCTGGTGGCCGGCGATGCCGAGAGCTACCGCTACCTCGCCGAGTCGATCCGCATGCACCCCGACCAGGAGACCCTGAAGGGCATGATGGAGGACGCCGGCCTGGAGCGGGTCGAGTACACCAATCTCACCGGCGGCATCGTCGCCCTGCACCGCGGCATCAAGCTGTGAGGACGAGATGGCGCTGACACCGACCCTTCTGCTGGGCGGCCTCGAGCGCAGCCTCAACGCCCTGCTCGCCCGCGACCCCGCCGCCCCCGTCCGCCTGGAACGCCTCGCCGGACAGCGCCTGCTGATGCGCCTCGAGGCCTCCTCGCTGGCCGTGGCCATGGCCTACCACGCCCAGGGCGTGGACCTGTTGCGCCCGGATGACGAGCCCGAGAACGCCTTCGACGCCGTCGTCGAGCTCGACCCGGAAACCCTGGGCGAGCTGCTCGGTGGCGCCTCGGTGGAACGGCTGATGTTCCAGGGCAGGCTCGTGGTGCGCGGGCATATCCCGCTGCTCGAGGCGACCCGCGACCTGCTGCTCGACCTCGACCTGGACTGGGAGGGCGAGCTGGCCCGCTGGCTCGGCGACGTGCCGGCCCACAGCCTGGCCGAAGGCATGCGCAGCCTCGGCCGCTGGGGCCTGCGCACCCGCCAGGAGCTGTGCGCCGACGTCTCCGAGTACGTCTTCGAGGAGGCCCGGCTGCTGCCCGGCCGTCACCAGTTCGAGGGACTGCGCGACCACCTCACCGAGCTGGAGGTCGCCACCGACCGACTCGAGGCACGCCTGGAGCGCCTGCGCCGACGCCTCACCGCCGAGGGAGACGGCGCATGATCCGGCGGCTCGCGCGCATCGCCTGGGTGGTCACCCGCTATCGCCTGGACACCCTGATTCCCAAGGAACGGCTGCCCTGGTGGCTGCGCGGCCTGCTGACCCTGTCGCCGCTGCGGCTGATCCCCGTGGGCCAGCGCCCCCGGGGCGAGCGGCTGCGCCTGGCGCTGGAGACCCTGGGGCCGATCTACGTCAAGTTCGGCCAGGTGCTGTCGACCCGCCGCGACCTCTTCCCCGACGACATCGGCGACGAGCTGCGCCGCCTGCAGGACCAGGTGCCGCCCTTCCCCGGCCACCTCGCCCGCGGGCTGGTCGAGGAGGAACTCGGCATGCCGCTGGAACAGGCCTTCGCCGAGTTCTCGTCCGAGCCGCTGGCCTCGGCCTCGGTGGCCCAGGTGCATGCCGCCCTGCTGCCCGACGGCGAGGAAGTGGTGGTCAAGATCATCCGCCCCGGCATCGAGCGCGTGATGCGCCAGGACATGGCTCTGATGTACCGGCTGGCCGCCGGCCTGGCACGCATTCCCGAGGCACGCCGGCTGCGCCCGGTGGAGGTGGTCCGCGACTACGAGTCGACCCTGTTCGACGAACTGGACCTGACCAAGGAAGCCGCCAACACCTCCCAGCTCAAGCGCAACTTCAAGGGCTCGCCGCTGCTGTTCGTGCCGACCATCCACTGGGCGCTGACCCGCCGCCGGGTGATGGTCCAGGAGCGCATCCACGGCATCCCGGTGGCCGATCTCGCGGCCCTCGAGGCCCAGGGCACCGACCTGCGCCGGCTGGCCGAACGCGGCGTGGAGATCTTCTTCACCCAGGTGTTCCGCGACAACTTCTTCCACGCCGACATGCACCCGGGCAACATCTTCGTGTCCCGCGAGACGCCCTGGAACCCCCAGTACATCGCCATCGACTGCGGCATCGTCGGCAGCCTGACCCGCGAGGATCAGGACTACCTGGCGCGCAACCTGCTGGCCTTCTTCCACCAGGACTACTACGAGGTAGCGGCGCTGCACATCGAGTCGGGCTGGGTCAGCGAGGACACCCGGGCCAACGAGTTCGCCGCCGCGGTACGCACCGTGTGCGAACCGATCCTCGAGAAGCCGCTCAAGGACATCTCCTTCGGCCAGGTGCTGCTGGGCCTGTTCCAGACCGCCCGGCGCTTCAACATGGAGGTCCAGCCGCAGCTGGTGCTGCTGCAGAAGACCCTGCTCAACATCGAGGGCCTGGGCCGCCAGCTGTATCCGGACCTCGACCTCTGGGCCACCGCCAAGCCCTACCTGGAAGACTGGATGAAGGAGCGCGCCGGCGCCCGCGGGCTGTGGGAATCCATGAAGCGCCAGGCGCCCGAGCTCTCGCGCCAGCTCCCCGAGCTGCCGGTGCTCGCCCACCAGGCGCTGGCCCGAGCCGAGCATGGCCACCAGCAGCGACAGCGACAGGGCGAGGCCCTTGGCGCCATCCAGCGTGGCCTGGAAAGCCAGGCCCGCCGCCAGCGCCGCCTGCGCCTGGGGCTGCTGATCGCGGCCGCGGCACTCGCCTGGCAGCCGCTGGTCCAATGGGCAGACGGCCAGCCCTGGCCGGTGCTCGGCGCGGCGGCCATCGGCGCCCTGCTGCTGGCCTGGAACTGATCCACCTACTGCAACGGAAACGTCTCATATGAGCGATATTCTCGACCGCCTCGACGAGGTCCTGACCAGCCGTCGCCAGGCCGCGCCCGACGACTCTTACGTGGCCAGCTTGCATCACAAGGGCCTGAACAAGATACTCGAGAAAGTCGGCGAGGAAGCCACCGAGACGCTGCTCGCGGCCAAGGACGCCGAGCGGGGCGACGAGGCGGCCCGTCAGGCGCTGGTCGCCGAGACGACCGACCTGTGGTTCCACAGCCTGGTGATGCTGTCGCACATGGGGCTGAGTCACCGCGAGGTCCTCGACGAGCTGTCTCGCCGCTTCGGCCTGTCCGGCCACGACGAAAAGGCCGCGCGGCCCCGATAAGACCACGACGCCGGTCCCCGGCGCAGCAACCTGAGGTATTCCCTATGTTAGGCGGCATCAGTATCTGGCAACTCCTGATCGTCCTCGGCATCATCATCCTGATCTTCGGCACCAAGAAGCTGCGCAACGTCGGCGGCGACCTCGGCGGCGCGGTCAAGGGCTTCAAGAAGGCCATGGGCGAGGAAGAGAAGAGCGACGATAGCGACAAGTCCCAGGCCCAGGTGCGCCACGACGACGAGGGCCGGACCTACGACGTCCACGCCGAGCGCAAGCCCGAGGAATCGGAAGAGCGCAAGTAAGCCGCCATGTTCGACATCGGCTTTCTCGAACTCCTGTTCATCGGCGTGGTGGGGCTGCTGGTGCTGGGTCCCGAGCGCCTGCCCAAGGCCGCCCGCACCACCGGGATGTGGGTCGGCCGCATCAAGCGCACGGTCTCCGGCATGCAGCGCGAGATCAACGCCCAGCTCGAGGCGGAGGAGCTGCGTCAGAAGCTCAACGAGCAGCAGAAGAAGCTCGACGAGGGCATCAACCGGGTCAAGCGCGACGTCGAACGCTCGGTGGAAACGCCCGCCGATCAGGGCGATCGCCGCGCCGGCGCCACCCCCAAGGAACACGCCGAGGCCTCGCCCGAGCATCGCCTCGACGACGCCCTGGGGCGCGTTCGCCGGCAGGCCGATGACGCCGACTCCGACGCCCACGAGGACGCCTCTTCCCGATGAGCCAAACCGACGATTCCCAGGGCCCCGGACAGGCGCAGGCCCCGCTGATCGAGCACCTGATCGAGCTGCGCTCGCGGCTGCTGCGCGCGGTGATCGCGATACTCGTGATCTTCCTCGGCCTCTACGCCTTCGCCAACGACATCTACGCCTTCGTCGCCCAGCCGTTGATGGCGCTGCTGCCGGAAGGCTCGCGGATGATCGCCACCGAGGTGGCCTCGCCGTTCCTGGCGCCCTTCAAGCTGACCCTGGTGGTGGCGGTGTTCATCGCCGTGCCCTTCGTGCTGCACCAGGCCTGGGCCTTCATCGCCCCGGGGCTGTACGACAACGAGAAGGCCCTGGCGCTGCCGCTGCTGGCCTCCAGCGTGGCGCTGTTCTACGCCGGGGCCGCCTTCGCCTACTACGTGGTCTTCCCGCTGCTGTTCCAGTTCTTCACCCAGACCGGGCCGGAAGACGTGGCGGTGATGACCGACATCAACCAGTACCTCAACTTCGTGCTCAAGCTGTTCTTCGCCTTCGGCGTGGCCTTCGAGATCCCGATCGCCACCTTCCTGCTGATCCTGAGCGGGGCGACCACGGTGGAGAGCCTGTCGAAGAAGCGCCCCTACGTGGTACTGGGCTGCTTCGTGATCGGCATGCTGATGACCCCGCCGGACGTGGTCTCCCAAAGCCTGCTGGCGGTGCCGATGTATCTGCTCTACGAGGTCGGCCTGCTGTTCGGCCGGCTGGTGCGTCGCAAGCGCGACCGGGAGGCCGCCGACGAGGAAGCCGCCGAGGAATAGGCAAGCACATCATCCATGACATGAAAAAACCCCGAGGGCCCAGGCCCTCGGGGTTTTTCTTGTCGCTCGGCGCTTGTAGCTCGTGGCTCGGCGCTTACAGGTCCATCAGCTCGTCGATGCGATCCACCAGCTTGAAGATGCCGGTGGCCGCCTCGCCCAGGCGGGTGGCGATCATGTAGGCCGGCGTGGTCACCACGCGATGCTCGAAGTCGACCACGATGTCCTCCACGCCACAGCTGCGATGCAGGCCGCCCATGCTGCTGATGGCGCCCGCCACGCCCGGATCGTGGCCGATGGTGACGGCAATGCCCGGCCCCAGCAGGCGCGGCACCATCACCGGCGCGATGCACATCAGGCCGATCGGCTTGCGGTCCTCGTGGAACTCGCCCAGCACGTCCACCAGCCCCTCATGGATCACCATGTCGGCGCCCGCCTCGGCGAAGTTGGAGAGATTCTTGGCCGCGCCGAAGCCGCCTGGCAGGATGACGGCGTCGAACTCGTCGGCCTCCAGCTCGGCCAGCGGAGAGATCTCGCCGCGCGCCAGTCGCGCCGACTCGACCAGCACGCTGCGCCGCTCCTCGACCGCCTCGCCGCTGCGATGGTCGATCACGTCGCTCTGGTCAATGTCGGGGGCGAAGCAGCGATAGCCGATGCCCAGCTGGTCCAGACGCAACAGGGTCAGGGTGGTCTCGTAGATCTCCGAGCCATCCTGAACACCGCATCCCGACAGAATGACCGCCACCTGCTTGCTCATTATGCGTCTCCTTGTGCGCCCCCCGCCGGTCGTCGACGGGGCCGATGAACATGAAGTCACCACTTTAGAGAGTCGCCGGTAGCGCGACAAGACGCGTCTTTCGGCGCCGGGGCGCGCTGATATACTCGAGAGAGTCCTGCTACCGGACGACTGTCATCATTTTGTCATTTATTGGCACCAGACTTGCCACGGCGGCCGAGCCCGGCCCCGCCTGCCCCTGATCGTCTCCGGCAACAGACGATGCGCGACGCCTCCCGGCGCCACGGGCAGGACGGCATCATGAACGATAACGCCCGACGAGCGACGCGGCCGCCCGCGGGCCGACGACAGGGTACTTCCATGGACGATTCACGTAGCCCCGACACCTCGGTCACCTCCGAGCCCGCCGCGACAGGCGAGCTCCAGAGCGAGATGCCCACACCGCGCATCAACCAGACCCGCACAGGGATCAAGCCCAAGGCGCTGCCCGACCCCGAGGCCGACCTCGCCGACCCCGGCCTCTACTTCAACCGCGAGCTCTCCCATCTGCAGTTCAACGTGCGGGTGCTGGAGCAGGCCCTGGACGAGGCGCATCCGCTGCTCAACCGGTTGATGTTCCTGCTGATCTTTTCCTCGAACATGGACGAGTTCTTCGAGATCCGCGTGGCCGGCCTGAAGAACCAGATCATGGTCGGCGACGCCTCCTCCGGCGCCGACGGTCGCTCGCCGCGCTCGGTACTGAGCGAGATCTCGCAGATCGCCCACGAACAGGTCGATCGCCAGTACCGCATCCTCAACGACACCCTGCTGCCCGCCCTCGAGGGCCAGGGCCTGCGCTTCCGCCGCCGCGGCGACTGGACCGAGGCCCAGCGCACCTGGGTCAAGGACTACTTCGAAAGCGAGATCATGCCGGTGATCAGTCCCATCGGCCTCGATCCCTCGCACCCCTTCCCGCGCCTGGTCAACAAGAGCCTCAACTTCATCGTCGAGCTCGAGGGCAAGGACGCCTTCGGCCGCGAGGGCGGCCTGGCCATCCTGCCCGCCCCGCGCTCGCTGCCCCGGGTGATCGCCCTGCCCGACGAGCTCTGCGAGGAAGGCTTCACCGAATACGTCTTCCTGTCGTCGATGATTCACGCCCACGCCGAGGAAGTGTTCCCCGGCATGAAGGTGAACGGCTGCTACCAGTTCCGTCTGACCCGCAACGCCGACCTCTCGGTGGACCCCGAGGACGTCTCCGACCTGGCCTCGGCGCTGCGCGGCGAGCTGCTCTCGCGCCGCTACGGCAGCGGCGTGCGTCTCGAGGTCGCCAACAACTGCCCCGACGAGCTGACCGAGTTCCTGCTCAAGCTGTTCAAGCTCGAAGAGGCCGATCTCTACCGGGTCAACGGCCCGGTGAACCTGACCCGCATGATGTCGGTGCTGGGCGAGGTGGAGCGCCCGGAACTGTGCTATCGCGCCTTCACGCCCGGCCTGCCCAAGGCGCTGCGCAAGCGCGACAGCGTGCTGCAGGCCATGGCCGAGCAGGACATCCTGCTGCACCATCCCTTCCACTCCTTCTCCCCGGTGGAGGAAATGCTGCGCGAGGCCGCCCGCGACCCCGAGGTGCTGGCCATCAAGCAGACCCTCTACCGCACCGGCGCCGACTCCCCCATCGTCAACGCCCTGGTGGAGGCCGCCGGCAACGGCAAGGAAGTCACGGTGGTGATCGAGCTGCGGGCGCGTTTCGACGAGGCCGACAACCTGGCCCTGGCCTCGCGCCTGCAGGAGGCCGGCGCCATCGTCATCTACGGCGTGATGGCCTACAAGACCCACGCCAAGATGATGCACATCGTGCGGCGCGAGAAGGGCCAGCTGCGCCACTATGCCCACCTGGGCACCGGCAACTACCACTCCAAGACCGCCAAGCTCTACACCGACTACAGCCTGCTGACCGCCAACCCCGTGCTGTGCGCCGACGTGCACAAGGTCTTCCAGCAGCTCTCGGGCATGGGCCGGGCGCGCCAGATCGAGAAGCTGCTGCACGCGCCCTTCACCCTCCACGAGCGCATCGTGGCGATGATCGATCGCGAGGCCGAATTCGCCCGCAAGGGCAAGCGCGCCCACCTGATCATCAAGTGCAACTCGCTGACCGAGCCCAAGCTGATCCAGGCCCTCTACCGGGCCTCCCAGGCCGGCGTGGAGTGCGACCTGATCATCCGCGGCATGTGCTGCCTGCGCCCCGGCCTGCCCGGCATCTCCGAGACCATCCGGGTGCGCTCGATCATCGGCCGCTTCCTGGAGCACACCCGGGTGTTCCACTTCCACAACGACGGCAAGCCCGAGACCTGGGGCTCCAGCGCGGACTTCATGGCCCGCAACATGTTCCACCGGGTCGAGACCTGCTTCCCGCTGCTGGACAAGAAACTCGCGGCCCAGGTGCGCAAGGACCTGGAGACCTACCTGGTCGACAACTGCCAGAGCTGGCTGCTGCAGCCCGACGGCACCTACGTCAAGCAGGCGCCCGGCGACGCCGCGCCGATCAGCGCCCAGGAGACGCTGCTCTACGCCTACGCCGCCCACGCCTGACGCAAGACGCCCCGCCAATGGCGGGGCGTCTTCGTTTCCGCGACGGCCATGCCGGTCAGGCGGTCTCGCGCAGCCTCTCCGCGGCCGTGGTCAGCAGATGCTCGGTGGTCTCCCAGCCGATGCAGGCGTCCGTGACCGAAACCCCGTGGCGCAGCGCGCCCGGCACCAGCGGCTGCTTGCCCTCGTGGAGGTGGCTCTCCAGCATCAGCCCCATCAGCGAGCCGTCGCCCGCCAGCCGCTGGTTGAGCACGTCGAGCATCACCTCGCTCTGGCGGCGATGATCCTTGCGCGCGTTGGCATGGCTGCAGTCGACCATCAGCCGCGGGGGCTGGCCGGCGTCCTCCAGGGTCCGTCGCGCCGCCGCCACCTGGGGCGCGCGGAAGTTGGGCTCGCCGTGACCGCCACGCAGTACCGCATGGGTATGCGGGTTCCCGGGGGTCTCGCACACCTCGGGGCGACCGTCGGGCCCCATGGCGAAGTGCTGGTGGGGATGGGCGGCGGCGCGCATGGCGTCAACCGCCACCTGCAGGTCGCCGCTGGTGGCGTTCTTGAAGCCGACCACCGCCTCCAGGCCGCTGGCCAGCTCACGATGCAGCTGGGACTCGGTGGTGCGGGCGCCGATCGCCACCCAGCTCAACAGGTCGTCAAGGTAGGGCGCCAGCATCGGCTGCAGCAGCTCGGTGGCCACCGGCAGGCCGAGCCCGGCGATCTCGCGCATCAGCGAGCGGGAGAGCTCGAGGCCGCGAGCCAGGTCGCCGCTGCCGTCCAGGTCCGGGTCGTAGGCCAGCCCCTTCCAGCCGACGGTGGTGCGCGGCTTTTCGACGTAGACCCGCATCACCGGCAGCAGGCGATCCTCGACCCGCGGCGCCAGCTCGACCAGGCGGCGGGCGTACTCGAGGGCGGACTCGGGATCGTGGATCGAACAGGGCCCGACGACCACCAGCAGGCGGTCGTCACGCCCGGCCAGGATATCGCGGATGGCCTGGCGCTGACCCTCGATGCGCCGGGCCAGGGCCGGCTCGAGCGGCAGGGCGTGGTGGAGCTCCGCCGGCGTGGGCAGCGGATTGGCGGTGCGGCGGGCCGGGGCGGATTCAGCGCTGGTGGCGAGGGAAACGGGGGCATTCATGGGGCATCAACTCCGTGAGCGTGAAGGTCGGGACAAGGTCATGCCACCGGCAAGCCCACGGTCGGAGGTGGCGCACTGAGCCGACCGCTCGTCGATAAATCGCCAGCCATAGCCGTAATAGTCCCGGCCCAGGATGCGGAACTCGGCGTGGTGGCGATCGAATGCGGTCATGAAACTCTCCTCGAGTGTTGAATACCAGAAACGCAGAACCCCCGGGCGGGGCCGCCGTCCGGGGGTTCTGAGTCTCGGAGGCAGCCCTGGGCGGGCGTGCCTCGCGGCGTCGTCCTGTACGATCAGGACACGGCCGCCGGCACGCCGGCGCTAAACCAATAGCCCTGCCAATAATAGGCGTCACCGACGACGGTCTCGTGACCACGGGCCATCGCCGCCGGGAAGGCGGTCATCGGGCGGCGCGGGATCAGGGACAGGCTCGGTGTCATGGGACTCTCGGTGTTTCGCGATGGTTCGCGTGAGGGTGATCCTGAATATCAGACTCCATCCTGCCCGCTCCCGGGCCGGATGGCAAGGCTCAGCCGGTGGCGAGCCGGATCCAGGCGATGGTACCCGGCAGGCCGCTCATGCCGATCAGCACCACCAGCCCCAGGAAGACGGACAGCAGCCCGCTGTCGTCCTTGACGTCATCGTCATGCTGCGCCATGGGCCCCTCCTCGCATCGTCGGCGGCTATCGCCAGTCTAGGCGCTGCACGCCGGATCGGCGAGCCGCCCCACTAGCGAAGATGCCGTCCGCCGTCGACCGGCAGGGTGATGCCCGTCACGTAGCGGTTATCCAGCAGGTAACGCAGGCTCTGATGGATCACGCCCGGCCCCGGGATCAGCCCCATCGCCGACTTGGCCCGAGCCTTCTCGGCGTAGGCCTCGTCGTCGTCCTCGTTGAGCATGATCATCGCCGGGGCGATGGCGTTGACCTGGATCGACGGCGCGTACATGGCGGCGAACGACAGCGTCAGGTTCTCGAGCCCGGCCTTGGAGGCGGCATAGGCGGCGTGCTTGCGCGAGCCCTTGCTGGCGACGAAGTCGGTCATGTGAACGATGTCGCGCATCGGCTCGCTGCAGGCCTCGAGCAGCTCGCGGGCGCCGAGGTTGATCAGGTACGGCGCCAGCATGTGCACCCGGAACAGCCGTTCGAAGTTGTCCCCGGCCTCGGGCCCGGCCACATCGGGCGCCCAGTCGCTGGCGTTGTGGACGATGGCACGCAGCGAGGACGTCTCGGCCCTGAGCCGCTCTAGGAAGTCCTCGATGCCGGCCTGGCTGTCGAAGTCGGCCTGCAGGGTGACGACGCCACGGCGCCGCAGCGCCTCGAGCGCCTCGCGCTCGCGACGGTAGCTGACGATCACCGGATGGCCCTCGTCGATCAGCCGCTCGGCGCAGTGGCGCCCCAGGCGCTGGGCGCCGCCGGTGATCAGGATCGGCGAGGCGCTCATGCCCGGCCTGCCCTCACCAGGCTGCCCACGGTAGGCACCAACGGGTCGCGCGGCGCATAGGCGAAGACGTCGGAGAACACCCGCGACGGCTCGAGCCCCAGCGAGGCCAGCACGTCGACGCAGGCATAGACCATGCCCGGCGAGCCGGAGAGATAGACGTCATGGCCGGAGACGTCGACGTCGTCGAGCGCCTCGCCCAGCGCCGCGTCGATGCGCCCGGCATGGCCCTGGACGCGTTCGTCGGCGAAGTCGTCGCCCATGCCCTGCTCGCTGACTCCGTGGAAGGTCAGGTTCGGATGCTGGGACGCCCACTCCCGGGCCAGGCTCTCGAGGTAGAACTCGCGACGTTCCTTGGCCGCCCACCACAGCGCGATCTCGCGCGCCGGGTCGGCGTGCAGCGCCGCCTCGACGATCGCCTTCATCTGCGCGAAGCCGGTGCCAGCGGCCACCAGCAGCAGCGGGCGGGTGCTGTCCGGATCGAGCACGCAGTCGCCGCTCGGCAGCCGCAGGGTCAGGTGCTGCGCCTCCACCAGCAGCTCGCGCAGCCGCGCCGAGTTGGAGCGCTCCGGCCAGTGCTGGATGTGCAGCTCCAGCCGGCCGTCGCCCGCATGGGCATTGGCGATGGAGAACGGCACCCAGGTCTCGGGGTCGAGCGCCATCTCCAGATACTGGCCGGGCGCATGGGCCATGGCTTCGGCGCGGCCTTCCAGGCGCACCCGGAAGACGTCGGGGGTGAGGTCCTCGACCTCGACGACCTGGCAGGTCAGGGTCCTTGCCGTCATGAATGCCTCTTGTCGTTATCAGGGGTGTCGATGCCCAGCTCGTCCCAGCGTTCGCTGACGCGGGCCTTGACGGCCTCGTCCATGACGATGGGCGTGCCCCATTCGCGATCGGTCTCGCCGGGCCACTTGTCGGTGGCGTCCAGGCCCATCTTGGAGCCCAGCCCCGCCACCGGCGAGGCGAAGTCCAGATAGTCGATGGGGGTGTTCTCCACCATCACCGTGTCCCGCGCGGGGTCCATGCGGGTGGTGATGGCCCAGATCACGTCCTGCCAGTCGCGGGCGCTGACATCGTCGTCGAGCACCACCACGAACTTGGTGTACATGAACTGGCGCAGGAAGCTCCACACGCCCATCATCACCCGCTTGGCGTGGCCGGGGTACTGCTTCTTCATGGTCACCACCGCCATGCGGTAGGAGCAGCCTTCCGGGGGCAGGTAGAAGTCGACGATCTCGGGGAACTGGCGGCGCAGGATCGGCACGAACACCTCGTTCAGCGCCAGCCCCAGCACCGCGGGCTCGTCCGGCGGGCGGCCGGTGTAGGTGGAGTGATAGATGGCGTCGCGGCGCATGGTCATGCGCGTGACCGTGAACACCGGGAAGGTCTCCACCTCGTTGTAGTAGCCAGTGTGATCGCCGTAGGGGCCTTCCGGAGCGGTGTCGTCCGGATAGAGGAAGCCCTCGAGGATGATCTCGGCGGAGGCCGGCACCTCGAGGTCGGCGTGGCCGCACTTGACCAGCTCGGTGCGCGAGCCTCTCAAGAGCCCGGCGAAGGCGTACTCGGAGAGCGAATCCGGCACCGGCGTCACGGCGCCGAGGATGGTCGCCGGGTCGGCGCCCAGCGCCACCGCCACCGGGAAGGGCTCGCCGGGATGCTCGCGGCACCATTCCTGGAAGTCCAGGGCGCCGCCGCGATGCGACAGCCAGCGCATGATCAGGCGATTGCGCGAGAGCTTCTGCTGGCGGTAGATGCCGAGGTTCAGGCGCGACTTGTGCGGCCCCTTGGTGATCACCAGCGGCCAGGTGACCAGCGGCGCGGCGTCGCCGGGCCAGCAGTGCTGGATCGGCAGGCGGTCGAGGTCGACGTCATCGCCCTCGAGCACCACCTCCTGCACCGGCGCGCGCTTGAGCCGCTTGGGGCCCATGCTCATCACCTGCTTGTAGACCGGCAGCTTGTCGAGGGCATCGCGGAAGCCCTTGGGCGGCTCCGGCTCCTTGAGGAAGGCCAGCAGTTCGCCGACCTCGCGCAGCGCGGTGACGGACTCCTGGCCCATGCCCAGGGCGACCCGCTTCGGCGTGCCGAACAGGTTGCCGAGCAGCGGCATGTCATGGCCCTTGACGTTCTCGAACAGCAGCGCCGGTCCGCCGGCCCGCAGGGTGCGGTCGCAGATCTCGGTGATCTCCAGATAGGGGTCCACCTCGGCGGTCACGCGCCTGAGCTCGCCCTGCTCTTCCAGCGCGGCGATGAACTCGCGCAGGTCCTTGTACTTCATGCGGCCTTCCCGTTATCCCGAACGACGCAAAAGGGGCAGCATAGCATGCTGCCCCTTCGGGATGCTGCGGTGAGGACCGCCAAGGGCGATCCTCACTCTATCCAGGACCGAGGCCCAGAACCAAGACATTGAGAACTGGCCGTTGCGAGCGAAGACGAGACAAGGCGGAAAACAGCGAAAGCGCGGAGTTTACTTTAGTAAATGAGCAGCTTGAGCTGTTTTCCAACGCCGTATCGTCGAGCGCAGCAGGCCAGGATCAACGTCTTTTCATGGCCTCGAAGAACTCCAGGTTCGTCTTGGTATCCTTGAGACGGTCGATCAGGAACTCGGTGGCCGCGGTATCGTCCATCGGGTTGAGCAGCTTGCGCAGGATCCACATGCGCTGCATCTCGTCCTCGGAGGCGATCAGGTCCTCGCGGCGGGTGCCGGAGCGACGGATGTTGAGGGCCGGATAGACGCGCTTCTCGGCGAGCTTGCGGTCCAGGTGGGCCTCCATGTTGCCGGTGCCCTTGAACTCCTCGAAGATCACCTCGTCCATCTTGGAGCCGGTATCGACCAGTGCCGTGGCGATGATGGTCAGGCTGCCGCCTTCCTCGATGTTGCGCGCCGCGCCGAAGAAGCGCTTGGGCTTCTCGAGGGCGTGGGCGTCGACGCCGCCGGTCAGCACCTTGCCGGAGGACGGCACCACGGTGTTGTAGGCGCGCGCCAGGCGGGTGATGGAGTCGAGCAGGATCACCACGTCCTTCTTGTGCTCGACCAGGCGCTTGGCCTTCTCGATCACCATCTCGGCGACCTGCACGTGGCGGGCCGGCGGCTCGTCGAAGGTCGAGGCCACCACTTCACCGCGCACGGTGCGCGACATCTCGGTGACCTCCTCGGGCCGCTCGTCGATCAGCAGCACGATCAGGTGACACTCGGGATTGTTGCGCGTGATCGAGGTGGCGATGTTCTGCAGCATCAGCGTCTTGCCCGCCTTGGGCGGCGAGACGAGCAGGCCGCGCTGGCCCTTGCCGATGGGGGCGGTCAGATCGATGATCCGCGCCGTGAGATCCTCGGTGGAGCCGTTGCCGATCTCCATGCGCAGCCGCTCCTGGGGGAACAGCGGCGTGAGGTTCTCGAAGAGGATCTTGTGCTTGGCGTTCTCGGGCTTGTCGAAGTTGATCTCGCTGACCTTCAACAGCGCGAAGTAACGCTCCCCTTCCTTGGGCGGACGAATCTTGCCGGAGATGGAGTCGCCCTTGCGCAGGTTGAAGCGCCGGATCTGGGAAGGCGACACATAGATGTCATCGGGGCCGGCCATGTAGGAACTGTCGGCGCTGCGCAGGAAGCCGAACCCGTCCTGCAGGATCTCCAGCACGCCGTCGCCGTAGATCGCCTCGCCGCTCTTGGCGTGCTTCTTGAGGATGGCGAAGATGATGTCCTGCTTGCGGGAACGCGCCAGGTTGTCGATGCCCATCTCGCGGGCGATCTCCAGGAGTTCCGGCACGGGCTTTTGCTTGAGTTCGGTAAGATTCATCGGTGTGTTCAGAAGTTGCTCGTGAAAGCCGGGCAGTCGTGCGCCGTATGGGATAAAGAGGCGAGACGTTAACGCCGCGTGGATGCGTTCAGAGCCCGGACAGGCTGCCTCTCGTCGGATGCGGGTCATGGCCACGGGCGGGCGACCGCTGAGGGTGCCGGGCCAGTCTCGGGAGCGAGGGAGCAGGTTCGTTTTCGCCTGAAATCAGCGCAGCGGGCCATGGGCCGGGAAGAGGGCTGATTGCAGAGGGCTATCTGACGACTTGGAAAAAATGACCGTGGCGTGGTGGCCATGGGCGGTCGGGAAGCATTCGGAACAGGCGAACGCCCCGATACTAGTCAAGGGCGACGGGAAACGCAATACCCGCGCCAAGCCCGCTCCGGCGCGATTGACAAGCCCGATGGACGACCGCAACCTTTTTGGCCAGTCTCCCTGAAGGACCCGCCATGACCGCGCCCAAGGACCGGCACGACGCCGATGCCAGCGAGCTCGAGCTCGCCCCCCGCCGACTCGCCGCCATCGATCTCGGCTCGAACAGCTTTCACCTGCTGGTCGCCAACTATCGCGACGACCGCCTGCAGGTCGTCGCCCGGCAGGGCGACAAGGTCCAGCTGGCCGCCGGCATCGACGAGGACGGTCAGCTCAACGAGGACGCCATGACCCGGGCACTGGACTGCCTGGCCCGCTTCGCGCCCTTCCTAGAGGGCATCGCCCCGCCCGACCTGCGGGTGGTCGGCACCAACGCCCTGCGCGACGCCGACAACAGCCAGGAGTTCATCGATCGCGCCGAGGCCCTGCTGGGTACCCGCATCGAGATCATCGCCGGCCGCGAGGAAGCCCGCCTGATCTATCTGGGCGCCGCCCACGCGGTGGCCGAGGACGGCCGCCGGCTGATCGTCGACATCGGCGGCGGCTCCACCGAGTTCATCATCGGCGAGCACTTCGAGCCCCAGGCCCTGGAGAGCCTGAGCATGGGCTGCGTGACCTTCACCCGTCGCTTCTTCGACGGCGGCGAGATCACCGAGAAGCGCATGCGCCGCGCCGAGCTGGCCGCCCTCTCCGAGCTCGCCAACATCCAGAAGCCCTTCCAGAAGCTCGGCTGGAGCGACCCGGTCGGCTCCAGCGGCACCATCAAGGCCGCCGCGGCGGTGATCGCCGCCGCCGGCAAGTCGCCCGAGGGCGTGATCACCCGCCAGGGCCTGGCCGACCTGCGCAAGCGGCTGCTCAAGTGCAAGCGCCTGGACAGGGTCGCCATGGACGGCCTCAAGGCCGATCGCGCCCGGGTCTTTCCCGCCGGCATCGCCATCCTCGGCGCCATCTTCGAGGCCTTCGACCTGGAAGAGATGCGCTACTCCGACGGCGCCCTGCGCGAGGGCGTGCTCTACGACCTGGCCGGCCGCAACAGCCCCGAGGACTCGCGCCTCAAGACCCTGGCCAATCTCGAGCGCGTCTACGGCGTCGACGCCCGTCAGGCCGACAACGTCGCCGCCACGGCGCTGGCACTGTTCGCACAGGTGCGCGAGGCCTGGCGGCTGGACGAGGATCAGGCGCGCTTCCTGGAATGGGCCAGCCGGCTCCACGAGGTGGGCCTGGCCATCTCCCACAGCCAGTTCCACCGCCACGGCGCCTACCTGCTGGAGCACTCCGACCTGGCCGGCTTCTCGCGCCCCGAGCAGCGGCAGCTGGCTTTCCTGGTCCGCGCCCACCGGCGCAAGTTCCCGCACAAGGAATGGCAGGCCCTGCCCGCCGCCGAGCGCCCCGCCATGTCACGGCTGGCCCGGCTGCTGCGCCTGGCGGTGATCCTCAACCACTCGCGCCCCGAGCAGCCGCCCGAGACACCCACGCTCACGACCGACGACGGGGACGCCCTGCGACTGCACCTCGAGGCGGAGCAGGACCCCAGCCTGCTGCTCGCCGACCTGGAGCAGGAAGTCGCTTACCAGCAGGCCGCCGACCTGACGCTGATCCTCGCCACCGACTGACCCTGGCCCACGGCTGAGCCCGCTCAGCCGCTTCGCCAGCCCTCGGCGCAGGCCAGCCAGCCCGAGGGCCGCCCCACCGCGACCGCGTCGTCGCCATGCCAGGCGACGATCAGCCCGGTCCGCTCCCAGGGCGGCAGCCCCCACTCCTGCAGCAGACGCTTGAGATCACGGCGGCCTCGGCCCGCCAGGCGCAGCCGCTCGCCGCCGACCCGCGGCGCCAGCGTCAGGGTCGCCGGCCGGCCATCCTGGCGGCACAGGCCGCACTCGAGCGGCCCCAAGGGCGTCACAAGCGGCGCTCGGCCGTTCCAGTCGACGCGCCATCCGGCCGGCAAGGGCACGGCCGGCGCCAGCAGATACAGCCTCCCGCGCCAGACCCGCGCCTCGGCGCCCACCCAGGCGACGCGCACCTCGGCGTCGCGACGCGCCTCGAGCTGGTCGAGCAGCGTGGCCAGCCGGGCGGAAGGCGGCCGCGGCAGACCACGTCGCTCCAGGCAGTGGCGGATCAGCAGGCGACGGCGCGGCGCCGAGCGCGCCAGAAGGGCGTCGAGGGGCAGGCAGGACGGCTCGCCCCCCAGCCGTGCCAGGTCCTCGGCGGCGAATTCCTCGAGCAGGCCATCGGCCTCACCGGCATGCGCCGCGCTGCGGGCCAGCCCCGCCGCGGCGTGCGGCCAGCGCTCGGCCAGCAGCGGCAGCGCCCGATGGCGCAGGAAATTGCGATCCAGCGCGGTGTCGGCGTTGCTCGGATCCTCGACCCAGGCAAGATTCAGACGCCGGGCCTCGGCCTCCAGCGCCGCGCGGGAAACGTCGAGCAGCGGGCGCACGCGGCGGCGTCCGGCGAGATCATGCACCGCCGGCATCGCCGCGAGCCCGCGGGGACCGGCGCCGCGCAGCGCCGCCAGCAGGAAGGTCTCGGCCTGATCGTCGCGATGCTGGGCCAGCCACAGAGTCTCGCCGGCGCCGACGCGCCGGGCGAAGGCCGCATGGCGCGCGGCCCGCGCCTCGCCCTCGAGCCCAAGCCCCGCCTTGGCATCGACCGCGGCACGCTCGACGAACAGCGGCACCCCGAGCCGCGAGCACAGCCACCGGCAGTGACGCTCGAAGTCGTCGCCGGCGGCCTGCAGGCCGTGGTGCACGTGCAGCGCCCGCAGCGGGCGCGGATGACGCCGACAGGCCTCGGCGGCCAGGGTCAGCAGCAGCGCGGAATCGAGCCCGCCGGAGAGCGCCACCCACACGCCGCACCCCGGCGGAGTCTGGGCCAGGGCGCTGTCGATCGTGGCTTGCAGGGAAGAAGGCGCGAGGCTCATGGGCAGGGAGACCGCTGTGACATCGAGTTAGCAGAGCCATCGCCACCCAGCCAGCGGCCTCTTCGAGCGACGATCTAGGCTGGGCCCGTTCCCGACGGGCCAACGCACTTCCCACATCCCTGTGGGTCGCTAGGCGGAGAAGACCGAAGCCGCGGAGTTTACTTGCGGCTAAATGAGCAGGATGAGGTCTTCTCCAACACCGCCAGATCGAGCGCAGAAAGGCCCGATATCAAACAGGGGCGCCGTAGCTCATCAGGCGCTTGTACCGACGCTCCAGCAGGGCATCGGTGTCCATGCCCTCGAGGCGTTCGAGGCTCTCGGTCAGCGCGGTACGGATGCGCTCGGCGGTGTCCATCGGCTTGCGATGCGCGCCACCCAGCGGCTCGGGGATCAGGGTATCGACGAAGCCCAGCTCCTTGAGGCGCTCGGCGGTGATGCCCATGGCCTGGGCGGCCTCGGAGGCCTTCTCGGCGCTCTTCCACAGGATGGAGGCGCAGCCCTCGGGGGAAATCACCGAATAGGTGGAGTACTGCAGCATGGCCAGCTCGTCGCACACGCCGATGGCCAGCGCGCCGCCGGAGCCGCCCTCGCCCACCACGGTGGAGACGATCGGCGTCTTGAGCCGCGACATCACCGCCAGGTTGTAGGCGATGGCCTCGGACTGGCCGCGCTCCTCGGCGTCGATGCCCGGGTAGGCGCCCGGGGTGTCGATGAAGGTCAGCACCGGCATCTTGAAGCGCTCGGCCATCTCCATCAGGCGGCAGGCCTTGCGATAGCCCTCGGGGCGCGGCATGCCGAAGTTGCGGCGCACCTTCTCCTTGACGTCACGGCCCTTCTGGTGGCCGATGACCATCACCGGCTTGTCGTTCAGGCGCGCCACGCCGCCGACCAGGGCCGCGTCGTCGGCGAAGTTGCGATCGCCGTGCAGCTCGTCGAAGTCGGTGAAGACGTGCTCGAGGTAGTCGAGGGTGTAGGGACGCTGGGGATGGCGCGACAGCTGCGACACCTGCCAGGCGGTCAGATCCTTGAAGATCGACTCGGTGAGCTTGCGACTCTTCTCCTCGAGCCGGCCGATCTCGTCGTTCAGGTTGACCTGGCTGTCGTTGCCGACCAGGCGCAGCTCCTCGATCTTGGCCTGAAGCTCGGCGATGGGCTGTTCGAAGTCTAGGTAGTTGGGGTTCATGGGATAGCCTTGTCTCGTCGGCCGAAGAGGCGACCGGGGGGAAGCGTCAAACGGTGTTCATTATCGCACCCTGACACGCCCACGCAAGGCGAGCCAGGGTGCCTGCACATTGTCGGTGCGTCGCGTGTCAACGGTAGCGCAGGCGCACGCCGTCCTGGCCCTCGACCTCGCGCAGGGCGATCAGCAGCTCGTCGGAGGGCGTGACCCGCCACTCCTCGGCCAGCTCCAGCCAGCCGCTGGCCGCGGCGCTGCGGTAGCGCAGCCGCACCGGCAGGCCCTCGCCGCTGCGGTAGGGAGCCAGGCTGTCGCGCAGGCTGTCCACCAGCCGGCCGTTGGCGCGTTCGCCGTCCAGCGCCAGCTCCACCGCCTGGCCGTAGCGGGTGCGGGCGTCGACCATCGGCGTGATCTCCTTGCCACGCAGGCGCAGGCCGCCCGAATAGTCGTCGCTCTGCACCTCGCCTTCCACGATCAGCACCTGGTCGGTGTCCAGGCGGCTGCGCACCTGATCGAACAGCTCGCCGAACAGCGAGGCCTCGATGCGGCCGGTGCGGTCGTCCAGGGTGACGAAGGCCATGGTGTCGCCGCGCTTGGACTTCATGGTGCGCATGCCGACCACCAGCCCGGCGACCCGCTGCGACTCCCGGGACGGCTTGAGGTCGCCGATGCGGGTGGAGACGAAGCGCTCGAGCTCCTTCTCGTACTCGTCGATGGGATGACCGGTCAGATACAGCCCGAGAGTATCCTTCTCGCCGCCCAGGCGCTCCTTGTCGGTCCAGTCACGGGCACCGCGATAGTCGGCGTAGACGTCGGTGTCGTCCTCTTCATCGGAGGCGGCGAAGGCCTCGCCGAACATGTCCATCATGCCCAGGTTCTGGTTGGCCTGGTTCTGGGCCGCAGCCTTGAGCGCGGCCTCCAGCGAGGCGGCCATCACCGCGCGGCTCGGGCCCAGGTTGTCCAGCGCCCCGGAGCGGATCAGCGCCTCCAGGGTGCGCTTGTTCATGCGCTTGGGATCGACCCGCTTGCAGAAGTCGAACAGGTCGCGGAAGGCGCCGCCCTCCTCCCGGGCCTCGACGATGGCGCCGATGGGGCCCTCGCCGACGCCACGGATGGCGCCCAGGCCGTAGACCACCCGGCCCTCGTCATCGACGGTGAACTTGTAGCCGCCGACGTTGACGTCCGGCGGCGTCACCGTGAGCCCGATATGGCGGCACTCCTCGATCAGCGGCACCACCTTGTCGAGGTTGTCCATCTCGGTGGACATCACCGCCGCCATAAAGGGCCCGGGATAGTGCGCCTTCAGCCAGGCGGTCTGATAGGACACCAGGCCGTAGGCCGCCGAGTGCGACTTGTTGAAGCCGTAACCGGCGAACTTCTCCACCAGGTCGAAGATGTTGCCCGCCAGGTCCTTGTCGATGCCGTTCTCGGCGCAGCCCTCCATGAAACCGGCGCGCTGCTTGGCCATCTCCTCGGGCTTCTTCTTGCCCATGGCGCGGCGCAGCATGTCGGCCTGGCCCAGGCTGTAGCCGGCCATCACCTGGGCGATCTGCATCACCTGCTCCTGGTACAGGATGATGCCGTAGGTGGGCTCGAGCACCGGCTTGAGCAGCTCGTGCTGGTAGTCCGGGTGCGGATAGGCGACCTCGGCCCGGCCATGCTTGCGGTTGATGAAGTCGTCGACCATGCCCGACTGCAGGGGCCCCGGACGAAACAGCGCCACCAGGGCGATCATGTCCTCCAGCGAGTCCGGCAGCAGGCGCTTGATCAGCTCCTTCATGCCGCGGGATTCGAGCTGGAACACCGCTGTGGTCTCGGCCTTCTTGAGCATCTCGAAGGTCGGCTTGTCGTCCAGCGGGATGGCGTCGATGTTCAGCGGCCCCTGCCCTTCCGCGGCGCGCACCTTGTCGACCATCTCCAGCGCCCAGTCGATGATGGTCAGGGTGCGCAGGCCCAGGAAGTCGAACTTGACCAGCCCGGCGTCCTCGATGTCGTTCTTGTCGTACTGCACGCGCAGGCCGCTGCCGTCCTCGTCGCAGATCAGCGGCGAGAAGTCGGTGAGCTTGGTCGGCGCGATCACCACGCCGCCAGCGTGCTTGCCGGTGCCGCGGGTGATGCCCTCGAGCTTCACCGCCATGTCCCAGATCTCTTGGGCCTCCTCGTCGGCGTCGAGGAACTCCTTGAGCTGGGGCTCGTCCTCGATGGCCTTGGCCAGGGTCATGCCGACCTCGAAGGGGATCAGCTTGGACAGCTTGTCGCCCAGCGAGTAGGGCTTGCCCTGGGCGCGGGCCACGTCGCGCACCACCGCCTTGGCGGCCATGGTGCCGAAGGTGACAATCTGCGAGACGGCGTCGCGGCCGTAGCGCTCGGCCACGTAGTCGATCACCCGGTCGCGCTTCTCCATGCAGAAGTCGACGTCGAAGTCGGGCATCGAGACACGCTCGGGGTTCAGGAAGCGCTCGAACAGCAGGTCGTATTCGAGCGGATCCAGATCGGTGATCTTCTGCGCATAGGCCACCAGCGAGCCGGCGCCGGAGCCCCGCCCCGGGCCGACGGGGACGTCGTTGTCCTTGGCCCACTGGATGAAGTCCATCACGATCAGGAAATAGCCCGGGAAGCCCATCTGCAGGATGATGTCGAGCTCGAAGTCGAGCCGCTTGCGGTAGCGGGCATCGATCTCGGCGTACTCGTCGCCGTCGCGGGGATACTTGTCCACTGGGTAGAGGAAGTCCAGGCGCTCGGTCAGGCCGTCGTGGGAGATCTTGCGGAAGAACTCCTCCTGGGTCATGCCCTCGGGAATGCCGTATTCCGGCAGGAAGATCTCGCCCAGGCGCACGTCGACGTTGCAGCGCGCGGCGATCATCACGCTGTTTTCCAGCGCCTCGGGAATGTCCGAGAATAGCTCGGCCATCTCCTCGGGGCTCTTGAAGTACTGCTCCTCGGTGTAGCGACGCTCGCGACGCGGGTCGTCCAGCGCCTTGCCCTCACCGATCGAGACCCGGGTCTCGTGGGCCCAGAAGTCCTCGCGCTCGAGGAAGCGCACGTCGTTGGTGGCCACCACCGGGGTGCCGGTCTCGACGGCGAGGTCCACCGAGAGGTGCACGCACTCCTCCTCCAGCGGCCGGCCGGTGCGGGTCAGCTCCAGGTAGTAGCGCCCGGGGAAGGCGGCCTGCCATTCGTCGAGCAGGGCCCGGGCCTCGGCGTGGTGATCGGTCAGCAGGTGGCGGCCGACGTCGCCCTCGCGCCCGCCGGACAGGGCAATCAGCCCCTCGCTCTGCTCGAGCACCCAGCGCCGGTCCAGCAGCGCCACGCCGTCCTTCTGCCCCTCGACCCAGCCCCGCGAGATCAGCTCGGTCAGGTTGCGGTAGCCGACGTCGCTCATGGCCAGCAGCGTCAGGCGGTAGGGATGTGCCTCGTCGTTGGGGTTGGCGAGCCAGAAGTCGCCACCGATGATCGGCTTGAGGCCGGCCCCCTGGGCGCCGCCGTAGAACTTGACCAGGGCGAAGAGGTTGGCCTCGTCGGTGAGCGCCAGTGCCGGCACGCCCTGGTTGCCCGCCGCCTTGATCAGCGGCTTGAGACGCACCAGGCCATCGACCAGGGAAAATTCGCTGTGCACACGGAGATGAACGAAGGGAGCGGTCATGGCGGACTCGGGCTTGATGATGGGAAATGGGTCGACGCTGTCTGTCACAGCGTCAGAAAGCAAGCAGGCGTCAGGCCTCCGAAGTGTCGGACCATCGAGGAGGCGCTGTGACCCCCTCCCTGGGCGCTACCGACGCCCTGCAGCGCTCTCGCATCCTGCTCCGCTTGCAGGGCCTGGGTTGGCCATCCATGGCCAACCCGTTCGGAGGAATCCTCCTCACCCCTGGCGTAGGACCTCCTCTACGGCCTGCCCCCTGCGCGACGGGATGTGGACAAGTTAGAGCAGGTTCAGCTGGCGCTTGACGGGCGCAAAGGAGCGCCGGTGCTCGGGCAACGCCCCGAGGCGCGCCAGGGCGGCCAGGTGCTCGGGCGTCGGGTAGCCCTTGTGGCGGGCGAAGCCATAGTCGGGATGGCGCGCGTCCAGCGCCAGCATGTCGGCGTCGCGGGCCACCTTGGCCAGGATCGAGGCCGCGGCGATCGCCGGATGACGGGCGTCGCCCTTGACCACCGCCTGGCCCGGCACATGATGCCCGGGGAGCCGATTACCGTCCACCAGCAGATATTCCGCGGCCGGCGACAGCGCATCGATGGCGCGCCGCATGGCCAGGTGCGTGGCGTGATAGATGTTCAGGCCATCGATCTCGTCGGGGCTGGCCTCGGCCACGGCGAAGGCCAGGGCCCGCTCGCGGATCCGGGCGTCCAGCGCCTCGCGGCGCTTGGCGGTCAGCTTCTTGGAGTCGGTCAGCCCGTCGATCGGCGCGGCCGGATCGAGGATCACCGCGGCGGCCACCACCGGGCCGACCAGCGGGCCGCGCCCGACCTCGTCGACCCCGGCCAGATGCGTGCCGCGATAGTCGACGACCAGCGGCGGGAAGTCCTCGGCCTTCATGTGCCCTCCTCCAGCGCCTCGGGCGCCACCGAGGCAGGCAGCGCGCGGCGCGCCACCAGCGCCTCGACGGCATCCACCGCACGGCGGCTGGCATCGCGCTGCAGCCCTTCGTGCATGGCCGCGAAGCGCGCCTCGAGGGCGTGGCGCGCCTCGGCGTCGTCGAGCAGAACGGCGAGCTCGGCGGCGATACCCTCGGGGCTGGCGTCGTCCTGGATCAGCTCCGGCACCAGGGCCTCCCGGGCGATGAGATTGGGCAGCGAGATCCATTCGGTCTTGACCAGCCGCTTGGCCAGCCAGTGGGTCATCGGCGCCATGCGGTAGGCCACTACCATGGCGCGGTGGCACAGCATGGCCTCCAGCGCCGCGGTGCCGGAAGCCAGCAGCACGGCATCGGCGGCCACCATGGCCTCACGGGACTGGCCGTCGACCAGGATCACCCGCTCGCGCAGCGCCTCGCGGCCCTCCAATAGCGCCTCGAGCTCGGCGCGCCGGGCCGGCGTGGCGGCGGGAATCACCACCCGCAGCGCCTCGCGCTCGCGGCACAGCCCCTCGGCGGCGTCGAGGAAGGTCGCCCCCAGGAAGCGGATCTCGTTGGCCCGGGAGCCGGGCAGCACGGCCAGCAGCGGCGCCTCGTCGGACACGCCCCGGGCGGGCAGCCCCAGCGCCTCGCGAGCCTCGCCCCGGTCGTTGACCAGCGGCAGCTCGTCGGCCAGCGGGTGGCCGACGAAGGCCACCGGTACCCGATGGCGGACGTAGAAGGCGGCCTCGAAGGGCAGGAAGGTCAGCATCGCGTCCACCGAGCGGGCGATGCCCTTGACCCGGCCCTGGCGCCAGGCCCACACGGAGGGGCTGACGTAGTGGGCGGTGGTCAGGCCGGCCTCGCGCAGCTGGCGCTCGAGCCCCAGGTTGAAGTCCGGCGCGTCGATGCCGATCACGATGTCGGGCCGCCAGTCGAGGGCGTCCTGGCGCAGCGTGCGGCGCACGCGCACCAGCCCCGGCAGGTGCTTGAGCACCTCGACCAGTCCCATCACCGAGAGGGTCTCCAGCGGGAAGCGGCTGTCGATGCCCTCGGCGATCATGCGCGGCCCGCCGATGCCCCGGAATTCGACGCCGGAGTGGCGGGCCTTGAGCTCGCGCATCAGCCCGGCACCGAGGATGTCGCCGGAAAGCTCGCCGGCCACCAGGTAGACGCGCGCGATCGTCATGGCGTCAGCGCACGATGCCGCGGGTCGAGGCCTCGATGGAGGCAACAAAGGTCTCGGTCTCCGGCAGCGCGTACTGCGCGCGGATCTCGGTGAGCGCCTGCTCCACGGTCAGGCCCTGTCGATAGACCAGCTTGTAGGCCTCGCCCAGGGCGCGGATCGCCTCGTTGGAGAAGCCGCGGCGGCGCAGGCCGATCAGGTTGAGGCCGTGGGCCGCGGCGGGATTGCCGTTGATCATCACGTAGGCCGGCGTGTCCTTGGTGATGATCGAACCGCCGCCGGCCATGGCATGCTCGCCGAAGTGGCAGAACTGGTGGATCGCCGACAGCCCGCCGATGATCGCGAAGTCGCCCAGCTTGACGTGGCCGGCCAGGGTCACCTGGTTGGCCAGGATGCAGTCGTCGCCGATCACGCAGTCATGGCCGACGTGAACGTAGGCCATGAACAGGTTGCGCGAGCCGATGGTGGTCTCGCCGCGATCCTGGACGGTGCCACGGTGCAGGGTCACGCCCTCGCGCACGACGTTGTCGTCGCCCATCACCAGGCGGGTGGGCTCGCCGGCGTACTTCTTGTCCTGGCATTCCTCGCCGACCGAGGCGAACTGGAAGACCCGGTTGCGCTCGCCGATCACCGTCGGGCCCTGGATCACCACATGGGGGCCGATGCGCGAGCCGGCGCCGATCTCGACGTCGGCGCCGATGACGCTGAAGGGGCCGACCTCGACATCATCGGCCAGGCGCGCGGCCGGATCTACGATGGCGGTGGGATGAATCAAGCGACCTTCCTCTCGGCACAGGTGATCTCGGCCTCGCAGGCGACCTCGCCGGCCACGCTGGCCTTGCACTGAAACTTCCAGATGCCGCGCTTCTCGCGGATCACGTCGGCGCGCAGCTCCAGCTGGTCGCCGGGCATCACCGGGCGCTTGAAGCGCACGTTGTCGCTGCCGACGAGATAGTAGACATAGCCGTCGGCGGGCAGCTTGTTGACCGTCTTGAAGCCGAGGATCCCGCAGGCCTGGGCCAGCGCCTCGACGACCAGCACGCCCGGCATGATCGGATGATGCGGGAAATGGCCATTGAAGAACGGCTCGTTGATGCTGACATTCTTGTAGGCAACGATGGATTCGCCATGGGTGAGCTCCGTCACCCTGTCCACCAGCAGGAAAGGATAGCGGTGGGGCAGATATTCCCGAATCTCGTTAATGTCCATTACCATCGTAGCGACCTCTGAAATGACAGAATGCCCCGCATCGCGGGCGCGGCCGTCGCCGCGCGCATGGCGACGGACGGGCGGGGGATTATACCGCCCGAGGGAGCGGCCTCAAGCATCGCGCCCGGCTTTTTCCAGGCGCTGCAGGCGACGGGCGATGTCGTCGAGCTGCTTGAAGCGCACCGCGCTGCGCCGCCACTGGGCGTTCTCCATGGCGCCGGTCCCCGAAGAGTAGACGCCCGGCTCGTGGATCGAGTTGGTGACCAGGCTCATGCCGGTGACCTGGACGCCGTCACAGACCGTCAGGTGGCCGGACAGGCCCACGCCACCGCCCAGCATGCAGTGCCGGCCGACGCGGGTGGAGCCGGCGATGCCGACGCAACCGGCCAGCGCGCTGTGGGCCCCGATCTGCACGTTGTGGGCGATCTGCACCTGGCTGTCGATCTTCACGTCCTCGCCGATCACGGTATCGCCCAGGGCGCCGCGGTCGATGCTCGAGCCACTGCCGACCTCGACGTCGTCCCCCAGCACCACCCCGCCGAGCTGGGCGATCTTTTGCCAGCCGGCGCCATCGTGGGCGAATCCGAAGCCGTCGCCGCCGATCACGCAGCCGCTGTGCAGGATCACCCGGGCGCCGATGCTCACCCCATGGTAGACGGTCACGTTGGCATGCAGTCGCGACTCGGCCCCGATCCGGGTGTCGGCGCCGACCACGCAGCCGGGGCCGATCACCACGCCGTCGCCGAGCTCGACGCCCGCCTCGATCACCGCCTGGGGGCCGACCACCACGCCGTCGCCCAGCCGCGCGTCCTCGGCGACCACCGCGGAGGCGTGCACGCCCGGGGCCTCGCGGCCGGTCAGCGGGTCGAACAGCCGCGACAGCTGGGCGTAGCCCAGGTAGGGGTTGTCGAGGGTCAGGCTCGCCACGGGGCACTCGTCGGCATGGCTCGGGTGCAGCAGCACCGCCGCGGCCCGGGTGCCGGGCAGGTCCTTGAGATAGGCGCGATTGGCCAGGAAGGCGATCTGATCGGGCCCGGCATCGCGCAGCGTGGCCAGGCCACGCACACGGCGCTCGCCGTCACCCTGGAGGCCGGCCCCCAGCTGCGTGGCGATCTCGGCCAGCGTCAGGGAAGGAGAGTCTTGAGTCATGGGAACCCGATGTCGGTGGTGAAAACACTCTGCGCTGGCGGCGAGCGCCGCGCCGGTTCGATATCGACGGGCCCCGACTCCGTCGATGACGCGAGTCGAGGCCCGGGGACCGTGGCGTGAATCGCCCCCTCCCCGTCCCGCGAGGAGGCGGCGCGCCGACGGACCCTGTTAGAAGGTCTGGCCCAGCGAGAACTGGAAGAACTGGGTGTCGTCGTCGCTCTTGGCGTTGAGCGGCTCGGCGATGCTGAAGGTCAGCGGCCCCACCGGCGTCAGCCAGGAGATGCCGAGACCCACGCTGTAGCGTAGCTCGCCCAGGTCGACGCCGGAGCTGCAACTGGACTGACCGGCTTCCTCGTCGCGCACCGCATAGCAGTCGGTGAGGAAGGTGTTGCCGGCGTCCACGAACACCGACGGCTGCACCGAGCGCTTGTCCTCGACGAAGGGCATCGGGAAGATCAGCTCGGCGCCGCCCTCGACCAGCACGTTGCCGCCCAGGGTCCGGTCCTCGTCGGCGTCGCCACCCACGGGCGGCGTGGTATTGGGCCCCAGGGTGTTGCTGGTGAAGCCGCGCACCGATCCCAGGCCACCGGTGTAGAAGTTCTCGTAGAACGGATAGGGATCGTTGCCGATGGTGTCGGCGTAGCCGACCTCGCCGCGCAGCTTGAACGACCAGGTCTGCTCCTCGTTGATCGGGAAGAAGTGCCGGGCGCGGGCGCGCAGCTTGTAGTACTCGGCGTCGCTGCCGGGCACCGCGGTCTCCAGCGACAGGCGCTGGTAGTTGCCGGCGGTGGGCATGATGCCGCGGTTCAGCGCGTTGCGGGTCCAGCTGGCGGTCAGCTTGAAGGCCTGGGCGTTGTCGCCCTGGTCATCGACGTAGCGCTGGATCTCCGACGCCGTGTCCCGATAGGTCTCGATGGTCAGGTCCTCGATGTCGGCGCCGAAGTTGAGCCGGGTCAGCTCGTTGATCGGGTAGCCGAAGTTGATGCCGCCGCCATAGGCATCCGTCGAGTAGGTCGAGATGTCGGAATCCTCGTAGTCGGTCTCGCGGTAGAACAGGTTGTAGCCGCGCGAGATGCCGTCGAGGGTCCAGTAGGGATCGGTGAAGCCGAAGTTCAGGTTGGTGTAGGTGTCGCTGCGCTGGGCGCCGATGTTGACCCGGTTGCCGGTGCCCAGGAAGTTGTTCTGGGACAGCGAGGCGCCATAGATCACGCCGGCGCTCTGGGAGAAACCGATGCTCGCGGAGATCGAGCCGGACGGCTGCTCCTCGACGTTGTAGGTGACGTCGAGCTGGTCGTTGGAGCCGGCCACCGGCTCGGTCTGCACCTCGACCTGCTTGAAGAAGCCCAGCCGCTCCAGGCGCTCCCGGGACTGGCTGATCGACTCGGTGGACGCCGGCGCCCCCTCCATCTGGATCATCTCGCGGCGCAGCACCTCGTCCTGGGTGGTGGTGTTGCCGACGAACTCGATACGACGCACGTAGGCGCGACTGCCCGGCTCGACGCGGAAGGTCAGGTCGACGGTGCCGTCGCTGCGCGTCTCGGGGATGCCGTCGACGTTGGCGAAGGCGAAGCCCTCGGCGCCGAGCCGCGAGCGCAGCGCCTCGGAGGAGGCAGTCACGTCGCTGCGCGAGAAGGTCTCGCCGCTCTGTACTTCGAGCAGATCGCGGGCCTCGCGCTCGGGGATGCGCAGGTCGCCGGCGAAGGCGATGTCGCCGAGGCGGTAGCGCTCGCCCTCGCTGACGTTGATGGTGATGAAGATCTTCGACTTGTCGGGACCGATCGAGACCTGGGTGGAATCGATGGTGAAATTGACGTAGCCGCGATCCAGATAGTACGAACGCAGCCGCTCCAGATCGCCGGACAGCGCCTGACGGGAGTACTCGTCGCTGGAGAACCAGCCGAAGAACCAGCCCGGCTTGTCCTCGAGCTCGAGCACGTCGCGCAGGGTATCGTCGTCGAAGGCCTGGTTGCCGACGATGTTGATCTGGCGGATCTTGGCCACCGCGCCCTCGTCGATGTCGATGTCGACCTGCACGCGACCCTGGCCGAGGTCCTGGACCTCGGTGTCGATGCTGGCACTGTAGCGGCCCTGGGCCTGATAGACGCCGGACAGCTCGCGCTGGATCTCTTCCAGGGTCGAGAGCTGCAGCACCTGCCCCTCGTCGAGGCCGGCCTCGCGCAGGCCACGGCGCAGCTCTTCCTCGGGGATCTGGCTGTTGCCCTCGATGTTGAGGCTGGTGATGGTGGGGCGCTCCTCCACCTCGATGATCAGCACGTCGCCGTCACGGGCCAGCTGGATGTCCTCGAACAGGCCGGTGGCGAACAGCTGTCGGGCCGCCTCGGCCAGCTCGCGGTCATCGACCCGATCGGGTGCATTGACAGGAAAGGCATTGAAGACGGAGGCCGCCGATACGCGCTGCAGCCCCTCCACTCGTATGTCCTTTACGTCGAAGGTTTCCGCCTGTGCCGTGCCGGCACCGGCGAGCAGCAGCGCCGCCAGTCCGATGGTCTTGATCTTCATGCAGTCGATTCGCTCGCGTTGATCTGCCTACCTGTCCAGACAGGCACCTTATACATTTGCACGGGCAACTGACAAGCCAGGAGCCGGTTACCAGAGCCGCATCAGGTCGAAATACAGCGCCATCAGCATCAGGGTGCCGACCAGCGCCAGGCCGACGCGCAGACCGATGGCCTGGGTGCGTTCGGACACCGGCCGCCCGCGGACCGCCTCCACCAGGTAATACAGCAGGTGGCCGCCGTCGAGCACCGGGATCGGCAGCAGGTTGAGCACGCCGAGGCTGATCGACAGATAGGCCAGGAAACTGACGAAGCTCTCGAGCCCGGAGCGGGCCGAGTCGCCGGCGATGCGGGCGATGGTGATCGGTCCGGAGAGGTTCGACGGCGAGATCAGCCCGACCAGCATCTTGCGGATCGCATCCAGGGTCAGCACGGTCATCTCGCCGGTGCGCGACACGGCCTGCCCCACGGCGGCCAGGGGGCCGTAGCGGATCTCGCGGCGGTATTCTTCCGGCCAGGGCACCGAGGCCACGCCGGCGCCCACATGTCCGATGGTGGTGCCGTCGTCGAGGGTCCGGGGGCGCGGCGTCAGCGACAGCGAGCGACGCTCGCCGTCGCGCGCCACGCTGAGCGACAGGGCCTCGCCGGGCCGCCCGCGGACCCGCTGGACGAAGTCGCCCCAGTCGGCCACCGGTTCGCCGTCGACGGCCAGGATCTCGTCGCCGGCCGCGAGGCCTGCCTCGGCCGCCGGCTCGCCGTCCACCACCTGGCCGAGGACCGCGGGGATCTGCGGGCGCCAGGGCGTCACGCCGAGGGTCTGCAGCGGCCGAGGCGGATCCTGACGCACCAGCCAGTCCTGCACCGGCAGGCGATGCTCCCGGACCCGGCTGTCGCCCTCGTCGCGGGCGCTCACCGTCAGCTCGCCGCTGGCCCCGATGGCCGATACCAGCTCGAGGTTGATGTCTTCCCAGGAACGAACGCTGGCCCCTCGCACCGCGGTGATCTCCTGCCCGGCGGCGAGACCGCCGCGAGCGGCCGGCGAGTCGGGTGCGACCTCGCCGATCACCGGCACCACGGTGGTGGTCCCGGCGACGAACAGCAGCCAGTAGGCGACCAGCGCCAGCAGGAAGTTGGCCAGCGGTCCGGCAACGACGATGGCGATGCGCCGCCAGACGCCCTGGCGATTGAAGGCCAGGTGGCGCTCGTCGTCGGGGACCGGCGCCTCGCGCTCGTCGAGCATCTTGACGTAGCCGCCCAGGGGAATCGCCGCCACGGCGAATTCGGTGCCGTGGCGGTCGACCCGCGACCACAGCGGCTTGCCGAAGCCCACGGAGAAGCGCAGCACCTTGACGCCACAGCGCCGGGCGACCCAGAAGTGGCCGAACTCATGGAAGGTGATCAGCAGGCCGAGCACCACGATCACGGCCAGCACGTTCTGGATCAGACCCATGGCTATCTCCGGTGAAGTTGTCGAAAGTCGGCGCTAGCGGCGCCCCAGCCGGGCCTCGGCCTCGCGGCGCGCCCGGGCATCGGCGTCGAGGATGCCCGCCAGCTCGGTGGCCGGCTCCGGCGGGCAGGCCTCGCGCACCCGCGAGACCAGCTCGCCGATTCCGGCGAAGCCCAGCCGGCCGTCGAGGAAGGCCTCCACGGCCACCTCGTTGGCGGCGTTGAGCACCGCCGGCGCCGTGCCGCCGTCCTTCATGGCCTCGCGGGCCAGCCGAAGGCAGGGGAAGGCGGCCTCGTCGGCGGGCTCGAAGTCGAGCCGTGCGACCTGGAAGAGATCGAGCGCCTCCACGCCGGCATCGAGGCGCTCGGGCCAGGACAGTCCGTAGGCGATCGGGGTACGCATGTCCGGGTTGCCCAGCTGGGCCAACACCGAGCCATCGGCGTAGGCGGCCATGGAATGGATCACGCTCTGCGGATGCACCACCACCTGGATCTGCGACGGCCGAGCGTCGAACAGCCAGCAGGCCTCGATCAGCTCGAGCCCCTTGTTCATCAGGGTGGCGCTGTCCACCGAGATCTTGCGCCCCATCGACCAGTTGGGATGGGCGCAGGCCTGCTCGGGGGTGACGCCGGCCAGCGCCTCGGCCGACCAGCCGCGGAAAGGGCCGCCCGAGGCGGTCAGCAGCAGCTGGGTGACGCCGTGGCGCGCGAGTCCGCCGCGATGTTCGACGGGTAGACACTGATAGATGGCGTTATGTTCGGAATCGATCGGCAGCAGGGTCGCGCCGTGACGGTCCACCGCGTCCATGAACAGCGCCCCGGACATCACCAGCGCTTCCTTGTTGGCCAGCAGCACCCGCTTGCCGGCCCGCACCGCGGCGAGCGTCGGCAGCAGTCCGGCGGCGCCGACGATGGCCGCCATGACCACGTCGACCTCCGAGGCCTCGCTGACCTCGACCAGCGCCTCCGGGCCGCAGCGCACCTCGGTGACAAGCCCCGCCTCGCCCAGCCGCTCGCGCAGCCAGGCGGCGTCTTCCTCGCGCTCGAGCACGGCCAGCGCCGGGGCGTGGACACGACACTGGGCCAGCAGCGTCTCGCGGGAGCGATGGGCGGTCAACGCATGGACCCGGTAGCGCTCGGGATGGCGGGCCAGCACGTCCAGGGTGCTGACGCCGATCGACCCGGTGGCGCCGAGCACGGTGACGGACTGCGGCCGACTCATGCGCCGAGTCCTCCCGCCAGCAGCGCGAACAGCGGCACCGCGGCGCACAGGCTGTCGATGCGATCGAGCACCCCGCCGTGACCGGGCAACAGCTGGCTGGAGTCCTTGATGCCGCGATGGCGCTTGAGCATGCTCTCGAGCAGGTCGCCGACCACCGAGGCCAGGGTGACCACGGCGGTGGCGGCCACCAGCACCAGGGTGGCGCCGAGCGACAGGGCCTGCCAGTCGGCGAACACCAGCGCCAGCAGCCCGGTCACCACCAGGCCGCCGATGACGCCCTCGCGGGTCTTGCCGGGGCTGACCCGGGGCGCCAGCTTGCGTTGGCCGAGCGACTTGCCGACGAAGTAGGCGCCGATGTCGGCGCCCCACACCAGCAGCAGCACGAACAGCAGCCACACGCCGCCGGTCTCGTGCAGCACGTTGAAGCCGACCCAGGCCGGCAGCAGCACCCACAGCCCCATGGCCAGACGCATGGCGGTGGAGCGCCACTGGGCGAGGCGCGCCGGATAGCCGACCACCCAGCGCAGGTTGACGAGCCAGCCCAGGGCCCCGAGCCACAGCGGCCAGCTCGCCAGGTGCTGGCCGGTCAGGCCCAGCAGCGCCATCAGCGCGCCCAGCCCCAGCACCGGCTTCCAGCGACGGGCGCCGGCCTCGAGGCCGGCCAGGTTGGCCCATTCCCAGGCCCCGAGCAGCACGATGGCCGCGGTGAACAGCGCGAAGGCGATGCCGTCGAGCCCGAACAGCCCGACCAGCGCCAGCGGGGCCAGCCAGGCGGCGGTGAGAATGCGTTGTTTAAGCACCTTGCTGAGCCTCGACCTGTTCGTCGGTCATGCCGAAACGGCGCTTGCGCCCGGCGAAGTCGGCCAGGGCCGCGTCGAAGGCCTCGCCGTCGAAATCGGGCCACAGCAGCGGCGAGAAGTACAGCTCGGCGTAGGCCAGCTGCCAGAGCAGGAAATTGGAGATGCGCTTCTCGTCGCTGGTACGGATGCACAGGTCCACCGGGGCGGTGAGACTCAGTTCGGCGCCGAGCGACGCCTCGTCGATCGCCTCGGGGGCCAGCTCGCCCTCGGCGACCCGCTCGCCCAGCCGCCGGGCGGCCTGGGCGATGTCCCACTGGCCACCGTAGTTGGCGGCGATCACCAGGTGCAGCCCCCGGTTGTCGCCGGTCAGCGCCTCGGCCTGCTCGATGTGCTTCTGAATGGACGTCGAGAAACCGCTGCGATCGCCGATCACCGAGAGGCGGATATCGTGCTGGTGCAGCTTCTTGACCTCGCGCTTGAGCGCGATCAGGAACAGCTCCATCAGGGCGTTGACCTCGACGGCGGGCCGCTTCCAGTTCTCGCTCGAGAAGGCGAACAGCGTCAGGGTCTCGATGCCGCGCTCGGCGGCGCGGCGGATCACCGCGCGCACGGCCTCGACGCCGGCATGATGGCCGCGCACGCCGGACATGCCGCGCGCCCTGGCCCAACGGTTGTTGCCGTCCATGATGATGGCGACGTGATGCGGCAGGCGATCCCCGTCGGCACGGGGCTGGGGAGACTGGGGTGACGTCATGATGTCTCGCATGGCGGGTGGGACGGGGCGCTCCATGAACGGCGACCCCGAAGGGGCCGCCGGCCCGTCCGTCAGACCTGCATCAGGTCGTGTTCCTTGGATTCCAGGGTCTTGTCGATCTCGGCGACGACCTTGTCGGTCAGCTTCTGGATGGCGTCCTCACCCTGACGAGCCTCGTCCTCGGTGATGTCCTTGTCCTTCAGCAGCGCCTTGATGTCGCCATTGGCGTCGCGGCGCACGTTGCGCACCGCCACCCGGGCGTTCTCGGCTTCCTGACGCGCCTGCTTGATGTAGCCCTTGCGGGTCTCCTCGGTGAGCATCGGCATCGGCACGCGGATCACGTTGCCGGCGCTCGCCGGGTTGAGGCCCAGCTCGGCGGTCATGATGGCCTTCTCGACCTTCGGCACCATCTGCTGTTCCCAGGGCACCACGGTCAGGGTCCGGGCATCCTCGATGTTGACCGAGGCCACCTGGTTGATCGGCACCTGGCCGCCGTAGTAATCGACGGTCACCGCATCCAGGATGCTGGGGTGCGCCCGGCCGGTGCGGATCTTGTTGAAGTTGTGATGAAGAGCGTCGAGGCTCTTCTTCATGCGACTCTCTGCGTCCTTCTGGATCTCGTCAATCACGTTCTCACCCTCTGTCAATCAGCGTGCCTTCCCGGCCGCCTACCACCAGGTTCAGCAGCGCCCCCGGCTTGTTCATGTTGAACACGCGCACCGGCATGTCATGGTCCCGCACCAGGCAGATGGCGGTCAAATCCATGACCCCGAGCTTCTGGTCGATCGCGTCATCGTAGGACAGCTGCTCGTACTTGACCGCATCGGGATACTTGACCGGGTCCTTGTCGTACACCCCGTCCACCTTGGTGGCCTTGACCACCACGTCGGCGTCGATCTCGATGCCGCGCAGGCAGGCCGCGGAGTCGGTGGTGAAGAAGGGGTTGCCGGTCCCCGCGGAGAACATCACCACGTCGCCGGAGGTCAGGTAGCGAATCGCCGTGCGGCGATCATAGTGCTCCACCACGCCACTCATGGGAATCGCCGACATCACCCGCGAGCGGATGTTGGAGCGCTCCAGCGCGTCGCGCATCGCCAGGGCGTTCATCACCGTGGCCAGCATGCCCATGTGGTCGCCGGTGACCCTCTCCATGCCGGCCTCGTGCAGCGCGGCGCCGCGGAACAGATTGCCACCGCCGACCACGATGCCGACCTGGACGCCGATGCCGACCAGCTGGCCGATCTCCAGCGCCATGCGGTCCAGCACCTTGGGGTCGATGCCGAATTCGGCGTCGCCGGTCAGGGCCTCCCCGGACAGCTTGAGCAGGATGCGCTTGTACTTAGAGACCTCGGCGCGAGGCTTGTCGGTCTTGGTGGAAAGTGGCTCGGCACTGCTCATGGCATGTCTCCCGGAAACTCGAGGAATCTGGATGGCCGGATGCACCGGCCGGATACGCGAAGGCGTGCGCTCTCGCGCACGCCATCTTCATGCTGGAACCGGCTGGCGCCTTAGCTGCGCTGTGCCTGTTCCATGACTTCCTTGGCGAAGTCGACCTCTTCCTTCTCGATGCCTTCGCCCACTTCGAAGCGGGTGAAGCCAATGACCTCGCCACCGGCGGCCTTGACGTACTCGGCCACGGTCTGGTTCGGATCCTTGACGAAGGCCTGCTCGGTCAGGCTGTTCTCGGCCAGGTACTTCTTCAGGCGGCCCTGGACCATCTTCTCGGCGATCTGCTCCGGCTTGCCGGCCATGTCCGGCTGGGCCAGGATGATCGCCTTCTCGGCGTCCAGCTTGTCCTGCGGCATGTTTTCCGGCAGCGCGACGGCCGGGTTGATGGCGGCCACGTGCATGGACACGTCCTTGGCGGCCTCGGCGGTGCCACCCTTCAGGGTGGTCAGCACGCCGATGCGGCCGCCGTGGACGTAGGCGCCCACGAGACCGCCTTCCGGTGCGTCGACGACGACGCTGCGACGCACGCCGATGTTCTCGCCGATCTTCTGCACCAGCTGCTCGCGCGCTTCTTCCAGCTCGCCTTCCATGATAGCGGCGACGTCTTCGCTCTTGGCGGCGAAGAAGGCATCGGCCACGCGGTCGGCGAAGGCGGTGAAGTTGTCGTCGCGGGCGACGAAGTCGGTCTCGGAGTTGATCTCGACCATCACGCCGTAGCTGCCGTCTTCGGCAACGCGGGTGACGACGGCGCCTTCGGCGGCGGTACGGCCGGCCTTCTTGGCGGCCTTGAGACCGGAGTTCTTGCGCAGGTTCTCGATCGCGGTGTCGATGTCACCGCCGGCCTCGGTGAGGGCCTTCTTGCACTCCATCATGCCGAGCCCGGTGCGCTCGCGAAGTTCCTTGACCTGAGAGGCGCTGATAGCTGCCATGGTAGTGTCCTCTGAATGGTTCGACCTGGAATGTGGAAACCGGGCCTGAGCCCGGCACGTCCATTACCCGCCCTAAGGCGCGGCGCTTGAGCCGCTCCCGACGCCGGCCGACGCGTTCGCCGGCCGGCACCCGGGCGGACCGACGATCACTCGGCGGCGGCGTCGCTGGCGTTGTCTTCGGTGACCTCGACGAACTCGTCGGGACGACCTTCCTTCGCACGCGCGCAGGCGTCGGCGATGGCCTTGACGTAGATCTGGATGGCGCGGATGGAGTCATCGTTGCCCGGGATCACGTAGTCGACGCCGTCCGGATCGGAGTTGGTATCCACCACGCCGATGACCGGGATGCCCAGCTTGTTCGCCTCGTTGATGGCGATGCGCTCGTGATCGACGTCGATCACGAACAGCGCGTCGGGCAGGCCGCCCATGTCCTTGATACCGCCGATGGAACGCTCGAGCTTGTCCTGCTCGCGGGTCGCCATCAGGACTTCCTTCTTGGTCAGCTTCTCGAAGGTACCATCTTCGTGCATGGTCTCGAGTTCGCGCAGACGCTTGATGGACTGACGGATCGTCTTGAAGTTGGTCAGCATGCCGCCGAGCCAGCGATGATTCACGTAGGACTGGCCGACGCGGTTGGCCTCTTCCTTGACGATCTTGCTGGCGCTGCGCTTGGTACCGACGAACAGGATCTTGTTGTTCGCGGCGGCCATCTTCTCGATCACCTCGATGGCCTCGTTCAGGGCCGGGAGGGTATGCTCGAGGTTGATGATGTGAATCTTGTTACGAGCGCCGAAGATGAACTTGCTCATCTTCGGGTTCCAGTAACGGGTCTGGTGACCGAAGTGGGCGCCTGCCTTCAGCAGGTCACGCATGTTGACGTGTGCCATGGATGACTCCTGGTAAATCGGGTTAGGCCTCCATGCACCCCATGGATCCGACCGACGGACGCGCCGACGGCACCCGGGACCATGTGCCGGTGCATGTGTGTTTTCAAGGCATTGCGTTGATAAATACAGTCGCGCCCTGACAACGCCGAGGCGCCGCTCGGGCGGCGGGGGATCGGCGATTGCAGGAAAGCGCGCAGCTTTATACCATGGATCACTCTCAAGATGAAGTCGCCCGACGCCTCCCGCGCCCTCGACCCCGGCGACACCACCTCCGAATTCCGAGATTCCATGAACGTACCCATCAAGACGCCCGACGAGATCGAGAAGATGCGTGAAGCCGGCCGCCAGGCCGCCAGCGTGCTCGAGATGATCGCCCCCTACGTCCAGGCCGGCGTCAGCACCGGCGAGATCGATCGGCGCTGCCACGACTACATCGTCGACGAGCTCGGCTCCACGCCCGCCCCGCTGAACTACCACGGCTTCCCCAAGTCCGTGTGCACCTCGATCAATCACGTGGTCTGCCATGGCATCCCCGACGACGGCAAGAAGCTGAAGAAGGGCGACATCATGAACCTGGACGTCACGGTGAAGACCCCCGACGGCTACCACGGCGACTCCAGCGTGATGTTCATCGTCGGCGAGAGCATCCAGGGCAGCCGCCTGTGCCGCGTCACCCAGGAGTGTCTCTACAAGAGCATCGCCCTGGTGCGCCCCGGCGTCCACCTCTCGGAACTGGCCCGCGTCATCCAGCAGCACGCCGAGGCCAACGGCTACTCGGTGGTGCGCGACTTCTGCGGCCACGGCATCGGCGCCGGCTTCCACGAGGACCCGCAGGTGCTGCACTACGACGGCTACGCCCCGGAGGCGGACATCGCCCTCGAGGAAGGCATGTGCTTCACCATCGAGCCGATGATCAACGTGGGCGACCATCGCACCAAGGTGCTGCGCGACGGCTGGACCGCGGTCACCAAGGACAAGGGGCTCACCGCCCAGTGGGAGCACACCCTGCTGGTCACCGCCAACGGCGTGGAGGTGCTGACCGCGCGCAGCGACGAAGACCTCGCCTTCCTCGCCCACTGAGCCGGCCGCCATGCTGCTGCACCACTACGCCTTCACGCCCGACGAGAGCCTGTTCGACGTCGAGGCGTTCCGCGCCGAGCTGAGCGGCAGCCGTTCGCCGATCGCGCCGTTCAAGGCGGCGCTGGCCGAGATCCAGGCCCGCCTCGACGAACGCTTCCACGCCGGCGCCGACATCCGCGATCTGGTGCACGGCCGCGCCTGGTGCCTCGACCGCCTGCTGGCGCTGGCCTGGCAGCAGCATGACTGGCCCGACGGTATCGCCCTGCTGGCCGTGGGGGGTTACGGCCGCGGCGAACTGCACCCGCATTCCGACATCGACCTGCTGCTGCTGCTCGAACAGGAGGACGACGAGCCCTTCCGCGAGCCGCTGACCGCCTTCATCACCTTCCTGTGGGACATCGGCCTGGAGATCGGCCACAGCGTGCGCTCGCTGTCGGACTGCGAGCGCGAGGCCGCCGCCGACGTCACGGTGATCACCAACCTGCTCGAGTCGCGCACCCTGGCCGGCCCCGAGCGGCTGCGCGAGGCAATGCAGGACCGCATCGCCACCGAGCGGCTGTGGCCGGCGGATCGCTTCTTCGAGGCCAAGTGGCAGGAGCAGATCGCCCGCCACTACCGCTTCAACAACTCCGAATACCACCTCGAGCCCAACATCAAGAGCTCGCCCGGCGGGCTGCGCGACATCCAGATGATCGGCTGGGTCGCCAAGCGCCACTTCGCCACCGAGCGCTACGAGGACATGGTCGACATCGGCTTCATGAACGACGCCGAGCTGCGCATCCTCAGCCAGGGGCAGGCCTTCCTGTGGCAGGTCCGCTACGCCCTGCACATGCTCACCGGGCGCGCCGAGGACCGCCTGCTGTTCGACCACCAGGCCACCATCGCCGAGCTGTTCGGCTATCGGGACACCCCGGAGCGCCTCGCCGTCGAGCAGTTCATGAAGCGCTACTACCGGCACGTGACCGCGCTCGCCGGCCTCAACGACATGCTGCTGCAGCACTTCGACGAGGCCATCCTGCGCGGCGGCGAGCCCCTCGAGACGGTGCCGCTCAACGCCCGCTTCGAGATCACCGGCGGCTACATCCAGGCCCGCACGCGAACGGTGTTCCGCGAGGCGCCCTCGGCGCTGCTCGAACTGTTCCTGCTGATGGCCGAACATCCCGAGATCGAGGGCGTGCGCGCGGACACCATCCGCCTGATCCGCGACCACCGCCACCTGATCGACGACCGCTACCGCGAGGACCCGCGCCACCAGCGGCTGTTCATGGCCCTGCTGCGCTCCAGCGGCAACGTCGCCCGCCAGCTGCGGCGCATGAACCGCTACGGGGTGCTCGGCAAGTACCTGCCGGTGTTCGGCCAGGCCGTGGGCCTGATGCAGCACGACCTGTTCCACATCTACACCGTGGACGCCCACACCCTGCGGCTGCTGAAGTGCTTCCACAACTTCCGCAAGCCCGAGGCCCGCGAGACCTACCCGGTGGCCGCCACCCTCATCGCGCAGCTGCCCAAGCTGGAACTGCTGTGGATCGCCGGACTGTTCCACGACATCGGCAAGGGCCGCGGCGGCGATCACTCGCTGATCGGCGCCCGCGACGTCGAGGCCTTCGCCGCCCTGCACGGCCTGTCCGGCCGCGACACCCGACTGGTGGCCTGGCTGGTGGAGCACCACCTGCTGATGTCGATGGTCGCCCAGAAGCGCGACATCAGCGACCCGGAGGTGATCAGCGAGTTCGCCCGCGAGGTCGGCGACGAGACGCGCCTGGACTACCTCTACGTGCTGACCGTGGCCGACATCACCGCCACCAACCCGACGCTGTGGAACGGCTGGCGCGCCTCGCTGCTGCGCCAGCTCCACGCCGAGACCAAACGCGCCCTGCGCCGCGGGCTCGAGAACCCGCTGGAGCGCGACGACTCGGTGCGCGAGACCCGCGACGAGGCCCACTCCCTGCTGGCCACGGTGGGCGCCGACATGGCCCGCGTCGACCGACTGTGGGAATCGCTCGGCGAGGAGTACTTCCTGCAGTACGCCCCCAGCGAGATCGCCTGGCAGACCCAGGGCATCCTCGCCCACCGGGACAGCGCGCTGCCGCTGGTGATGATCAGCGCCCCCACCGCCGACATGGCCGAAGGCGGCACCAAGGTCTTCATCCACACCCGCTCGGTGGACAACCTCTTCGCCGCCACCTCCGCGGCCATGGAGCAGCTGGGCCTGTCGATCCACGACGCCCGCATCGCCACCTCGAGCAACGACTGGACGCTCAACACCTTCATCGTGCTCGACGACGACAACCTGGCGATCCGCGAGCCCGCCCGGCTGGAGGAGATCCATCGCCACCTGGTGGAGGAACTCGACGACCCGGACGACTATCCGCAGATCGTCAGCCGCCACACCCCGCGCCAGCTCAAGCACTTCCGGGTGCCCACCCAGGTCACCATCGAGCAGGATCCGACCGGCGGGCGCACCCTGCTGGAGCTCACCGCCCCGGACCGTCCCGGCCTGCTGGCCCGGGTCGGGCGCATCTTCATGGAGCAGCACATCGCGCTCTCGGCGGCCAAGATCGCCACCCTGGGCGAGCGGGTCGAGGACGTGTTCTTCATCACCGACCGGGACGGCGAGCCGATCACCGACCCCGAGCGCCAGCAGCGCCTGCGCGAGCGGCTGATCGAGACGCTCGACATCCGCGGCTGAGACCTCGTTTGAGGCCCCACCGGGGCTTCCCTATAATCGGCGTCTTGCCCAGCGCTCGATCGAACCACCAGCATCATAACGACGCCGACAACGGCCCCCACTGGACGCGCCATGAACCCCGATCTCGACGCCCTGCAGCCCTACCCCTTCGAGAAGCTCGCCGCCCTCAAGGCCGACGTGACGACGCCCGAGGGCCTGGTGCACCTCCCCCTGACCATCGGCGAGCCGCGCCACGCGCCCTATGCCGGCGCCCTGGAGGCGCTGACCGCGCACATCGGCGACATGGCCCGCTATCCGGCCACCCCCGGCACGCCCGAGCTGCGCGGCGCCATCGCCGACTGGGCCAAGCGGCGCTTCGCCCTCGAGGACCTCGACGCCGGCACCCAGGTGCTGCCGGTCAACGGCACCCGCGAGGCGATCTTCGCCTTCGTCCAGGCGGCCCTGGACCGCCGCCGCCCGGCGCGGGTCGCGGTGCCCAACCCCTTCTACCAGATCTACGAGGGCGCCACCCTGCTGGCCGGCGGCACGCCGCTCTATCTGGACTGCCGCGCCGAGCACGGCTTCCGCCCCGACCTGGACGCCGTGCCGGCCGAGACCTGGCGCGACGTGCAGATCGTCTTCACCTGCTCGCCGGGCAACCCCACCGGCGCGGTGACGCCGCTCGACGAGCTCAAGCAACTGATCGCCCTGGCCGACGAACACGACTTCATCGTCGCCGCCGACGAGTGCTACTCGGAGCTCTACCTGGACGAGGCCGCCCCGCCCCCGGGGCTGCTGCAGGCCTGCGCCGAGCTCGGCCGCCACGACTACCGGCGCTGCCTGGTGTTCCATTCGCTGTCCAAGCGCTCCAACCTGCCGGGGCTGCGTTCGGGCTTCGTGGCCGGCGACGCCGAGCTGCTGGCGGCCTTCCGCCGCTACCGCACCTATCACGGCTGCGCCATGTCGCTGCCGCTGCAGCACGCCTCGATCGCCGCCTGGAACGACGAGGCCCACGTGCTCGCCAACCGAGGCGCCTATCGCGAGAAGTTCGCCGCGGTGACCGAGATCCTCGCCCCGGTGATGGACTTCCCCGCGCCCGAGGCCAGCTTCTACCTGTGGCCGGCGGTGCCCGGCGGCGACGACGAGGCCTTCACCCGTTCGCTGTTCGCCGAGCAGCACGTCAGCGTGCTGCCGGGCAGCTACATGGGCCGCCCCGGCGCCGACGGCGTGAACCCCGGCGCCGGCCGCATCCGCCTGGCGCTGGTGGACGAACTCGACGCCACCGTCGAGGCCGCCCGCCGCCTGCGCCGCCACGTCGAACGACACGCCTGATTCAGGAGAGACCGCCATGATGACGCTGTTCGGCATCAAGAACTGCGATACCTGCCGCAAGGCGCGCAAGGCCCTGGAAGGCAAGGGTCAGCCCTTTCAGTTCCATGACCTGCGCGAGGACGGCCTGTCCGCCCCGCTGCTCGAGCACATCCTCGAGCGGGTGCCGGTGCTGACCCTGCTCAACAAGCGCAGCACCACCTGGCGCCAGCTGCCCGACGAGGACAAGGCCGATATCGACGGCGACAAGGCCCGCCAGCTGATGATGGCCAACCCCACCCTGATCAAGCGCCCGCTGCTCGATACCGGCGACGACATCCTCGTCGGCTATCGCGACGGCGACTACGACAATCTCTAGGCGGCCCCCGGCCGACCTGAACTCCATCGAGAGGACCCCCACATGCTCAGCTTTGCACTCGGAATCGGCACCCAGAACACCCAGGGCGACTGGCTGGAGATCTACTACCCGGCGCCGCTGCTGAACCCGGACGCCGCCCTGGTCGAGGCCGCCGCCAAGGTGCTCGACGCCCCCGCCGGCAACGCCGCCGTCAGCTTCCTGCCCGAGCAGTGCGCCGCGCTCGCCGAGGCCCTGAAGGCCGCCGGCCACGCCGACCAGGCCGAGCTCGCCGAGGCCATGGCGGCCAGCCAGCGTCCGCTGGTGGCGACCTTCATCGCCGAGGACCTGCCGCCGCAGAGCGCTCCGGAGGTCTACCTCAAGCTGCACCTGCTGTCGCACCGCCTGGTCAAGCCCCACGGCACCGACCTGACCGGCATGTTCGGCCTGCTGCGCAACATCGCCTGGTCCAGCGAAGGCCCGATCGACATCGAGGAGCTGCCGGCCCGTCGCCTCAAGGCGCGCCTGGAAGGCCGCACCCTGTCGGTGGACTGCGTCGACAAGTTCCCCAAGATGACCGACTACGTGGTGCCGACCGGCGTGCGCATCGGCGACACCGCCCGCGTTCGCCTGGGCGCCTACCTCGGCGAGGGTTCCACCGTGATGCACGAGGGCTTCGTCAACTTCAATGCCGGCGCCGAAGGCCCGGGCATGATCGAAGGCCGCATCTCCGCCGGCGTGATGGTCGGCAAGGGCTCCGACCTGGGCGGCGGCTGCTCCACCATGGGCACCCTGTCCGGCGGCGGCAACATCATCATCAAGGTCGGCGAAGGCTGCCTGATCGGCGCCAACGCCGGCATCGGCATCCCGCTGGGCGATCGCTGCACCGTCGAGGCCGGCCTCTACATCACCGCCGGCGCCAAGGTCGCCGTGCTCGATGACCAGGGCCAGGAAGTCGAGGTCGTGGCCGCCCGCGAGCTGGCCGGCCAGGACGACCTGCTGCTGCGCCGCAATTCCCAGAACGGCCGCATCGAGTGCCTGACCAACAAGAGCGCCATCGCGCTCAACGAAGCCCTGCACGCCCACAACTGAGCCCTGCCCCGGCGCCTCACGGCGCCGGGGGACGGCCCGCCGGAATCCCGCATGACCTCGACCAGCTCCGACCCTACGCTCTCCCCGACCCTCGAACTCGCCATGGCGCTGATGCGCCGCCCCTCCGTGACCCCCGATGACCTGGGCTGCCAGGACCTGATGATCGAACGCCTGGAGCGCCTGGGCTTCGACATCGAGCGCCTGCCGTTCGGCGACGTCGAGAACTTCTGGGCGGTGCGCGGCCATCACGGCCCGGTGCTGGCCTTCGCCGGCCATACCGACGTGGTGCCGAGCGGCCCCGAGGTCAACTGGGAGCACCCGCCCTTCGCGCCCTGCATCGATGACGACGGCATGCTGTGCGGCCGCGGCGCCGCCGACATGAAGGGCAGCCTGGCCGCCATGGTCACCGCCGTGGAGCGCTTCGTGACCGCCCATCCCGATCATCCGGGGCGCCTGGCCTTCTTGATCACCTCCGACGAGGAAGGCCCGGCGGTGGACGGCACCCGCGCCGTGGTCGAGCACCTGCGCGAGTCCCACGACCGCCTCGACTACTGCATCGTCGGCGAGCCCTCCTCCACCGACCGACTCGGCGACGTGATCAAGAACGGCCGGCGCGGCTCGCTGGGCGGTGTGCTGCACGTCAGGGGCGTGCAGGGCCACGTGGCCTACCCGCACATGGCGCGCAACCCGATCCACGAGGTCGCCCCGGCGCTGGACGCCCTGGTGCGCGAGCACTGGGACGGCGGCAACGCGTTCTTCCCGGCGACCAGCTTCCAGGTCTCCAACATCCGTTCCGGCACCGGTGCCACCAACGTGATTCCGGGCGAGGTGGAGGTGGTGTTCAACTTCCGCTACTCCACCGCGCTGACCCACGAGACGCTGCGCCAGCGCACCGAGGCGATCCTCGAGGCCCACGGCCTGGACTTCCACATCGACTGGACCCTCAACGGCGAGCCCTTCCTGACCTCGGAAGGCGCGCTGGTGGAGGCCGCGGTCGGCGGCGTCGAGGACGTGATGGGCCATCGCCCCGAGCTGTCCACCGCCGGCGGCACCTCCGACGGCCGCTTCATCGCCACCCTGGGCAGCCAGGTGGTCGAGCTCGGCCCGCGCAACGACACCATCCACAAGGTCAACGAACGGGTCCGCGCCGCCGACCTCGACGACCTCAGCCAGGTCTATGAAGCGATCATGACCCGGCTGTTCGTCGACGGCACGTCACGCCCCTGAGGACACCATGGAACGCTATCCCGACATCGAGATCTATCTGGCCCGCGTCGAGCCCGACGCCCTGAACGCCTGGCTCGGCGAGACCCTCGACGCCGCGCCGCTGAAGCCGGCCGGCAAGCACCGCTGGCGCACCCAGGGCCGCCACGACGGGGCCGAGATCCCGGTGCTGCTGGTCGAGAAGGCCGCCGACGGCTTCGCCAGCCTGTGGCTGGACAGCGCCGAATCGCCCTGGCCCACCGACAGCGACCTCGCCCGCGCCGCCGCCGCGCGACTCGGCTGCGAGGTACGCTGCTCGCTGGGCGGCTGGCAGCCCGGCGACGACCCGGACCGCTTCCTGCAGGTGCTGCCGGACGGCCTTGAAGCCACCATCGACTGGCCCGACTCGGGGCAGTGAGCCGAAACGACATCGCCCCGCGGATGCGGGGCGATGTCGTTAAGTGCTGAGATACAGAGCTACCAGAAAGCTGGCGAGCGAAGGCCAGACAAGGCAAAAATCGACGAAAAGACGGAGTTTACTGAAGTAAATGAGTACTTTGAGTCGATTTTTAACGCCGTATGGCCGAGCGCAGCCGCTTTCCTCTCACGTAATGACGGTGACGTCGTCGGCCTGCAATCCCCGATCATTGCGCGAGACGTGATACTTCACCTTCTGCCCCTCGGCCAGGGTGCGATGACCGCGGCCGCGGATGGCACGGAAATGGACGAAGACATCCTCGCCGCTGTCACGGGTGATGAAGCCATAGCCCTTGTTGACGTTGAACCACTTGACCTCGCCGATCTCGCGGCCGTCGTCCTCGACCTCGGCGATGTTGGACAGCTGGGGCGTCAGGGCGTTGATCGCCAGGGTGGCCACCAGCATCAGCAGGAAGACCGCCAGGGCCGCCGCGACATAGACCACCGCCAGACCGCCGACCTCGAGGCTGGCGAACAGCTCGCGGGACAGCTCACCACCGGTGAGATGGACGAACAGCGCGATCAGCAGCGGCGCCGGCGCGGCCAGCAGCAGACTGACGATACTGCAACGAAACACGACCTTTCGATTCATAAACCTCGGATGCTCTCTTGTCATTGGGAACGGATGTGATGGGGGCGAGGCACCGAACGACCCGCAGGCCGCCCTCGACCCGACTGCGCCAGCCGCGTTCGCTGCATCGGCGAACGGGGCCACGACAGACCGCACCAGGACGAGCCTTGACACGGTATAAGGAGTCTATCATGCACGACGACGACACGCCCTCCGACGCCGCGGCGCGGCTGGAGGCCCTGGAGAGCCGGCTGGCCTACCAGGAACACTGGCTGGATACCCTGGACCGCACGGTGGCCACCCAGGAAAAGCGCCTGATGCAGCTGGAGCGCCTCAACGAGCTGATGCAGCACAAGCTGCGCGAACAGCGCCAGGCACTCCAGGAAGCGGAGACAGCGACACCCCGCCCGGAGGACGAGGTGCCGCCGCATTACTAGCGATTAGCGTGATGCCGGAGGCCCGACAGGCGGGCCTCAAGCCTCAGAGCGTTTCCAGGTAGCGCTCGGCGTCCAGGGCCGCCATGCAGCCGGTGCCGGCGGAGGTCACCGCCTGGCGGTAGACGTGGTCCATGACGTCGCCGGCGGCGAACACGCCCGGCACGCTGGTGGCGGTGGCGTTGCCCTCGAGGCCGGACTGCACCTTGATGTAGCCGCCGGCCATGTCCAGCTGGCCCTCGAAGATGCCGGTGTTGGGGCTGTGGCCGATGGCGATGAACACGCCCGGCGCGCCGATCTCACGCGTGCTGCCGTCCTCGGTGGACTTCAGCCGCGCCCCGGTGACGCCGCTGTTGTCGCCCAGCACCTCGTCCAGGGTGTGGTTCCAGATCAGCTCAACGTTGCCGTTCTCGGCCTTCTCGAACAGCTTGTCCTGGAGGATCTTCTCGGCGCGCAGGCTGTCGCGGCGGTGCACCAGGGTGACCTTGGAGGCGATGTTGGAGAGGTACAGCGCCTCTTCCACGGCGGTGTTGCCGCCGCCGACCACCACGACCTCCTGGTTGCGGTAGAAAAAGCCGTCGCAGGTGGCGCAGGCGGAGACGCCCTGGCCCATGAACTGCTGCTCGGAGTCCAGCCCCAGATAGCGGGCGCTGGCGCCGGTGGCGATGATCAGGGCGTCGCAGGTGTAGGTGCCGTTGTCGCCCTTCAGGGTGTAGGGCTTCTCGCGCAGCTCGACCTCGTGGATATGGTCGAACAGCACCTCGGTGTCGAAGCGCTCGGCGTGGCGCTTCATGCGTTCCATCAGCTCGGGGCCCTGCACGCCGGTGTCATCGCCCGGCCAGTTGTCCACGTCGGTGGTGGTGGTCAGCTGGCCGCCGGCCTGAATGCCGGTGATCAGCAGCGGCTTAAGATTGGCGCGGGCGGCGTAGACGGCGGCGGTGTAGCCGGCGGGGCCGGAACCGAGGATGATCAGGCGTTCGTGGCGCGCTTCGCTCATGGGGAACCTCGCAGGTCTCGAAAGGGGTGGGGCAACGGGCTTGGCGATGGCGGCGAGCCGTCGGCATCGCGAAGGCCGCTGTAGGAGGCGAGGGGCGGCCCGCAGGCCGCCCCGGGGGACATCGCACGGGCTTAGAGGGCGCCGGCGTGGTTGCCCAGGTAGCTCGCGACACCTTCGGCGGTGTCCTTCATGCCTTCCTGGCCTTCGTCCCAGCCGGCCGGGCAGACTTCGCCGTTCTGCTGGTGGAACTGCAGGGCCTTGACCATGCGCAGCATCTCGTCGACGTTGCGGCCCAGCGGCAGGTTGTTGACGACCTGGTGCTGGACGACGCCGTTCTCGTCGATCAGGAAGGAACCGCGCATGGCGACGCCGGCTTCCGGATGCTCGATGCCGTAGGCCTGGGTGATCTCGTGCTTGACGTCGGCCACGATCGGGAAGCCGACTTCACCGATGCCGCCCTTCTCCGGCGAGGTCAGGCGCCAGGCGTGGTGGGTGAACTGGGAATCGATGGAGACACCGATCACCTCGACGCCGAGCTCCTTGAACTGCGCCAGACGGTTGTCGTGGGCGATGATCTCGGACGGGCACACGAAGGTGAAGTCCAGCGGCCAGAAGAACAGCACGCGGAGCTTGCCGTTGCTGTCGGACAGCTTGAAGTTGTCGACGATCTCGCCGTTGCCGAGGACGGCGGCGGCTTCGAAATCGGGTGCTTGACGTCCAACCAGTACGCTCATGCAGATCTCCTTGAGTGAGTGATGGCATTCATGGGGGTAAAAGCGGAATGCCTACGCTAGGTCAGGCATCCTCGCCGCACCACCGAAGCGAGTCAATGGCGCGGATAGGCAAAATCGATGACCGGCAGCGGCGGCGCGCACGCACGCCGCGGCGGCTCACAGCACTTGTCTTCACAGTACTTCGTCGTCGCGTCCCAGGGTCAGCGACTCGAGCTCGCCGCCGACCAGCGACACCTCGATGCGCATCTGGATCGGCGAACAGCACTGCGGGCAGTCTTCCCAGGTCGTGTGGCTGCCCTGGGAAAGGTCGACCAGCAGGTCGAAGCCGGTGTCGCAGTAGGGGCAGCGCACCGCGTGGCTGTCCAGCGCTTCCTCGTGCACGTCTGTCTCCCCCGGCCGGGTCAATGCCTCGTTAGATGGGGCGCCGCGGCCGTCTTTTCAAGGGCGCCGGGCCCGCCGTCGGCGCGATGGTTGAAAAGGCCATCTATCATGACCATGTAATCGATAGCGGACCAGGATGGTTCGATCTTTCCCGCCGTGACAGGAGGACCCCATGAGCACTTCGTCCCTACCGGAGACGCTGCAGACCCTCGACGCCGCCGGCACCACCTTTCACTACCATAGCCTGCCCAAGGCCGCCGAGACGCTGGGCAACATCGATCGCCTGCCGATGACGCTGAAGATCCTGCTGGAGAACCAGCTGCGCTTCGCCGACCAGGAAGGCGTCGAGCGCGAGGACATGCAGGCGCTGGTCGACTGGCAGAAGACCGCCTCGTCCGATCGCGAGATCGGCTACCGCCCGGCCCGGGTGCTGATGCAGGACTTCACCGGCGTGCCGGGCGTGGTCGACCTGGCCTCGATGCGCGCCGCGGTCGAGACCCTCGGCGAGCAGCCCTCGCGCATCAATCCCCTGTCGCCGGTGGACCTGGTGATCGACCACTCGGTGATGGTCGATCACTTCGGCGACCCCAGCGCCTTCAAGGACAACGTCGCCATCGAGATGGAGCGCAACCGCGAACGCTACGAGTTCCTGCGCTGGGGCCAGCAGGCCTTCGACAACTTCCGCGTGGTGCCACCGGGCACCGGCATCTGTCACCAGGTCAACCTCGAGTACCTGGGCAAGACGGTGTGGACCAAGGAAGAAGACGGCAAGACCTTCGCCTACCCCGACACCCTGGTCGGCACCGACTCCCACACCACCATGATCAACGGCTTGGGCGTGCTCGGCTGGGGCGTCGGCGGCATCGAGGCCGAGGCGGCCATGCTCGGCCAGCCGGTATCAATGCTGATCCCCGAGGTGGTGGGCTTCAAACTCACCGGCAAGCTGCGCGAGGGCATCACCGCCACCGACCTGGTGCTGACGGTGACCCAGATGCTGCGCAGCCGCGGCGTGGTCGGCAAGTTCGTCGAGTTCTACGGCGATGGCCTCAAGGACCTGCCGCTGGCCGACCGTGCCACCATCGCCAACATGGCCCCGGAATACGGCGCCACCTGCGGCTTCTTCCCGGTCGACGACGAGACCCTCACCTACATGCGCCTGACCGGCCGCGACGAGGAGCAGATCGCCCTGGTCGAGGCCTACTGCAAGGCCCAGGGGCTGTGGCGCGAGCCCGGCGCCGAACCGGTCTTCAGCGACACCCTCGAGCTCGACATGGGCGACGTCGAGGCCAGCCTGGCCGGCCCCAAGCGGCCCCAGGACCGCGTCACCCTGGCCGACATGCCGACGGCCTTCGCCAAGGTGATGGAGGACGACGGCAAGCCGCTCGGCGAATCCACCGAGAACGGCAAGCTGATGTCCGAGGGCGGCCAGACCGCGGTGGGCGTCGAGGAGAGCTACGAGCACCACGACAGTCAGGAGGTCGACCTCGAGGGCGAGGCCTTCCGCCTCGACCCCGGCGCGGTGGTGATCGCCGCCATCACCTCCTGCACCAACACCTCCAATCCCAGCGTGATGATGGCCGCCGGCCTGCTGGCGCGTAACGCCCGGGAGCGCGGGCTCGACACCAAGCCCTGGGTCAAGACCTCGCTGGCCCCCGGTTCCAAGGTGGTCACCGACTACCTGGCCGCCGGCGGCGTGCAGGACGACCTCGACGCCCTGGGCTTCAACCTGGTCGGCTACGGCTGCACCACCTGCATCGGCAACTCCGGCCCGCTGCCCGGTCCGATCGAGCAGGCGATCACCGACGGCGACCTGACCGTGGCCTCGGTGCTGTCAGGCAACCGCAACTTCGAGGGCCGCGTCCATCCGCAGGTGAAGACCAACTGGCTGGCCTCGCCGCCCCTGGTGGTGGCCTACGCCCTGGCCGGCAACGTGCGCAAGGACCTGGCCCGCGACCCGCTGGGCATCGACCGCCACGGCAAGCCGGTCTACCTGCAGGACATCTGGCCCTCCCAGGCCGAGATCGCCGAGGCGGTGGAACAGGTCCGCACCGAGATGTACCGCAAGGAGTACGCCGAGGTGTTCGAGGGCGACGAGGTGTGGAAAGCCATCGACGTCCCCGAGAGCGAGGTGTACCAGTGGGACGAGGATTCCACCTACATCCAGCACCCGCCGTTCTTCGAGGGCATGGGCCGCGACCCCGCCCCCACCGAGGACGTCCACCGCGCCCACGTGCTGGCCATGCTCGGCGACTCGGTGACCACCGACCACATCTCGCCGGCCGGTGCCATCAAGCCCGACAGCCCGGCGGGGCGCTATCTGCAGGAGCGCGGCGTCAAGCCGGTGGACTTCAACTCCTACGGCTCGCGGCGCGGCAACCACGAGATCATGATGCGCGGCACCTTCGCCAACGTGCGCATCAAGAACGAGATGCTCGACGGCGTGGTCGGCGGCGAGACCCGCCACGTACCCTCCGGCAAGCAGATGGCCATCTATGACGCGGCCATGCAGTACCAGCAGGAAGGCACGCCGCTAGTGGTGATCGCCGGCAAGGAATACGGCACCGGCTCCTCCCGCGACTGGGCCGCCAAGGGCACCCGGCTGCTCGGCGTGCGCGCCGTGCTGGCGGAGTCCTACGAGCGTATCCACCGTTCCAACCTGATCGGCATGGGCGTGGTGCCGCTGCAGTTCCCCGAGGGCGAGACCCGCGAGACCCTGGGCCTGACCGGCGACGAGCGCGTCTCCATCAAGGGCCTCGACGATCTCGCCCCGGGCGGCAAGGTCGAGGTGACCATCGAGAGCGACAAGGGCGAGCAGACGTTCGAGGCGCTGTGCCGCATCGATACCGCCAACGAGCTGGAGTACTACCGCCACGGCGGCATCCTGCACTACGTGCTGCGCAAGATGATCGGGTCGGCCTGATTCGCTGATTCCATAGCACCATGAAAAAGCCCCCGCCGGGTTACCGGCGGGGGCTTTCATTCTTTAGCATTAAAGAATGACTAAAGCAGAATCAATCAATAGATAAGACAGATCTTCCGCAAGCATCCAAAAGAGCATTGACACGTTTTACACGCATAAACCTTTCTTTAGTTCTTGAATTCATACTCTTCCTGTATTCCTCCTTGACCTCATCGTCAGTCACCGATCTATCCCTGAGGATGGAGAAGAAATTCGAAAGTTCCTCTGAATAATTTTCTATCGAATCACCATTTTTCTCTAAAACCAAAGCCAAAGCCCAAATCCCATACAAATGAGAAACGCCAGTTATCCGGTGGGCACCATAGTCAAGCCCAACCCTTTCAATCGCCTCGGTCATACTTCTGACCCTCACCAAGGCATCATTAAAGTCATCACCCTCATGCCTCTGATAAAGATCATCTAGGATTTTTTGGCTCGAACCTATAACATCGTCTTTATAAACAGAAAGCAAACACTCAGCACAGAATTCTTTATCTTCCATCCTGGCTCTATCAGTCACTTCCAAACGCTGCTGCCAATATGGCATCTCTGCAATCTCATCTACTGTGCATGTGAGATTGCTACTATGATACTGAGCGTTTCTGAGCTCTTGACCTTTCAGCGGCTCCCCATTCCTGTTTAGCCTATCAAAAACCATCTCTATCAAACCAACATTAGACGGATCTATATACTCAATAGGAAGATCATATTTCCAAAAAGCCGACTTATAACCAGAGAGCTCTGAAACCTCACCCAAATCTGCAAAAAAAACGCCACTTAGCGCGTCATCTTCTTCTTCACCACCATACTCATTTGAAGCAGAAATCTCACCAGCAATAAAACGACTTATTGCCGTCAACCTCTGTTTTCCATCTATAACATCAAACGTTGTCTTCCCCGTTTCAGAGTCAATCTTTCTATGCAAAAAAATAGGTGGAATCGGAAAATTCCTAAGCAAGCTATCAATAAAATAACTTTGCTTCTCATCACTCCAGACAGACCTCCTTTGGTAAGGAGGATCGTAATTAAACTTATCCAACTGATTTTGCTCATGGAAAGATGCTATCGAAATAGTACCCGTCCTTCTATCAACAAACTTCTCAGTCATGGCAATACCTTCTCCAGTAGCGCAGGGTGTGAATAAGAATGATACGACTTAAAAAGGCTGCAACAAACCGCATCTAGCTGATTACTAGGACTAGGATTTATGGATATAACTTTTGCCTTTCTTGGGACTTTGGCCAAGAGATGATCAATCTCTTTTCTATCAACATGCCAATAGCTAAGGCCATACAAAATAATTAAATCATCATCACCCAACTTACTAACTGCCTCTCCAGCCCCATCCCATATCTCCCTGATCCACCTATGCTTATACCGATCAGATTCCCCAGCTGGAGGTAGTATCCCGACCATAGGATAATTTTCACCTAAGTAATCATATCTTACACAGAGGTCATCCAGCCCACCCTCAGAGAACTGAGCGGCATATTTTATACCAAAGGCCGACTTGTCCACCGCTTGACGGCCACAAAACGTAATAGAGCCATGTGGTTTATGTATTGACACATTCGCTCCTTCACTGTCTTTCAACTTTGGGATTGAATAATCAATCCCCATGCTATTAAAACATCTCTCCAGCATAGCATCGTAATTAAAAGTCACAATATCAAGATGATCAACATCTGAGTGCCTGGCCACATGTGACAATGCCTTCATTGTAGCCAGCTCATCGACCTTTTCAAAAAAACCCTTATTCTTCAACAAATCGTCGTAATAAACAAACAAGTACCTAAGGTATGACACAAGCTCTTTATAAGCCTTGATGTATATACCATCTTCCAAGGTAGAGGGATCAGCCATACAACAAGCATTAACTGCCGTTATTATAGTTTCAATAACAGCATAAGACTCTTCCTTTGTTGAGCTTTGCCTAGCCCCCAAAGCCCAGAGGTTAGGACAGTGTTCATAACTCAAAAAGCCTGGCGCCCCTGTAGCGGGCCAAGGTACATCACTACCCAGCCTGAACAAATTAACAAGATCAACACTGCTTTCAGAACAGTCATTGAGCATCGATAACGAAAGACCATTCCCTGCTAGCATCAAAACGCGCATACTAATCCTTAGAACATGCAGAACACTGCCTACAAAAACCTTACAACACTACTACATCATCTATAAAAAAAACAAAGCCCCCGCCGGTGACCTGGCGGGGGCTTTGTTTGGCTCGATCGGCGCGCCTTAGAAAGAGCGACGACGATAGGCGCGATATTCCGGCGTCCAGAAGTTGCGCTCGATGGCATCGCGCAGGGTCTGTTCATCGGACTTCAGCGCCACGCCCTCGCGCTGGGCCTCGGCGCCGACCTCGAAGGCGATCGCCCTGGACAGCTCGCGGATGTCGGCCAGCGCCGGCAGCACCGCGCCCTCGCCGGTCCTGGCCACCGGGGCCGCGTCGGCCAGCGCCCGGGAGGCGGCCATCAGCATGGTGTCGGTGATGCGCTTGGCACCGGAGGCCACCACGCCGAGGCCGATGCCCGGGAAGATGTAGGCGTTGTTGCACTGGGCGATCGGGTAGGAGCGGCCGCCATGCTCCACCGGCGCGAAGGGGCTGCCGGTGGCGACCATGGCCTGGCCGTCGGTCCAGCGGATCACGTCCGCCGGCACCGCTTCGGCGCGGGAGGTCGGGTTGGACAGCGGCATCACCAGCGGCGAGGCGCAGCCGGCGTGCATGGTGCGGATCACCTCCTCGGTGAAGATGCCCTGCTGGCCGCTGACGCCGAGCAGCACGGTCGGCTTGACCCGCTTGACCACCTCCAGCAGCGACTGGCCGTCCCAGTCGGCGACCAGCGTCGCCTCCTGGGCCAGGCGGCGCTGGAAGTCGCGCAGCCAGGCCTGGTCACCGGTCACCAGGCCCTCGCGGTCCACCATGTAGATGCGCTGGCGCGCCTCGGCCTCGGACAGGCCCTCGGTCTGCATGGCCACGACGATCTGCTCGGCGATGCCACAGCCGGCCGAACCGGCGCCGACCACTGCCACGCGCTGGTCGCTGACGCTCTCGCCGCGGGCCTTGCAGGCCGCCATCAGGGTGCCGACGCAGACGGAAGCGGTGCCCTGGATGTCGTCGTTGAAGCAGCACAGCTCGTCGCGGTAGCGGTCGAGCAGCGGCAGGGCGTTGGCCTGGGCGAAGTCCTCGAACTGCAGCAGCACGTTCGGCCAGCGGCGCTTCACGGCGGTGATGAACTCGGCCATGAAGGCGTTGTACTCCTCCTGGGAGATACGCGGATGGCGCCAGCCCATGTACATGGGATCGTCGAGCAGGGTCTGGTTGTTGGTGCCCACGTCGATCTGGATCGGCAGGGTGTAGGCCGGGCTGATGCCGCCGCAGGCGGTATACAGCGACAGCTTGCCGATGGGGATGCCCATGCCGCCGATGCCCTGGTCGCCCAGGCCGAGGATGCGCTCGCCGTCGGTGACCACGATCACCTTGACGTTGTCCTTGGTAGCGCTGCGCAGGATGTCGTCCATGCGGTCGCGGTCGGGGTAGGACACGAACAGGCCGCGGTGGTTGCGGTAGATGTTGGAGAACTCTTCGCAGGCCTGGCCGACCGTCGGCGTATAGATGATCGGCAGCATCTCTTCGAGATGCTCGGAGACCAGCCGGAAATACAGGGTCTCGTTGTCGTCCTGGATGGCGCGCAGATAGATGTGGCGATCCAGGTCGGTCTGGCACTGGCGATACTGGCGATAGGCCCGCTCCGCCTGCTCCTCGATGGTCTCGACGTTCTGCGGCAGCAGGCCGATCAGATTGAACTCGAGGCGCTCCTCTCGGGTGAAGGCGCTGCCCTTGTTGAGCAGGGGCATTTCGAGCAGGGGCGGCCCGGCGTAGGGCACATAGAGGGGGCGCTTGGCTTCGCTGGTCATCAAGTTCTCTCTTTCCATGTCGGGAATGCGGGCCGTGGCGCTCTGCGGCGCCTTGGTCGGTACTCTACCACAACGGCGCCCCCGACCAGGGTCGGAGGCGCCGTTGTGGATCTCCACCTTGGGACACCGTGCCTAGACGAACCGGCCCAGGCCGACCGCCTCTCGCAGGCGGTCCATGAAGGGCGCGGCCTCGGCCCGGGCACGCTCGGCGCCCTGCTTCAGCACGGCCTCGATGTGGGCGGGGTCTTCCAGCAGCGCCTGGTAGCGCTCGCGGGGCTCGCGCAGGTGGGCGTTCAGGTACTCGAACACGCGGTTCTTGGCGTCGCCCCAGCCGATGCCGTTCTCGTACTCGGAACGCATGGCCGCGGTCTCCTCGGCGCTGGCGAAGGCCGAGTAGATCTGGAACAGGGTGCAGGTGTCCGGGTCCTTGGGCTCGCCGGGCTCCAGCGAGTTGGTCTTGATCTTGCGGACCAGCTTCTGCAGCTTCTTCTCGGAGACGAACAGCGGAATGGTGTTCTCGTAGCTCTTGGACATCTTGCGCCCGTCCAGGCCATTGAGCACCTGAACCCGCTCGTCCACCACCGCCTCGGGCTGGGTGAAGTACTGGCCCTTGAACAGGTGGTTGAAGCGTCCGCCCATGTCGCGCGCCATCTCGATATGCTGGATCTGGTCGCGGCCGACCGGCACCTTGTTGGCGTTGAACATCAGGATGTCCGCCGCCATCAGCACCGGATAGCCGAACAGGCCCATGGTGATGCCGCGGTCGGGATCGGGGCTGCCGGCTTCCTCGTTCTCCGCCACCGCCGCCTTGTAGGCGTGGGCGCGGTTCATCAGGCCCTTGGCGCAGACGCAGGACAGCATCCAGTTCAGCTCGGCGATCTCGGGCACGTCCGACTGGCGGTAGAAGATGGCGTTGTCGGTATCGAGCCCCAGCGCCAGCCAGGTGGCGGCGATCTCCAGGCGCGACTGCTGGACCCGCTTGGGGTCCTGGCACTTGATCAGCGCGTGCAGGTCGGCGAGGAAGTAGTAGGACTGGACGCTCGGGTCCTGGCTCGCCGCGATGGCGGGCTTGATGGCCCCGACGTAGTTGCCGAGGTGGGGCGTGCCGGTGGTGGTGATGCCCGTCAGCACACGGGTCTTGTCGGACGATGCGGTCATGAAAGCGGGACTCAGCTGACTCTCGAATGCCCGCTATGGTAACGCGGCGCCCCGGCCAAGGCGACCGGCGCGGGGAAGGAGCGAGGGACGAGGGGCGAGGCAAACGTGATCGCTCATGCGCCGCGCGCCCTTTCACCTCACGCCTTACACCTCACGCCTCTTCCCCCTCACACCTCACTCCCTACACCTCATCCCGCGATCAGCGTGTCCGCTTCGACGTACTCGAGCCCAAAGGCCTCGGCCACGGCGCGATAGGTCAGCTGGCCGTCGTGGACATTGAGGCCCGCGGCGAAGTGGGCATCGTCGGCCAGCGCCTGCTGCCAGCCCTTGTCGGCCAGGGCGACGACGAACGGCAGGGTGGCGTTGGTCAGCGCCTGGGTCGAGGTGCGCGCCACCGCGCCGGGCATGTTGGCCACGCAGTAGTGCACCACGCCGTCGACCACGTAGGTGGGCTCGGCGTGGGTGGTCGGCCGGCTGGTCTCGAAGCAGCCGCCCTGATCGATGGCCACGTCCACCAGCACGCTGCCCGGCTTCATCTCCGCCAGCATGGCGCGGGTGATCAGCTTTGGCGCGGCGGCGCCGGGCACCAGCACGGCGCCGATGATCAGGTCGGACTCGCGCACCGCCTGCTCGAGGGCGTCGGCGGTGGAGAACACGGTCTTCATGCGGCCCTGGTAGCGATCGTCCAAGGTCTCGAGGCGCGGGATGGACTTGTCCAGCACCGTCACCTCGGCGCCCAGCCCCAGCGCCATGCGCGCGGCGTTCTCGCCGACCACGCCGCCGCCGATCACGGTGACCCGCGCCGGCGCCACGCCGGGCACGCCCGGCAGCAGCACGCCGGCGCCGCCCTGGGCCTTCTCCAGACTGTGGGCGCCGGCCTGCACCGCCATGCGGCCCGCCACGGTGCTCATCGGTGCCAGCAGCGGCAGCCCGCCGTCGGCCGCGGTGATGGTCTCGTAGGCGATGCAGGTGGCGCCGCTTTCCATCAGCCCCCGGGTCAGTTCTTCCTCGGCGGCCAGGTGCAGGTAGGTGAACAGCGTCTGCCCCTTCGAGAGCCTCGCGACCTCCGCCGACTGGGGCTCCTTGACCTTGAGGATCAGCTCGGCCTCGGCCCATACCCTGGCCACGTCGGGCTCGAGGCGCGCGCCGGCGGCCTCGTAGTCGGCGTCGCTGAAGCCGGCGCCTTCGCCGGCGCCGGCCTGGACGACCACCTCGTGGCCGCGGCCGACCAGCTCGCGGGCACCGCTGGGCGTCAGGGCGACGCGGTATTCATGGTTCTTGATTTCCTTCGGAACGGCGATCTGCATGGACGATCCTCGCGGTTGGCCGATGGATGAGAATGGCTCACCACCTCATTACAGCACAGCAGAACGATCACGCAGACAGGCACGCCTCAAAAGACAGGATTATCAGGAAAGTGCCGGACGACACAGAACGTCGTTCGGTAAAAAGGCCTTCTCGCCACAATTCGCTCGACGGGATCGCCGGCTCGTTGCGACGCCCGGCGTCAGGGCCGGGTGCGGCCGCAGTTCCAGCAGGCGTCGAACGCGCCCTCGAGGCGCTCGCCGCAGCCGGGGCAGGTCCAGGCCGGGCGGTCCTCGCGACCTTCGAGGGCATCGTGGATCAGCGCCTCGGCCCGCGCCCGGTTGTGGGGCGCGACCCAGACCTCGGGCTCGCAGTCGCCCGGCGGCAGCTCACCGGCGCCGCCACCCAGGGTCAGGTTGCGCCGCTCGACGGGGATGCCGGCGACCTCCAGCAGGTTGGCCACGTGGCCGACCAGCAGCGGATTGGCGTGAGAGAAGACACGGACGAAGGCGAAGTCGTTCATGGGCGCTCCCGGGCCGGGAAAAGCGGGGCGCGCCGGACGACGCGCCCCGCACCGAGGGCCTCGATCAGTCGCGGAAGACGCGCACGCCGAGGGCCTTGAGGTAGGAGGTCTCGGGAATCGCCGGGTGCACCGGGTGATCCGGCCCCTGGTGGCCCTGGAACAGGATCTGGGCGTGGCGATCCTGATGGCGGGCGGCACCACGCACGCTGTCCACCAGACGCTCCGGCGCCAGATGCATCGAGCAGGAGGCCGACAGCAGCAGGCCGTCGCGGCCGAGCAGGCGCATGGCCTCGCGGTTGAGCTTGCCGTAGGCGCGCTCGCCGGCGGTGGTGTCCTTGCGCTTCTTGATGAAGGCGGGCGGATCCAGGATCACCACGTCGAACTGTTCGCCGTCGGCCTTGAGCGCGGCCATGGCCTCGAAGGCATCGCCCTCGCCCACCGCCACCTGCTCGTGCAGGCCGTTGAGCGCGGCGTTGTCGGCGACCCGCTCCAGCGCCGGGGCGCTGGCGTCCACGCACAGCACCTCGCTGGCACCGCTGGCGGCGGCCTGAACGCCCCAGCCGCCGACGTAGCTGAACAGGTCGAGCACGCGCTTGCCGGCCACATGCTGGTTGAGCCAGGCGCGGTTGACGCGGTGGTCGTAGAACCAGCCGGTCTTCTGGCCGTCGAGCACCGGGGCGACGAAGCGCACGCCGTTCTCCTCGAGCTCCACCGCCTCCGGCAGCGTGCCCTTGACCACCTCGATCTGGCTCTCGAGGCCTTCCTGACGGCGACCGGAGGTGTCGTTGCGCAGCACCACGGCGCTCGGGGAGACGACCTTGTCCAGGGCGTCGAGCAGCGGCTCGAGCTGGGCCTCCATGCCGGCGGTGTTGAGCTGCACTACCAGCACGTCGCCGAAGCGGTCGATGATCAGCCCCGGCAGCAGGTCGCCCTCGCCGTGCACCAGGCGATAGAACGGCTTGTCGAACATGCGCTGGCGCAGGGCCAGGGCCTGGTTCAGGCGATGGACCAGCAGCGAGCGGTCGAGCTGCATGGCCGGGTCGCGGGACACCAGGCGCGCGCAGATCAGCGAGTGGGCGTTGACGTAGGCCACGCCCAGCGCCTTGCCGTTGGCGGCCTCGACCTGGGCCTGCTCGCCGGGCGCGAAGTCCTTGAGCGGCGTGGCCTGGATATCGATCTCGTTGGAGTACAGCCAGAGATGTCCCGCCTTGAGGCGGCGATCGGCGTTCTTCTTCAGGCGCAGTGAGCGTAGGGCGGTCATGTCGTGGCTCTCATCATGGAGGTCCTGGGCGTCGCTTCGTGGGCGTCGCAGGGACGTTCGGGGTATCCCGGCCTTGGGCCCGGACATCGGAATCGGGTGGCGGCGCTCAGGTCTGGCACTCGCCGCAGAAGACGCTGGCCCGCTGGCCCAGAGTCACCAGGCGCAGCTCGGCGCCGCAGCGCCGGCAGGGTTCGCCGTCACGGCCGTAGACGTTGAGCCGCTGGGCGAAGTAGCCCGGCTCGCCGGTGCCGCTGACGAAGTCGCGCAGGGTGGTGCCGCCCTGGGTAATGGCGGCGGCCAGCACCTCGCTGACCGCCGCCGCCAGTCGGTCGTAGCGCTCGCGCGAGATGCGCCCGGCGGCGCGCCGGGGATCGATGCCGGCCAGGAACAGCGCCTCGGCGGCGTAGATGTTGCCGACGCCGACGACCACGGCATTGTCCATCAGGAAGGGCTTCACGGCCATGCGCCGCCGGCGCGACAGCTCGTACAGCCGCTCGCCGTCGAAGGCCTCGGAGAGCGGCTCCGGGCCCAGCTTCGCCAGGCGCGCGTCGTGCTCGGCGTCGCCGGCCAGCCAGTCGACGAAACCGAAGCGCCGCGGATCGTGATAGCGCAGCACCGCGCCGTCGTCGAGCACCAGGTCGACGTGGTCATGCTTCTTGGGCAGCTCGCCGACCCGGGCGATGCGCAGGCTGCCGGACATGCCGAGATGCCACAGCAGCGTGCCGCCGCCCTCCACGGGGATCAGCAGGTACTTGGCGCGGCGCCCCAGCGAGCCGATGCGCGCGCCCACCAGGCGGTCGATCAGGTCTTCCGGCACCGGCACTCGCAGGCGGGACTGGCGCACGATCACCTCGGTGATCTCGCGGCCCTCCACGTGCGGGGCAATGCCACGCCGGGTGGTCTCGACTTCGGGCAACTCGGGCATGGAATGACCTGCTATCGGCGGCGTGCGGCGATCATACGCAAGAACCCGACCATCGGGCCGGGTTCTTGAGGACAGGCCGAGGCCTGCGGCGGAAGCGATCTCGGGAACCGCGGGGATCCCGACTTACTTGATCTTGGCTTCCTTGTACATCACGTGCTTGCGAACAACCGGATCGAATTTCTTCATCTCCATCTTGTCAGGAGTGTTCCGCTTGTTCTTGTCGGTGGTGTAGAAGTGGCCGGTACCGGCACTGGACACCAGACGAATCTTGTCACGCATGAGTCTTCTCCCTTATGGAAACGCTTAGACGGTTTCGCCGCGCTTGCGAATGTCGCCGAGCACCGCTTCGATGCCCTTCTTGTCGATGATGCGCATGCCTTTGGAGGAGACGCGCAGCTTGACGAAGCGCTTCTCGGACTCCACCCAGAAACGGTGGCTGTGCAGGTTCGGCACGAAACGACGACGCGTCTTGCGCTGGGAGTGTGAGACGTTGTTACCAGTCACCGGGCGCTTGCCGGTAACCTGACATACTTTGGACATGAGAGCCTCCAACCGCTTGGCCAGGTACGAGTACCTGATTGTTCAAAACCTGTCGGGCAAAACCGGGACGACCCCGCTGTCATTTGACCCAAGGGAATTCAAAGGCTGCACTTTATACCAGAGTCAACGTTGCCAGACAAGCGACGTGCAGAATTAAGCAGCGTCATCGCCAACCGACTTGACCGATGGGTCCGTCTCGGGCGACCACGACTGCGACTGCTGTGTTTTGATCGCGGCAGATTATAGCAGCCCTCGCTCGGCGAAGGACACCACCTCGCCGTCGCCGACCACGAAATGATCCAGCACCCGGATCTCGAACAGCGCAAGCGCCTGCCTGAGGCGCTCGGTGATGCGCCGGTCGGCGTCGCTGGGCTCGGCCACCCCGGAGGGGTGGTTGTGGGCGAAGATGATCGCCCCGGCGCCCAGCTCCAGGGCGCGGCGCGCCACCTCGCGCGGGTACACCGAGGCGCTGTCCAGGGTACCGCGGAACAGCGACTCGAAGCGGATCACCCGATGCTGGCTGTCCAGGAACAGCGCCGCAAACTCCTCGTGGCCGAGGTGACGCAGCCGCGACGAGAGATAGGCGCGCACCAGCGTTGGCGAGGTCAGGGCGTCCTCCCGCGCCAGCTGGCTGGCCAGGTGTCGCCGGGACAGCTCCAGCGTGGCCTGCAGCTGCACGAACTTGGCCTCGCCCAGCCCGCGCTCGGCACAGAAGCGCGTGCGGTCGGCCTCCAGCAGCGGCCGCAAGCCGCCGAAGGCCGACAGCAGGTCGCGTGCCAGGTCCACCGCCGAGCGCCCGGTCACGCCCACGCGCAGGAAGATCGCCAGCAGCTCGGCGTCGGAAAGCGCCTCGGACCCCAGCGCCAGCAGCTTCTCCCGGGGGCGTTCGCCCTCCGGCCAGTCACGAATCGACATCCCGGCCTCCCTGCCCGCTTTTCATCCTCAGGATAGTGTAGTCCCGAGACCGGCAGGCGATAGCCGGAAGGGGCGGCACCGGCAACGCCAAGGGGCGCGGCTACGCAAGGGTGCGGCCGAATGGTAAGGTAGACGGCCGGATTCACCCGCGGATACGACCATGTCGACAGCCCTTCCACGCCGCGTTCTGCTCGGCATCAGCGCCGGCATTGCCGCCTACAAGAGCGCCCAGCTCGCCCGCCTGCTCAAGCAGGCCGGCTGCGAGGTGCGCGTCGTGATGACCGACGGCGCCCAGGCCTTCATCACCCCGCTGACGCTGCAGGCGCTGACCGGCGAGCCGGTACGCACCTCGCTGCTCGACCCCGAGGCCGAAGCCGGCATGGGGCACATCGAGCTGGCCCGCTGGGCCGACCTGATCCTGATCGCCCCGGCCACCGCCGACGCGATGGCGCGGCTGGCCCACGGCCACGCCGACGACCTGCTCACCACCCTGTGCCTGGCGAGCGACGCCGACAAGGCCATGGCCCCGGCCATGAACCAGGCCATGTGGCGCCAGCCGGCCACCGCCCGCAACGCCCGCCGGCTGATCGACGACGGCTGGCGGCTGCTGGGGCCGGACAGCGGCGACCAGGCCTGCGGCGACGTGGGCCCCGGCCGCATGCTCGAGCCCGACGCCATCCTGGCCGCCCTGAGCGAGCCCGCCGACCGTCCCGCCGAGGGCCTTCACGTGGTGATCACCGCCGGCCCCACCCGCGAGCCGCTGGACCCGGTGCGCTACCTCTCCAACCACAGCTCCGGCAAGATGGGCTACGCCCTGGCCACCGCCGCGGCCGCCCTCGGCGCCCGGGTGACGCTGATCAGCGGCCCGGTGGCGCTGCCCACCCCGGCGGGCGTGGAACGTCTCGACGTGGAAAGCGCCCGGGAGATGCACGACGCCGCCCAGCGCCTGGCCGGCGACTGCGACCTGTTCATCGGCTGCGCCGCGGTGGCGGACTACCGCGCCGAGGCGCCGGCCGAGCACAAGCTCAAGAAACAGGAAGGCGAGGACACTCTCACCCTGCGCCTGGTCAAGAACCCCGACATCATCGCCGCCGTCGCCGCGCGTCCCGACCGCCCCTTCGTCGTCGGCTTCGCCGCCGAGACCCGGGACCTCGCCGCCTACGCTCACGACAAGCTCGTGCGCAAGGGGCTCGACATGGTGGTGGCCAACGACGTCTCCCGCGTCGGGCTCGGCTTCGGTGCCGACGACAACGCCGCCCTGCTGCTGTGGCGCGAGGGCGACACCACCGGCCAGGCCGACCTGCCGCCTCAGCCCAAGGCCGAGCTCGCCGAGGCCGTGATCCGCCGCGCGCTGGAATGCCTGGCCCCGTCCGCCGGCGACGCCGACTGATCTCGCGACGCCGTTCACTTTCTACCGCTCTATTGTCTGGAAGCCACACCATGCCGACCTCCGCCGACCGCCCCCGCCTCGCCGTCAAGCTGCTCGACGAGCGGATGCGCGACCACCTGCCCCACTACGCCACCCAGGGCTCCGCCGGCATGGACCTGCGCGCCCTGCTCGACGCGCCTTTGGTCATCGAGCCCGGCGACTGCCAGCTGGTGCGCACCGGCCTGGCCATCCACATCGCCGATCCGGGACTGGCCGGCATGATCCTGCCCCGCTCCGGGCTCGGCCACAAGCACGGCATTGTGCTCGGCAACCTGGTCGGGCTGATCGACTCCGACTACCAGGGCGAGCTGATGATCTCGGTGTGGAACCGCGGCAGCACCACCTTCACCCTCGAGCCCTTCGAGCGCCTGGCCCAGTACGTGCTGGTGCCGGTGGTGCAGGCCGAGCTCGAGCTGGTCGACGACTTCGACGCCAGCCTGCGCGGCGGCGGCGGCTTCGGCCACTCCGGTCGCCACTGAACGTTTCCGGTCGCCACCGAACGTTTCCGGCCGCCACCGAACGTTTCCGGCCGCCACCGAACGTTTCCGGCCGCCACTGACGTTGCTGGCGCCACCGACAACGATTTCCTCACACAGGAACGATGACATGACTCAGGATGGCTCTCGCCAGGCTCCGGCCTCGATCTTCCGCGCCTACGATATCCGCGGCATCGTCGATAACACCCTCACCGAGGCCGGCGTCGAGGGCATCGGCCAGGCCATCGGCAGCGCCGCCCTCGCCCGCGGCGAATCCCGGGTGGTGGTGGCCCGCGACGGCCGCCTGTCCGGCCCGCGACTCAAGGACGCCCTGACCCGCGGTCTGACCACCAGCGGCTGCGACGTGATCGACATCGGCATGGTGCCGACCCCGGTGCTCTACTTCGCCACCCACGTGCTGGACGGCACCGCCTCCGGCGTGATGGTCACCGGCAGCCACAACCCGCCGGACTACAACGGCTTCAAGATCGTGCTCGGCGGCGAGACGCTGTCCGGCGAGACGATCACCGACCTGTATCGCCGGATCGAGGAAGGCGACCTGGCCGAGGGCACCGGCGAGGTACACGAGGAAGACGTGCGCGAGGCCTATCTCGAGCGCATCCTCGGCGACGTGAGCCTGGCCCGCCCGCTCAAGGCGGTGGTGGACTGCGGCAACGGCGTGGCCGGCGAGCTCGGCCCCAAGCTGGTCGAGCGCCTGGGCGCCGGGACGATCCCGCTGTTCGCCGAGATCGACGGCACCTTCCCCCACCACCATCCGGACCCGGGCAAGCCCGAGAACCTCGAGGACCTGATCCGCGCCGTACGCGAGCACGACGCCGACATCGGCCTGGCCTTCGACGGCGACGGCGACCGCCTGGGCGTGATCACGCCCCAGGGCCAGCTGATCTACCCCGATCACCTGATGATGGCCTTCGCCGAGGACATGCTCGAGCGCAACCCCGGCGCGCGGGTGATCTTCGACGTCAAGTGCACCGGCAACCTGGCCCGCGTCATCGAGGAGGCCGGCGGCACCCCGGAGATGTGGCGCACCGGCCACTCGCTGATCAAGGCGCGCATGAAGGAGACCGGCGCGCAGCTGGCTGGCGAGATGAGCGGCCATATCTTCTTCAAGGAGCGCTGGTACGGCTTCGACGACGGCCTCTACGGCGCCGCCCGGCTGCTGGAGGTGCTGTCGCGTCATGAAGAAGACGCCGATGCCTTCTTCGCCCGCCACCCGCAGGACATCGGCACCCCGGAGATCAACGTCGCGGTGACCGACGAGACCAAGTTCGAGCTGGTGGCGCGGCTGGCCCGGGAAGGCGACTTCGGCGACGATGGCGTCAAGACCACCCTCGACGGCATCCGCGTCGACTATCCGGACGGCTGGGGCCTGTGCCGCGCCTCCAACACCACGCCGGTGCTGGTGCTGCGCTTCGAGGGCAAGAGCGACGCGGCGCTCGAGCGCATCCGCGCCCGCTTCGCCGACGCCCTCGCCCAGGTGGCCCCGGACCTCGAGCTCGCGCTGTGAGCCACGACAAAGACACGACCAGGAAGGAAGACATGAGCGAACAGAACCGCGACCCGCGCCAGGTAGTGGAGGTGCTGTCGGAGGCCCTGCCCTACATCCAGCGCTTCTCCGGCAAGACCGTGGTGGTCAAGTACGGCGGCAACGCCATGACCGAGGACACCCTGATCGACTCCTTCGCCCGCGACATGGTGTTGATGAAGGAGGTCGGCATCAATCCGGTGGTGGTCCACGGCGGCGGCCCGCAGATCGGCGACCTGCTCGACAAGCTCAAGATCGAGTCGCGTTTCGTCAACGGCATGCGCGTCACCGACGCCGAGACCATGGACGTGGTCGAGATGGTCCTGGGCGGGCTGGTCAACAAGGGCATCGTCAACCTGATCAACCAGAGCGGCGGCAAGGCCATCGGCCTGACCGGCAAGGACGGCGGCCAGATCCGCGCCCGCCAGCTCCAGGTCGAACAGCAGACGCCGGACATGGCCGCCTCCGAAATCATCGACATCGGCCACGTCGGCGAGGTGGAGCACATCTCCACCGACCTGATCGAGATGCTCGCCGAGCGCGACTTCATTCCGGTGATCGCACCGATCGGCGTCGACGAGGCCGGGCGCAGCTACAATATCAATGCCGACCTGGTGGCCGGCAAGGTGGCCGAGGCGCTGGACGCCGAGAAGCTGATGCTGCTGACCAACGTCTCCGGCCTGATGAACGCCGAGGGCGAGGTGCTCACCGGCCTGACCACCGCTCAAGTCGACGCCCTGATTGCCGATGGGACCATTCACGGCGGCATGCTGCCGAAGATCCGCTGCGCCCTGGACGCCGTGAAGGGCGGCGTGGCGAGCGCTCACATCGTCGACGGCCGGGTGCCCCATGCGACCCTGCTGGAAATCTTCACCAACGCGGGAGTGGGCACGCTGATCACCAACGCGAACCGATGATGATGCCGGGGCCGACGCCCCGGCTGCCCCTCTTATCAAGGACCGACAAGAAAAGAACATCATGACGCAGGCAACTCACACCCCCAGCCGCCGGGAGCAGATCCTCCAGGGGCTGGCGCTGATGCTGGAGGAAGACAGCGGCAAGCGCATCACCATCGCCGCCCTGGCGCGCCAGGTCGGCGTCTCCGAAGCCGCCCTCTACCGCCATTTCCCCAGCAAGGCACGCATGTTCGAGGGGCTCATCGAGTTCATCGAACAGACGCTGTTCGAACGCATCGGCCGCATCCTCGAGGAGGTGCCCGAGGCGCTGCCTCGCTGCGGCCAGATCCTCACCCTGGTGCTGGCCTTCGCCGAGAAGAACCCGGGCCTGTCGCGGCTGCTCGGCGGCGACGCCCTGACCGGCGAGACGGCGCGGCTGCGCCAGCGCATCCACCAGCTGTTCGAGCGCCTCGAGACCCAGCTCAAGCAGGTGCTGCGGGAGGCGGAACTGCGCGAGGGGCGTCGCCCGTCGCTGCCGATTCCCGCCGCCGCCAACCTGCTGGTCGCTCAGGTCGAGGGACGCATCGCCCAGTACGTGCGCAGCGACTTCCGCCACCTGCCCACCGCGCACTGGGATGACCAGTGGCCGGTGCTGTCGGCAGGACTATTGCGCGAGGCGGTACAGACCGCCTGACGCCGCTCGCCGCGAGAGACGGCAACAAAAAACCCCGAAGGCACCAGCCTTCGGGGTTTTCTTCGTGCGGCGCGGCGGCCCGTACCGTCAGGCCGCCAGGGTCTCGCCGATCTGCTGTTTGATCTTCTTCATGGCGTTCTTCTCGAGCTGGCGGATGCGCTCGGCGGATACGCCATAGACGTCGGCCAGCTCGTGAAGGGTCGACTTGTCGTCGCTCAGCCAGCGCTGCTGGAGGATGTCGCGGGAGCGCTCGTCGAGCCCCTCCAGCGCCATCTGCAGGCGGCGGGTGGCGTCGGCCTCCCAGTCGCTGTCCTCGAGCTGGGTCGCCGGGTCCTGGCTGGCGTCGTCCAGATAATGGACCGGCGCCTGGTAGGCGGTCTCCTCGTCCTCCCCCGGCGCGGCATCGAAGCCGGCGTCGTGGGCGGACAAGCGCCCCTCCATCTCGCGCACGACCTCGGGCTTGACGTCGAGATCCTTGGCAATGGCCTCGACCTCGTCGGTGTTCAGCCAGGCCAGGCGCTTCTTGGCGCTGCGCAGGTTGAAGAACAGCTTGCGCTGCGCCTTGGTGGTGGCGATCTTGACGATCCGCCAGTTGCGCAGCACGAACTCGTGAATCTCGGCCTTGATCCAGTGTACGGCGAAGGACACCAGACGCACGCCCTGGCGCGGATCGAAACGCTTGACCGCCTTCATCAGGCCGACGTTGCCTTCCTGGATCAGGTCGGCCTGAGCCAGGCCATAGCCGGAATAGCTTCGCGCGATGTGTACGACGAAGCGCAGATGCGACATCACCAGACGGCGCGCCGCCTCGAGGTCGCCCTCGTCGTGCAGACGGAAGGCCAGGTCACGCTCCTCGTCGACGGTCAGCATGGGGATGCCGTTCACCGCCTGGATGTAGCCGTTGAGGTCGTGGCCCGGGGAAAGGTGGCCCACCGGCAGAAGACTGGTGCTCATGTGCAAAATGTCTCCGTTGAAGCCCGTGTGTGGAATCCCTTGTATGGAAACCCGTACTGGGAACCTGAGTCGCCGCATTGGATAGCGGCTTACCGATTTGGTTCCGGCAGTATTCCCGATTCGCAAATGCGTCGCTAGCGGGGCCGGATCTGAGCCAGGTGCCGACTCACGGCGATCCAGGCGCCCAGCCAGCCCAACAGTGTACTACAGCCGAGCAGGGTTGCCGACCCCGTGAAGCCGAGCCCCGGCAGCGTGAACGTCGCGCCGTAGCTGGCCGCCAGCGCGGAAATCGGCGCCGCCAGCCAGTTGCCGCCGAGGGTCAAGAGCCCGCAGGCGAGCAGGCCGCCGCCCAAGCCATACCAGGCCCCGCTGTAGAGGAAGGGACGGCGCACGAAGGCATGGGTGGCGCCGATCAGGGTCACCACCTCGATCTCCTGGCGTCGATTCTCCACCGCCAGGCGAACAGTGTTGCCGACCACCAGCAGCACCCCGAGGCCGAACAGCACGGCGAGCCCCAGGCCGACCCGGCGGCCCAGCTCGGCCAGGCGACCGAGGCGCTCCAGCCAGGCCAGGTCCAGGCGCACCTCCTCGACCCCGGCCACCTCCTCCAGGTCGCCGGCCAGGCGCTTCACCGCCGCCGGCGCGGGGTCGTCGGGGCGAATCACCACGCTGGCCGGCAGCGGATTGCCCGGCAGCCGCGCCAGGGCATCCTCCAGCCCCAGCGCCTGCTGGAATTCGGCCATGCCCTCGGCGGCGGTGATCAGGCGCGTGCCGGCCACGCCATCGTGGGCGGCGAGGGCCTCGACGATGCGCCCCGCCTCGGCGTCCCCGACGCGATCCTCCAGGTAAACGGTGACGGTCGCGCTCTCGTCGAGCTCGGCATCGAGCAGTCGTGCCCCGTCCAGGGTCAGCCACAGGCCCGCGGGCAGCACCAGGGCGATGGCGATGGCGAGCATGGTCAGCAGGCTGCTCAGCGAGTGGCGCAGCAGCCGACGGGCACTGTCCAGCGCCATGGCCCGGTGGTGGCGCAGCCAGCTGCGCCAGCGGCCGCCGGAGGACGGACGCTGGGCACGGGCGCCACGGCGGGCAGGCGTCTCTCGGCTCATGAGGCCTCCTCGTCGGCCACCAGACGCCCTTCGTGGAGGCGCAGGGTACGGTGGCGCAGCCGGGCGATCAGCGCCAGATCGTGGCTGGCGATCATCACCGTGGTGCCGATGCGGTGGAAATCCTCGAACAGGCGCATGATGTCCGCCGAAAGCTGGGGATCCAGGTTGCCGGTGGGCTCGTCGGCCAGCAGCAGGGAGGGCTTGTTGACCACCGCCCGGGCGATGCCCACGCGCTGCTGCTCGCCGCCGGAAAGCTCGATCGGCAGCGCCTTCTCGCGGTGCAGCAGCCCCACCTTGTCCAGCGCGGCGCGCACCCGCCGCGCCGCCTCCCTCGGCTCGGCGCCCTGGATCTCCAGCGGCAGCGCCACGTTGTGATAGATCGAGCGGTCGAACAGCAGCTGGTGATCCTGGAACACCACGCCGATCTGGCGCCGGTAGAACGGCACCTGGCTGTGATGCAGGCGGTCGATGTCATGACCGGCGACCAGGATGCGCCCGCGGCTGGGCCGCTCCAGGCGCATCAGCAGCCGCAGCAGCGAGCTCTTGCCGGCCCCGGAGTGGCCGGTGAGAAACACCATCTCGCCGCGGCGCACGCGGAAGTCGAGATTGGCGAGCGCCTCGAAGCGCCCGCCGTAGCGCTTGCCGACGTGCTCGAAGGCGATCATGCCGAGGCGTCGTCGCGGTCGAACAGGGCGTCGACGAACTCCCGGGCATGGAAGGGACGAAGATCGTCCAGGGTCTCGCCGACGCCGATGAAGCGGATCGGCGTGCCCAGCTGCTGGGCCAGGGCGAAGATGACGCCGCCCTTGGCGGTGCCGTCGAGCTTGGTCAGGGTGATGCCGGAGACCGGCACCGCCTCGTTGAAGGTGGACGCCTGGGACAGCGCGTTCTGACCGGTGCCGGCATCCAGCACCAGCATCACCTCATGGGGCGCCTGCTCGTCGAGCTTGCCCATCACCCGACGCACCTTCTTGAGTTCCTCCATCAGGTGCGCCTTGTTGTGCAGCCGGCCGGCGGTGTCGGCGATCAGCACGTCGACGCCTCGGGCGCGGGCCGCGGCCAGGGCATCGTAGACCACCGAGGCGCTGTCGGCGCCGGTGTGCTGCGCCACCACCGGCACGTCGTTGCGTTCGCCCCAGACCTTGAGTTGCTCCACGGCGGCGGCGCGGAAGGTATCGCCGGCGGCCAGCATCACGCTGCGGCCCTCACGCTGGAAGCGCTGGGTCAGCTTGCCGATGGTGGTGGTCTTGCCGACACCGTTGACGCCGACCACCAGGATCACGAACGGCCCCTCGCCCTTGGGCGGCAGCTCGAGCGGCGCGGTGACGCCCTCGAGCAGGGTCGCCAGCTCCTCCTGCAGGGCCTTGTACAGCGCCTCGGGGTCCTTGAGCTCCTTGCGCGACACACGGTCGGTGAGGCGGTCGATGATCTCGGTGGTGGCCTCGATGCCCACGTCCGCCATCAGCAGCTGGGTCTCGAGCTCCTCCATCAGATCGTCGTCGATCTGCTTGCGGCCCATGAACAGGCCGGCGAGCCCTTCGGTCAGGTTGGCGCGTGTCTTGCCCAGCCCCTCGCGCATGCGCGCGAACAGGCCCTTCTTCTTGCCCTTGGGCTTCTCGCGGGCCTCGGCCCTGGGCGTCTCCCTCGGCGCCGGAGCGGGCTCGGGCTCGGGCTCGGGCTCGGGCTCAACGGCAGGCTCGGGCTCGGCGGCCTGTTCGGGCTCTGGCTCTGGCTCTGGCTCTGGCTCAGGTTCCGGCTCGGCCTGCGGTTGAACGACGGACTCGGCCTCGGGCTCCGCGGCCGGCGGTTCGGCGTCTGCCACCTCGGGCGTCTCGGGCTCGGACGCCCGGGGCGTTCCGGGCGCCTCTACCGGCGCGGGTTCGGCGTCTGACGCGGGGGCCTCGGGCTCCTCGACCGGCTCAGGCTCAACGGCCGGCTCGGGCGCTGCGGACGCCTCGGTTTCATCGTCGCGCTCGGCGACGGGGGCGGGCTCGGTCGCCGGGGCGGGCTGCGCCTCGGTCGGCGTCTCGGCCTCCGGCTCGGCCGTCGCGGCATCAGGCGCCTCCTCCTGCTCGACCTCGGGGGTCTGCTGGGGCTCCTGCTGCTGCTCTTGCTGCTTCTTCTTGCGCTTGAAAAAACCGAACATGGGGGGATTCAGCCTCGCGGGTGAACGAATCGCCACATCCTACCATCGCGCACCATGACTGTGGACAAGGCGCCCGCTACAATCGGCGCCCATGAGCCGACGACGCCCCTCCTCCCGTTCCTCGACGCCTGGCCGCCCCCGCGGCAAGCAGGCGACCTCCCGCCCCGCCGGGCAGCTGCGCATCATCGGCGGCGACCATCGCCGCCGCCGGCTGCCGGTGCTGGACAGCCCGGGCCTGCGCCCCACGCCGGACCGGGTCCGCGAGACGCTGTTCAACTGGCTGGGCATGGCCACGCCCGGCGCCCGGGTGCTGGACCTGTTCGCCGGCACCGGCGCCCTGGGCCTGGAGGCGCTCTCGCGCGGCGCCGCCGAGGCGACGCTGGTGGAGCGCGACACGCGGGTCGCCCGGGCGCTGTCGGACAACCTGGCGACGCTTGGCATCGCGTCCGCCGAGGTCGCCGTCGCCGACGCGCTCGGCTACCTCGAGGCCGGACTCGGCGAGGCGCGGTCGCCCTTCTCGCTGGTCTTCCTCGACCCGCCCTTCCGCCAGGGCCTCGCCGCGGCCTGCTGCCGCGCGCTCGAGGCCGGTTGGCTGGCGGCGGACGCCTGGATCTACGTGGAGACCGAGTCGGAGCTCACGCCGGCGGTGCCGAGCGGCTGGCGGCTGCATCGCGAGGTGCGGGCCGGCGACAGCACCGGGCGGCTCTATCACCGCCCGGACACGGCCGGCGCGTCGCCCGACGACGACGCTTGCTGAGCCCCCTCCACGGCGTTAGTCTGCCGCTGCAGGACGCCAATCACGGGCCCCGCCCCGCCGACATCGTCAGGAGAAACGGATGAGCATCGAACTCTTCAACCAGCTCGAACAGAAGGTATCCAGCGCCGTCGAGGCACTGGAATTGATGAAACTGGAAGCCGAGGAGCTGCGCGAGGAAAACGCCCGCCTCAAGCAGGAGCGTGAGGAATGGGAGCGTCGCCTGTCCGCGCTGCTGGGCAAGTTCGACGATGTCGAGACCGGCAACACCGCCGAACAGCAGGCCGGCTGACGTCCCGGACCGCTCCGCCCCTGGCCGGTCCGTCGTGCGTCAGGCCAGGGGGCGGGACATCAGCAACGCGTCCTCGCGTTCGGTGCCGGCCAGCGGCGGATAGTAGCCGCGCCGGCGCCCGTCTTCCGCGAATCCCGCCCGCCGATACAGCGCGATCGCCGCGGCATTGCCTGCCCTGACCTCCAGCAGCAGCCGCTCGGCGCCCCCTTCGCGGGCGCGTTCGACGACCGCGGCCAGCAGCTTTCCTGCCAGCCCCTCGCCGCGCCGTTCCGGTGCGATGAGAATGCTCTCGAGCTCGGCATCGAAGGGCTGACGCGACACCACCGCGTGGCCGATCAGCCCTGCCGCATCTTCCAGCCCCAGCACCGCGTATTCCGCCGCCGCCAGCGCCTGCTCGAGCCGCGTCGCCGACCAGGGATGAGCTTGGCCGCTCGCCTCAAGTTCGATCAGCGCCGAAAGATCGGGAAGGCCCAGCGCGCGCAGGCGAGGCTCAGGCATCGCCTTTCGCCTCACCCTTTGCCTCACCCTTCCACTCACGACGCCAGTCGAGCAGCCGCGGCCAGAGATCGCGCTTGGCCTCGGCGCTTTCCGCCAGGGTCTCCAGCGCCGGCCCCTGCCAGGCCGGCAGGTCCAGCGCCGTCGAGCGCCCGTCGTCGATCGCCAGCACCCGCGTCAGGGTGGCGTCGTCACCGAACACCAGCAGCCGTTCCGGCGCCCAGCCGCGACGCGCGCGGCCGGCCAGGAAGGCCCCGAGCCCCTGGCGCGCCTCGTCCAGCGGCGCCTGCACCTCCAGGCCTTCGATCTGGGGCCAGTGGAAGGGTTCGAAGGCCGGCGCATGCTCCGGGGTGACACCGGCGGCCCGCAGCAGGTTGACCAGCAGCCGCTGCGCCAGCGGCGAGGGGGACGCCTCGCCAGGCTGTACCACCAGCCAGCGCCCGTCCAGGCAGGCCACCTGCAGGGCGAAGCGCAGGGCCTCCCGGGACTCGTCGGCGGCAGCCTCCCGGGCAGGTGCCGACGCAACGGGCGGCGGCGTCTCCTCGGGAGCCGCCTCGGGCACCAGCCCGCCAAGCAGCGCACGCGCCTTGCGCTCGCCCGGCGGCGGACGCACGGGCGCCTCCGCCGCAGGCGACGCGGGGACGGTCGGTGCAGGAGACGCCTCCGCGGGCGCGTCCAGCAACGCCTGCAGGCGCTCGCCGGGCGCCTGCCGGGCGCCATCGTCCGGCGTCGGCAGCTCCCACTCGCAGGCCTCGGTCTCTCGGGCGTTGGGCAGCCGGTAGCGCGCCGTCCAGGCCGTCAGGCCCATGGCCTCCAGGTACTGCAGCCGCTGGGGCTCGGTGGTCACGACTGACCGCCGCCCCGGCAGTTCGGGGAGTCCGGGCGCGCTGCGCCGCGGGCCTGCCACTCCTCCGGGGTGTAAGGGTGCAGCGCCAGGGCGTGCACGGGGCCGGCCAGCTCGTCGGCCAGCAGCGCATAGATCTGCTGGTGACGCTTGACCGGCATGATGCCGGCGAAACGCGGCGACACCACGGTCACCTTGAAGTGGGTCTCGGAATTCGGCGGCACATGGTGCATGTGGCTCTCGTTCTCCACCGTCAGGTAGGTGGGCTCGAGGGCCTGGAGCTTGTGCTCGATGGTCGACTGGATGCTCATCTCGGCGTTCCGCTGGTGAGTGTCGGGAGTCATTGTACGCTTTCGGCCGCGGCGCGACGACGGGCGCGCAGCGCCTCGCCGGCCAGCGAGACACGCCCGAGGCTGGCCAGCAGCGACAGGCCGGTGGCCGCCATGCCGGCCCACAGCGTCGCCTGCACAGGTGCCCCGGCGGCCAGGCAGGCGCCGACCAGCGCCACGCCCAGGGACTGCCCCACGGTGCGCGTGGTGCTCATCACGCCGGAGGCATTGGCGCTCTTCTCGGCCGGCACGCTGCCCATCAGCTCGCGATTGTTGGGCGGCTGGAAGAAGCCGAAGCCGAGCCCGCACAGCGCGGTGCGCCACAGGCAGTCGATCACCTCGGCGTCGGCCTCGAGCATCGCCAGGCTGCCCAGGCCGACCATCAGCAGCACCAGGCCCGCCGAGCTCAACAGGCTGGGGTTGAAACGATCGGCCAGCCGACCGGCGAGCGGCCCGGCCACCATGATCGTCAGCGGCCAGGGGGTGAACAGCCAGGCGGTCTCCAGCGGCGAGAAGCCCATCTCCTGCTGGTAGAGGAAGGACAGGGCAACGAAAGCCAGCCCTTGGCCGACGAAGGCCAGCCCCTGGGAGGACACCGCCAGGCTGAAGCGGCGCTCGGCGAACATCGACAGCGCCATCAGCGGATAGGGCGCGCGGCGCTGGCGGGCCAGGAAGGCGGCGCCGGCGATCAGGCTGAGGGCAAGCCAGCCCAGCGTCTCGAGACCGGGGAGCTCGGCGCCGTTGCCGTCCATGGCCACGAAGAAAGCGCCCAGCGTGACCATGGCCAGCAGCGCCCCCCAGCCGTCGAAGCCGCCGCGGCGGCCCGGCTCCCTGGGCAGCGCCCGCCAGGCCAGCACGACCGCTCCCATCGCCGGCAGCGCCGGCAGCGCGAACAGCCACGGCCAGCGGGCCACCGAGAGGATCGAACCGCCCAGCGCGGGACCCGCGGCGTAGCCGATGCCCACCACCAGCGAGCTCAGCCCCAGGGCACTGCCCAGCAGCCGCGAGGGAAAGATGGCGCGATACAGCGAGGGTCCGATCGACAGCGTCGCCGCCGCCGCCACGCCCTGCAGGGCGCGGAACGCCAGCAGCGCCTCCAGGCTGCGCGACAGCGCGCAGCCCAGCGCGGCGATGGCAAACAGCACCAGCCCGCCCATGTAGATCCGGCGCCGGCCGACCAGCTCGCTCAAGGCGGCGAAGACCAGCAGGAAGGCCGCGCAGGTCACCTGGAAGAGGTTGGTCACCCACACCGCATCGGCCGGCGCCACCTCGAGATCGGCGGCGATGGAGGGCAGCGCCAGGTTGACCATGGAGTTGTCCATCACCGCCATGGTGGTGCCGAGAATCAGCGCCAGCACGGCGAGACGGCGTTCGGAACCCGGCAGGCCATCGTCGCCGGGGCGGTTCGAGAAGAGTCGGCTCATGTGTGATCGTCGCTGACAAGAAAACCGGCCGAAGCCGGTTTTCTCGAGGTTTGCCTGCCAGGCGGAATCAGGATCAGTCCTGGTCCGTTTCCAGCAGCAGATTATCGTCCACTTCGGCCACTTCCAGGGCCGCCTCGTCATCGAGGTCGACGGCCAGGTAGCTGTACTCGAAGTGCAGGAAGCGCTGGAACAGCGCCCAGTCGAGGGTCTCGGGCCACTGACGCTCGTCTTCTTCCCAGGCGCGCAGCTCGGTCTCGAGGATCTCGAGATAGCGCTCGCGGACGAAGGCCTCGAGGGCCTCGGGGGTATCCATCTCGGGGATCAGATAGACGGTGCTTTCCCTTTCGACGTCGCCGAGCGAGAGGTCGTCGTCACCCAGGGTGGGCTCCAGGGCGTTGACCCAGTCGACGAAGTGCTGGGTCGGCCTGACGCTCAGGGCGGAACGGTTAAGCAGTTTCATCACGGTCTCCTCGACGTCGAAACGCTGCCATTATGGGCGCCAGGGGCGCTCCTTACCAACACTTCCCGATCAACCTGCCGTATGTAGGGCTGAGCGGTCACCCAAGAAGCCCGCGGAAGGAAGCGAGCTAGACCCGAGTAGGCGACGTCGGCTGGCGCAGGGCAACGCGAACACGCTATGAACCCTTCCCTGGGCGCTCCCTTCTTCATCCCTGAAGAAGGAGGTTCGCTTATCCCTGTGCCAGCCTTGGAGCGTCGAACAGTTTCAGTCCACCTGCGGGCGCATGGCCGGGAACAGCAGCACATCGCGGATGGAAGCGCTGTCGGTCAGCAGCATCACCAGGCGGTCGATGCCGATGCCCTGGCCGGCGGTCGGCGGCAGGCCGTACTCCAGCGCGCGCACGTAGTCGGCGTCGTAGTACATGGCCTCGTCGTCGCCGGCCTCCTTCTCGGCCACCTGGGCGGCGAAGCGCTCGGCCTGGTCCTCGGCGTCGTTGAGCTCCGAGAAGCCGTTGGCGATCTCGCGGCCGCCGACGAAGAACTCGAAGCGCTCGGTGACGAAGGGATCGCTGTCCTTGCGACGCGCCAGCGGGCTGACCTCGGTCGGATAGTCGGTGATGAAGGTCGGCTGCTGCAGGCGATGCTCGACGGTCTTCTCGAAGATCTCGATCTGCACCTTGCCCAGGCCCCAGCCGTCCTTGACGTCGATGTCCAGGCGCTCGGCGATCTGGCGCGCGGCGGTCTCGTCGGCCAGCGACTCGGCATGGATGTCCGGGTTGTACTCGAGAATGGCGTCGAACACGCTCAGCCGGCGCAGCGGCTGGCCGAAGTCGTACTCGTAGCTCTCCAGCACCTCGCCCTCGGCGTCGCGCACGGTGTTGGTGACCACGGTGCTGCCCAGCACCCTCTGGGTGACCTCGCGCAACATGGCCTCGGTCAGATCCATCAGGTCCTGGTAGTCGGCGTAGGCCTGGTAGAACTCGACCATGGTGAACTCGGGGTTGTGCCGGGTCGACAGCCCCTCGTTGCGGAAGTTGCGGTTGATCTCGAACACCCGCTCGAAGCCACCCACCACCAGGCGCTTGAGGTAGAGCTCCGGCGCGATGCGCAGGTACATGTCGATGTCCAGCGCGTTGTGGTGAGTGATGAAGGGCCGGGCCGTGGCGCCGCCGGGGATCGGCTGCAGCATCGGGGTCTCGACTTCCATGAAGCCGTGATCCTCGAAGAAGCGGCGCATGGCGCTGATCACGCCGGCGCGGGTCTGGAAGACCTCGCGGGAATCCGGGTTCATGATCAGGTCCACGTAGCGCTGGCGATAGCGGGCTTCCATGTCGGTCAGGCCATGGAACTTGTCCGGCAGCGGGCGCAGGCTCTTGGTCAGCAGGCGCGCCTCTTCCATCATCACGTAGAGGTCGCCCTTGCCCGACTTGTGCACCGGGCCGCGGCCGGCCACGATGTCGCCGATATCCCAGCCCTTGATGTCCTCGAGCACGTCCGCCGGCAGGCCCTTCTTGTCGACGTAGAGCTGGATCTGGCCGCTGGCGTCCTGGATGACGATGAACGGTCCGCGCTTGCGCATGATGCGCCCGGCCACGGCCGCGGGACGCGCCAGCGCCTCGAGCTCGGGCTTGTCCTTGTCACCCAGCTCGGCAGCCAGTTCGGCGGCGGTGCTGTCGCGACGAAAATCGTTGGGGAAGGCACTGCCGCCGTCGGTGGCGGCGCGCTCGCGGCGCTCGGCCAGCTTGCCGCGGCGCTCCGCGATCAGGTGGTTCTCGTCCTGGGAAGTGTCCTGGTTAGCCATGTCGCTACCTGTTGAAATCATGGTGTCGAATACAGAGACATCTCACCTAGAGCCGCGCGAGCGACGCCGAGACAAGGCGCCCCTCGGACAGAGCGCGGAGTTGACGAGTCGTCAATGAGCATCTCTGGCCGAGGGGCAACGCCGTATCGGCGAGCGCAGCAGGCTATAGGCCTTGTTTGAGGCTCGCCTCGATGAACGGGTCCAGATCGCCGTCCAGCACCTTGTCGCAGTTGCTGGACTGCACGCCGGTGCGCAGATCCTTGATGCGCTGGTCGTCCAGCACGTAGGAGCGGATCTGGCTGCCCCAGCCGATGTCGGCCTTGGAGTCCTCGGCGGCCTGCTTGGCCGCGTTGCGCTTCTCCATCTCGTGTTCCCACAGCTTCGCCTTGAGCTGTTTCATGGCGAAGTCGCGGTTGGCGTGCTGGCTGCGCTGACTCTGGCAGGCCACCACGATGCCGGTCGGCTCGTGGGTGATACGTACCGCCGAGTCGGTGGTGTTGACGTGCTGACCGCCGGCGCCGCTGGAACGATAGGTATCGACACGCAGGTCCGAGGGATTGATCTCGATCTCGAAGCTGTCGTCCACTTCCGGCGACAGGAACACCGAGGCGAAGGACGTGTGGCGACGGCCGCCGGAGTCGAACGGGCTCTTGCGCACCAGGCGATGCACGCCGGTCTCGGTGCGCAGCCAGCCGAAGGCGTACTCGCCCTGGATATGCACGGAAGCGGACTTGATGCCCGCCACCTCGCCGGCGGAGAGCTCGGTGATCTCGGCCTTGAAGCCGTGATGCTCGACCCAGCGCAGGTACATGCGCAGCAGGATGTTGGCCCAGTCCTGGGCCTCGGTGCCGCCGGAGCCCGCCTGGATGTCGAGATAGGCGTTGTTCTCGTCCATCTCGCCGGAGAACATGCGCCGGAACTCGAGTTTCTCGAGGCTTGCCTGGAGGTTCTCCAGCTCGCGCTGGACCTCCTCGACGGTGCCCTCGTCCTCTTCCATCTCGGCCAGCTCCAGCAGGTCCTGGCTGTCCGCCAGCCCCTGGTCCAGCTCATCGATGGTGGCGACGATGGCCTCGAGGGTCGCCCGTTCCTTGCCCAGTTTCTGGGCATGGTCCGGGTCGCTCCAGACGTCGGGGTCCTCGAGCTCGCGGGTGACTTCCTCTAGCCGATCTTTCTTTTCGGCATAGTCAAAGATACCCCCTCAGGACGTCTGTCCGCTCAGACAGGTCCTTGATGAGGTGGTTGATCGGATTGGTTTCCAGCATGGGGTTCGCCTGAATCCAAGGGAGATGAGGCGCGCGCCGGCGCCGGGCGCCAGCGGCGGAGAAAAGACGGGCATTGTAGCGAAATGCGCCGCCAGCGGCCATCCCGCGCAGCGGCACAAAGACGGCGACCCGGCCGGTGGCCGGGTCGCGCGAGGCGGAGCGTCCGCGGTGTCTGGCAAGGCGTCGGCTAGAAGCGATAGTCCACCGACAGCGCGAAGACGTCAGCTTCCACCTCGTACTCGCCGGACAGGTTGCCGCGGCTGGCGTTCTCGTTGGTCAGGGTGGCGTCCTGGTCCATGTCGACGTCGTCGCCGAAGATGCGCAGATAGCCGGCGGTGATGCCGAGGTTCTCGGTCGGCTGGTAAGTCGCGCCGAGGGAGGCCCAGCGGCGATCGGCGTCCGGCACCCGCGGGGTGCGATGCCGTGCATCCGGCACCGGGGTCTGGTCGATGCCCAGGCCGCCGCGCAGCGTCCACTGCGGGTTCAGCGCGTAGCTCGCCCCCACCGAGAAGGCCCAGGTATCATCCCAGTTCTCGGTGGTGGTGCTCAGTTCCCGCCCCTCAGATTCGACGACGAGCTCGTCGAAGCTGCTCCACTCGGTCCACTCGGCGTTGGCCATCAGCGCCAATCGATCCGTCAGCTGGTGATAGACCCCCAGATTCAGGTTGGCCGGCGTGGTCAGGTCGGCCTTTCCGCCGGCGTCCTGCAGCTGCCCACCGGCCTGTGCACCAGCCAGCACCATCTGACCCGCGGCACTGTCGGCACTATATTCAACGTCACCGTCGAGCGTCAGATCGATCTCTGAGCGATAGCTGATCCCGAAGCGGGTCCGCTCGGTAGCCTGGTAGAGAGCCCCGAGGGTATAACCATAACCCCAGTCATCGCCCGTGACCTCGGCCATACCATCCGCATTCCCAACCAACGCTGGATTGCCGGACTGACTACCGAGATCAATCGCGTTAGATAACGTCGCATCGGCGTACTGCGCCCGCAGCCCCACGGCCAGATTGAGCCGCTCGGTGGCGCGATAGTTAAGGGTCGGCTGGAAATCGATCGTCTTCAGCTCGGTCTCGATGGCGTGATAGCGGCCGATCCAGTCCTCGTCGTACTTGGTGGAGAGCCCGTAGGGCGAGTAGATCGCCAGCCCCAGATCCCACTGATCGTTCAACCGGGTCTTGGCGGCGAAACTCGGCACCCAAGCGGACTCGCCCCCCTCACCGGAGGCTCCGGCCGTGTAGGGCATGCCGGCCACGTTCGAGGCGTCGGCATCGTGCAGCTCGAAGGTGGCGTCGATGTAGGACACCCCGCCGGCCACCTGGCTGCCGTCGATGTTGCCGATGGCGGCCGGGTTATGGGCCATGAAGCTGACGTCCTCGGCACCGGCGGCGGTGTTGGAGAAGGCGTTGGCCAGGGTCTTGGCGCTTTGCTCGCGCACCTGGAAGCCCGCGGCGGAGGCCTGGGCGGAAACGAGCGCCGCGGAGGCCAGGGCGACGGCGGCGGCGAGCTTGCGAGACGTGAAAGGCAGGGGCATGGCGCGGCTCCTAACGTTGCTGTTGTTATGGTGATGACGCGGCTGCCCGACAGTGTCGTCAGAACTCATCGCACGGATCAAGGACAAACGACCGTTTAAATCCAATTTTTCCTAATACTTTGGTGGCACGTTCGTTTCATCTTCATGCGCAACAATGACTTGCCTTCTCATCCTGCCCACCCTTCCGAGCCCTGCGCCTGCATCTTGACCCTTGTGTAACCCAAGGGTTTTACACTCTGAGTATTCCCTTATCAGGAGACGCAAGGCATGAAGGTCAGCGAACTCGCCCGCCAGGCCGGCGTCACCGCCGAGACCGTGCGCCACTACACCCGCGAGGGGCTGCTGCGACCCGAGCGGAACCCGGACAACGGCTACCAGCTGTTCGACGATGCCGACCTGCGCCGGCTGCGTTTCATCCAGCGCGCCCGCACCCTGGGCTTCGGTGTCGCCGAGATTCGCGAGATCCTTGAGCAGTCCGACCACGGCGACTCCCCCTGCCCGCTGGTGCGCGACCTGCTGGCTCGGCGCCTGCCGGAGATCCGCCACCGCATCCGCGAGCTCGAGGCCCTGGCCGAGCGCATGGAGGAAGCGCTGGCGGCCTGGGAGCACCTGCCCGACGGCACCCCGGACGGCCACAGCCTGTGTCGCCTGATCGAGAGCTTCCCCGAGCCGCTGGAGCCTACCGCCAGGAAAGCGACGCCCAAGGAGACATCGTCATGAGCACAACGATACGCCTCGAGCGCACCGTGCCCGGCATGAGCTGCCAGGGCTGCGTGAAACGCATGCGCGAAGCCATCCAGGCCGAAGACGCCGAGGCCGAGGTCACCGGCACGCCGGCCGAGCGTCGCCTCGAGGTCATCTCCTCGCTCGGCGATGCCGAGCTCGACCGCGTGCTCGCGGACGCCGGCTATCCTGCCGAGTCGCCTTCCGACCCCGCGGACAGCGGCGACGGGGCGCCTGCCCCGCGCGAGCGCACCGTGCCCGCCATGAGCTGCCAGGGCTGCGTGAAGCGCATGCGCGAGGCCATCCAGGCCGAAGACGCTGAGGCCGAGGTCACCGGCACGCCGGCCGAGCGTCGCCTCCAGGTCATCTCCTCGCTCGGCGATGCCGAGCTCGACCGCGTGCTCGCGGACGCCGGCTATCCTGCCGAGGCGTCGTCCATCGAGCCGACCGCCAACACCGAGACCAATGCCGAGCCGGCCCCCGACTCCGCACCGGAACCGGCGCCGACATCGACGGCGGCGTCCGCTGGCGACGGCGCCACCACTCAGCGCCTGTCGATCACCGGCATGACCTGCGCCGGCTGCGTGAAGAGCGTGCAGCAGGCGCTGGAGCGCACGCCGGGGGTCGAATCGGCCACGGTCAACCTCGGCAACCATACCGCCCAGGTACGCGGCAGCGCCGACACCCAGGCGCTGATCGACGCCGTGGACGCGGTGGGCTACGGCGCCGAGCCGATCCTCGACCTGCGCCAGGCCGAGCAGGTCCGGGCCGAGCGCGACGTCGAGGAATATCGCCGCCGGATGCGCGGCAGCGTCCTGTCGCTGGCATTGGCCGTGCCGCTGATGGTCAGCATGTTCGTCTACCATCCCCAGCCGCTCGGCGCCGGGCGCTGGTTCTGGCTGACAGTGGGCCTGCTGACCCTGGCGGTGATGGCCGGGCCCGGCCGGCACTTCTTCCGCAACGCCTGGAAGAACCTGCGCCATCACCAGGCCAACATGGACACCCTGATCGCCATGGGCACCGGCACCGCCTGGCTCTACTCCATGGCGGTGGTGACCTTCGCCGAGGCCCTGCCCGAAATGGCCCGCGGCCTCTACTTCGAGGCCTCGGCGATGGTGATCGGCCTGGTGCTGCTGGGCAACGCCCTGGAGCTGAAGGCCAAGGGCCGCACCAGCGACGCCCTGCGCCGCCTGCTCGACCTGCAGAGCCGCACCGCCCGGGTGATCCGCGACGGCCAGGAGCAGGAGGTCGACATCGACGAGGTGCGCGAGGGCGACCGGCTGCGCGTGCGCCCCGGCGAGCGCCTGCCGGTGGACGGCGAGGTGCTCGAGGGCGAGAGCCATCTCGACGAGTCCATGCTCACCGGCGAGCCCAACCCGGTGGCCAAGGCGGCCGGCGACGAGGTCAGCGCCGGCACCGTCAACGGCCAGGGCGGGCTGGTCTATCGGGCCACCCGCGTGGGCGCCGACACCCGGCTCGGCCGCATCACCGAGCAGGTGGCCCGCGCCCAGGCCTCACGGCCGCCCATCGGCCGGCTCGCCGACACCATTTCCGGCATCTTCGTGCCGTCGGTGATGATCATCGCCGTGCTCACCGCGCTGATCTGGTTCAACGTCGGCACCGAGCCGCGGGTGCTGCACATGCTGGTCACCGCCAGCACGGTGCTGATCATCGCCTGCCCCTGCGCGCTGGGCCTGGCGACGCCGATCTCCACCATGATCGGCGTCGGCAAGGCCGCCGAGCACGGCGTGCTGGTGAGAAGCGGCGAGGCGCTGCAGACCGCCAGCCATCTCACCACCCTGGTGGTGGACAAGACCGGCACCCTCACCGAGGGCAAGCCCCGGCTGACCGAGGCCCACTTTTTCTCCGACACAGGCCTCGCCGGTGACGAGCGGGCGGCGCTCGGCTGGGTGGCGGCGCTGGAGCGCGGCTCCGAGCACCCGCTGGCCACCGCCCTGCTCGCCCACGCCGAGCAGCAAGGCGCGGAGGCGGCCGAGATCCAGGACTTCACCAGCGTGACCGGCGGCGGCGTGCGCGCCCGCACGGCCGACGGCCGGACGCTGCTGCTGGGCAACACTCGGCTGCTCGAGGAGGCCGGTATCGACCTCGGCGCGGGCCAAGCGCGCGTCGACGAGCTCGAGGGCCAGGCACGTACCGTGGTCCAGCTGGCCGTCGACGGTGAGCTCGTCGCCCTGTTCGGCGTCAGCGACCCGCTGCGCGCCGACGCCCGGGCCGCGGTCGCGCGCCTGCGGGACGAGGGGCTGACCCTCGTGATGCTGACCGGCGACAACGAACACACCGCCCGCGCCATCGCCGACGAGGTCGGCATCGACGAGGTTCGCGCCGGGCTGCTGCCCGAGGACAAGCACGCCGAGATCGAGCGGCGCCAGGCCAACGGCGAGACGGTCGGCATGGTCGGCGACGGCATCAACGACGCCCCGGCCCTGGCCCGGGCCGACGTCGGCTTCGCCATCGGCCAGGGCACCGACGTGGCCATCGAGAGCGCCGGCATCACCCTGATGCGCGACTCGCTGCACGGCGTGGCCGACGCCATAGCCATCAGCCGCGCCACCCTGACCAACATCAAGCAGAACCTGGTGGGCGCCTTCGGCTACAACGTGCTCGGCATCCCCATCGCCGCCGGCGCGCTCTATCCGCTGACCGGCAGCCTGCTGTCGCCGGTGATCGCCGGCGCCGCCATGTCGGCCTCGTCGATCACCGTGGTCGGCAACGCCAGTCGCCTGCGCAGGTTCCGCCCCCAGGGGGCCGCCGCGCCCGACGAGACCACTTCTTCCGCGCAACAGGAGGCATCCGCATGAGCTGGATCGTCAATCTCGCCGGCCTGGCGCTGATCGCCCTGATCGCCTGGTGGTTCTGGGGCCAGCGCTGACCGACGCCCGGGGCCGCCGACGCTACGCTTAAGAGACGAAGCCAAAGGGAGGATGCCCGATGCCCGAACTCAACGGCGTGCTGGAAACGGCCCTCTACGTGGCGGACATGCCCCGGGCCCGGCGCTTCTTCGAGACGGTGATGGGGCTCAGCCCCTTCACCGCCGACCATCGCTTCACCGCCTATGACGCCGGCGCCGGCACGGTGCTGCTGCTGTTTCTCGACGGCGAGACCGGCGAGACGGTGGTGCTGCCCGGCGAGATGGGCACCATCCCGCCCCACGACGGCGCCGGCCGGGTGCACATGGCCTTCGCCATCGCCGCGCCGGCGCTGTCCGACTGGGAGGCCCGGCTGGGCGAGCATGGCGTGGCGATCGAGGGCCGCACCCACTGGCCGCGGGGCGGGGAAAGCGTGTATTTCCGTGATCCCGACGGCCATCTGCTGGAGCTGGCCACCCCGGGGGTATGGCCGACCTACTGAGGCCGCTCTCTGGAGAGCGTACTCTTTATTCGGCCGCGACCCCGACGGCCACCTGCTGGAGCTGGCGACCCCGGTGGGGTATGGCCAACCTACTGAGACCGCTCTCTGGAGAGCGTGCTCTTTATTCGGCCGCGCCCCCCACGGCCACCTGCTGGAGCTGGCGACCCCGGGGGTATGGCCGACCTACTGATCGCTTAACGCACCGGCGCGGCATGCTCGACCATCAGCTGCAGCGATTCGCGGCCGCGCCAGCGGTTGCGGTTGAGCTTGTAGGCGCAGTGCAGCCGGTCGCCGACGCCGAAGGCCGGCACCTCGCCCGGGGTCAGCGCCCGGAACCAGATCGCCCTGGTCGACACCGGGCCGGCCGAGAGCTCCATCATCAGGTGATTGCCCTCGGCGCCCACCGGGCGCAGCGACTCGACCAGGAACTCGCCTTCGAACAGCGGCGGGTCGAACTCGCGGCCGTAAGGGCCGAGCGCCTCCAGCTCGTCGAGGGTGGCGAGACTCAGCTGGGCCGGTGCCAGTTCGCCGTCGGTGAAGACCTTCGGAAACAGCTCGGTGTCGCCGAGCTGCTCGCGAACCGCCTGCAGGAAGGCGGTGCGGAAGGCCTCGAGGGATTCCATCGGCACGCCGACGCCGGCGGCGCCGCGGTGGCCGCCGAAGCGCGGCAGCGCCTCGGGGGCGAGCTCGAAGGTGCGCTGCAGGGCGTCGCGCAGGTGCAGCGCCTCGATGGAGCGCCCCGAGCCGGTCAGCATGCCGGCCTGGGCGGCCGGGGTCAGCACCAGGGTCGGCCGACCGAAGGCCTGCACCAAGCGTGAGGCGACGATGCCCTGCACCCCGGGATGGCCATCCTCGAGATAGACCACCAGCGCCGGCGCGTCCTCGGCCAGCTGCGGCCGGGCCAGCGCCCTCGCCTGCTCGGCCATGTCCGCCTCGATGGCCTTGCGCGACTGGTTGTCCTGATCGAGCGTCTCCAGGTGCCGCGCCGCCGTGGCATCGTCCGCCGCCAGCATGAAATGCAGCGCGGCGTAGGGGTCGTCGAGCCGCGAGCGGGCGTTGATCCGCGGGCCCATCTGGAAGGCCAGGGTCTCGGCGTCGAAGGGCACGCTGTCGGCGCCCAGCCGCTCGGCCATGGTCCGCCAGCAGGCCGCCTCCATGCGATTGATCAGCGCCAGCCCCTGGGTGACCACGGCGCGGTTGGCCGCACTGCCGCCCAGCGACACGCAGTCGGCCACGGTGCCCAGTGCCACGTAGGACAGCCAGGGCGACAGCTTGGGGGTGGCGGCCGGCAGCACGCCCCACTCGATCAGCACCGACCGGGCCAGCGACATGGTCAGCCAGGCGACCATGCAGCCGGCGATGGTCGGGTCCGGGTAGTCGCAGTCGTCGCGGGTCGGGTTGACGGTGGCGAAGGCCGAGGCCGGCGGCCCCTCCACCGGCAGCGCGTGGTGGTCGCTGACGACCACGTCGATGCCGGCGGCCTTGAGCCGGGCGATGCGCGGCTCGTCGCTGCTGCCGCAGTCGGCGGTGATCACCAGGCTCGGCCGCGGCGAGAGCTTCAGCGTGCGCTCCACCAGCGGCAGGCTGATGCCGTAGCCGTCGTGGATGCGGTGGCCGATCAGGCTGTGCAGCCTGTCTTCCGGCACGCCGAACAGTTCGTTCAGGGTGCGCCGGATCACCACGTGGGAGGTGATGCCGTCGACGTCGTAGTCGGTGAGGATGCCGATGTGCTCGCCCTCGACCACCGCCTTGGCGATGCGCTCGGCGGCGGGCCGCGCGTCCCTGAGCAGCTCGGGATGCGCCAGGTGGCGCAGGCTGGGCGACACCAGCGGCGCGAGCTCGCCGCTGTGCCCGGGCAGGCGCCCGGCCAGCACGCGGGCCTGCAGCGGCGTCAGCCCCTCCGCCAGGGCGCGGGCCTCCAGGGCCTCGTCGCGGGGACGCGGCAGGATGCGGGGCGTCAGCGAAGCGTCGGGGTCGGGCGTCGGGATAGCGTCCACGGAAACTCCTGGAGATGACGGCAAGACGCCCGGCGAACCGGGCGTCATGGGGGCAACGGTGATACCGGGGAGCCGCCGGGGACGGGCGCCCCCGGATCGGCCTGCGAGCCGGAACCGGCTCAGCGCCGGTTGTCGGCCACGAACTGCTGCACGGCGGCGAGCTCGGCCGGCAGCACGCTGTAGCGCTCCTCGCGCTCCAGCAGGTCGTCCATGTGCGGCGGCAGCGGCACGCCCGGGAAGCCGGCCTTGACCACCGCCTCGGCGAACTTGGCGGGATGCGCGGTGGCCAGGGTGACCATCGGCACGCTGCCGTCACCGCGCTCGCGCTCGGCGGCGCGATAGCCGGTGGCGGTGTGCGGATCGAGGATCTCCTGGGTGCGGTGATGCGCCTCGCGGATCACCTCCAGGATGGTGGCGTCGTCGATGCTGTGGCTGGCGAACATCTCGCGCAGCCGTGCCAGCGGCGCATCGGCCAGCGCCGAGGGCTCGTCCTGGAAGCGCTCGAGCAGCGCGTCCACGGCCGCGCCGTCACGCTGGTAGGCCTCGAACAGCAGGCGCTCGAAGTTGGACGACACCACGATGTCCATGGACGGCGCCAGGGTCGCGACCAGCGCCTTCTTGGAGAAGTCGTTGTCGGCCAGGGTGCGGTGCAGGATGTCGTTGGCGTTGGTGGCGATCACGAAGCGCTCGACCGGCAGGCCCATGCGGTAGGCCATGTAGCCGGCGAAGACGTTGCCGAAGTTGGCCGACGGCACGCAGAAGCTCACCTTGCGGTGCGGCGCGCCCAGCGCCACGGCGGAGGCCACGTAGTAGACGATCTGGGCCATGATGCGCGCCCAGTTGATCGAGTTCACCGCCACCAGCCGAGTGCCGTTCAGGAAGTCCTGGTTGGCGAAGCTGGCCTTGACCATGGCCTGGGCGTCGTCAAAGTTGCCCTCGATGGCGACGTTGAACACGTTGTCCGCCAGCACGGTGGTCATCTGGCGACGCTGGACCTCGGACACCCGCTGGTGGGGGTGGAGGATGAAGATGTCCAGGTTGTCGCAGTGGCGGCAGCCCTCGATGGCGGCCGAGCCGGTGTCGCCGGAGGTGGCGCCCATGATCACCGCACGCTCGCCGCGCTTCTTGAGGAAGTGGTCGAGCAGCCGGCCGAGCAGCTGCAGGGCCACGTCCTTGAACGCCAGCGTCGGGCCGTGGAACAGCTCGAGCAGGAAGTGGTTGGCATCGAGCTGGTTCAGCGGCACCACGGCGTCGTGGCTGAAGGTGGCGTAGGCGTCGCGGACGATCTCGCGGAAGGTGTCGTCGTCGATCTCGCCGCCCACGTAGGGCTGCATCACCCGGAAGGCGATCTCGGCGTAGGAGCAGCCGGCCATGTCGGCGAGCTGCTCGTGGCTCAGCTGGGGGACGGTCTCGGGCACGTAGAGGCCGCCGTCGCTGGCCATGCCGGTGAGCACGACCTCCTCGAAGGAGAGCGCGGGCGCCTGCCCGCGAGTACTGATATAGCGCATTCTCTGATCCCTTGCGCCGGTGGCCCGAAGCCACCGGCAGCGGTTATCCGGCGAAAAGCTCGAAGCTCGAAGCCAGCCTGTACCAGCCACAAGGAGCGATCCTGGTTTTTTCCTTCCAGCTTCAAGCTTATGGCTGACAGCTCCAGGCGCAGCCTGGCCGATTAGTTCTCTTCCAGCGACTCGACGCGAATCCGCGTGACGGAACCGGCGATGTCGGCCATGGCCTCGATCTTGCGGATCGCCTCGTTCATGTGCTTCTCGCGGGTGCGGTGGGTCATCAGGATGATCGGCACCAGCTCGCCTTCGGTCGCCTCCTTCTGGATCAGCGCCTCGATGGAGATGCCTTCCTCGGAGAGGATGGTGGCGACGCGAGCCAGCACGCCGGGGCGGTCGACCGCCAGCAGGCGCAGGTAGTAGGCGGTGCTGATCTCTTCCATGGCCAGGATCGGCGGCTGATCGGCGTTCTCGCCGATGCCGCTGAAGGCCAGATAGGGCACGCGGTAGTGGTGGTCGGTGGCGATGTCGCGGGCCACGTCGAGCACGTCGGCGACCACCGCGGAGGCGGTCGGCTCGGCGCCGGCGCCGGCGCCGTAGTAGAGGGTCGGGCCCACGGCGTCGCCCATCACGGCGATGGCGTTCTTGACGCCGTGCACGTTGGCCAGCAGCCGCTCCTTGGGAATCAGGGTCGGATGCACGCGCAGCTCCAGGCCCTCGTCGGTGCGTTTGGAGATGCCCAGGTGCTTGATGATGTAGCCCAGGTTGTCGGCCTGCTCGACGTCCTCGGCGGTGACCCGGGAGATGCCCTCGGTGTAGGCCTTCTCGAACTGCAGCGGCACGCCGTAGGCGATGGAGGCCAGGATGGTCAGCTTGTGGGCGGCGTCGATGCCTTCCACGTCGAAGGTCGGGTCGGCCTCGGCGTAGCCCAGCGCCTGGGCCTCGGCCAGCACGTCCTCGAAGGCGCGGCCTTCGTCGCGCATGTGGGTGAGGATGAAGTTGCCGGTGCCGTTGATGATGCCGGCCAGCCACTCGATGCGGTTGGCACCCAGGCCCTCGCGCAGCGACTTGATCACCGGGATGCCGCCGGCCACCGCGGCCTCGAAGGCCACGATCACGCCCTTCTCGTGGGCGGCCTGGAAGATCTCGTTGCCGTGCACCGCGATCAGCGCCTTGTTGGCGGTGACCACGTGCTTGCCGTTCTCGATGGCGGTCAGCACCAGCTCGCGGGCCACGTCGTAGCCGCCGATCAGTTCGACGACGACGTCGATGTCGGGATTGGCCGCGACCTCGAAGATGTCATGGGTCGTCTTGATGCCGGTGACGTCACACTCGGGGTTCGGCGTGCGGAAGGCCACCTGCTCGATGACGATCGGGCGCCCCGCTCGACGGGCGATCTCGTCGGCGTTGCGCGTCAGTACGTTGAAGGTCCCGCCGCCGACGGTGCCCAGGCCACAGATTCCCACTCTCACCGGTTTCAATGTCTTTCCCCTCGTTACTGCTTGGTGTCTCAGCGATGTTCGGCCCGAAGGCCCGCGCGCTCGATGGCGCGCCTATTCGTCGTTCAGGCCCAGCATGGTCGCCAGGCGTTCGGCCGGCACGTAGCCGGGCACCAGGCGCCCGTCGGGCAGCACGATGGCCGGGGTGCCCTGCACGCCCAGCTGCATGCCCAGATGATACTGTTCCTCGACCGGATTGTCGCAGCTTGCGTTGCCTTCGAGCGCCTCTTCGCGCTTGGCCGTCGACATCGCCTCGCTGGGATTGTCGGCGCACCAGACCTGCTGCAGCTCACGGGCCCCCGGCGAGCTCATCCCGCCGCGCGGAAAGGCCAGGTAGTCGACTTCGATACCCATCTCGTTGAGGCGCGGCACCTCCTCGTGCAGGCGGCGGCAGTAGGGGCAGGTGGTGTCGGTGAACACCGTGACCCGCGCCTTCGGCTCGTCGGTGCCGCGGAAGATCACCCGCTCCTCGTCAGGGATCGCCGCGACGCGGGCGGCCCGCTCGGCGTTGCGCGCCTGCTCGGAGAGGTTCACCAGCCCTCCCTCGGCGTTCTCGTAGAGGTCGCCGACCAGGAAGTAGCCGCCATCGGCATCGGTATAGAAGCGCTCGCCGGTTTCCAGGCGCACCTCGTAGAAGCCCTCCAGCGGCGTCTCCTGGATGCGCTCCACCGGCATCTGCTGGCCGTCGACCTCGAGACGTTCGGTCAGCCGCTCGATGGCCGGGTCCTGGGCCAGGACGGGGAGCGACAGGGCGGCGAACAGGCCGCCGGCGACAACACGGGGGATGGATCTCATGATTCAGCCTCGGGGATGATGATCGGCGTGCAGGACCTCGAGCCGGGCCTGCGCGACATGGGTATAGATCTGCGTGGTCGACAGGTCGCTGTGACCGAGCAGCAGCTGTACGACACGCAGATTGGCCCCATGATTCAACAGATGGGTGGCGAAGGCGTGGCGCAGGGTGTGCGGCGACAGCGGGCGATCGATGCCGGCGACCAGGGCATGGGCCTTGATACGGTGCCAGAAGGCCTGGCGCGTCAGGCAGGCGTCACGCCGACCGGGAAACAACGCCGGCCGAGACGGGTCGTCCATCAGCGCCGCACGCCCGGTGCGCAGGTAGCGCGACAGCCAGTCCACCGCCTCTTCGCCGAGCGGCACCAGGCGTTCCTTGTCGCCCTTGCCGCGCACCCGCACCACGCCCTGGCGCAGATTGACGGCGTCGGTGGTCAGCCCGACCAGCTCGCTGACGCGCAGCCCGGCGGCATAGAGCACCTCGAGCATGGTGCGATCGCGCAGCCCCAGGTCGCTGCCGAGGTCCGGCGCGGCCAGCAGCCGCTCCACCTCGTCCTCTTCCAGGGTGTCCGGTAGCGACGGCCGGGCCGGCGGCAGCTTCACCTCGGCGATCGGGTCGTGGTCGATGCGCCCCTCGGCCAGCGCCCAGCGGTAGAAGCGTCGCAGGCTCGACAGCAGCCGGGCATTGCTGCGCAGCTTGTAGCCGTCGTCACGCCGGGCGTCGAGCCAGGCCGGCAGGGCCTCGGCGCCGGGCGCCAGCAGCGTGGCGTTGCGCCCGTCGAGCCAGGCCGCCCAGGCGCTCAGGTCACGGCGATAGGCCGCCAGGGTGTTGTCGCTGGCGCCCTCTCCCAGCCACAGGTCATCGAGGCAGGCCTCGATCAGCGCCAGGGCCTCGTCAGCGATGGTCGTCATGGCGTTCCTCGCCCCCTGAACGACGAAACCCCGCCCCGCGACTGCGGTGACGGGGTTGCGATGTCACGCGGACTGACAAGCCGCGTCACCTCTGGCCGGCGAGGCGTCGCCTCAGGCCAGCTTTTCCTTGATGCGGGCGGACTTGCCGCTGCGCTCGCGGAGGTAGTACAGCTTGGCCTGGCGAACGTCGCCGCGGCGCTTGACGCTGATGGAGTCGACCAGCGGGCTGTAGGTCTGGAAGGTCCGCTCGACGCCGACACCGTGGGAGATCTTGCGCACGGTGAAGGCGGAGTTCAGGCCGCGGTTACGCTTGCCGATGACGACGCCTTCGAAGGCCTGCAGACGCTCGCGGCTGCCTTCCTTGACCTTGACCTGGACGGTCACGGTGTCGCCCGGGGCGAATTCCGGCACTTCCTTGCTCATCTGCTCGGCTTCGAGCGCCTGGATCACCTTGTTCTTGCTGCTCATGACTTAACTCCTCGATAACATACATGATTCGCCGATCCGGCAGTGGATGGCCGGCGAATCGTGATCCCGGCGCTCGAATGCCTCGACGCGCGGGAGTCCTGTTGGTGACGCAGGTCACCGCCTCTTGAGGCGTGTCCTGCACCTCCGCCCGGCCTAGTCGCCTTCGGCCGGCACGTACTCCTCGATGAACTCCTTGAGCAGGGCCTGCTGCTCGGCGTCCAGCGTCCTGCCCTCGAGCAGGTCGGGTCGCCGGAGCCAGGTCCGCCCCAGGGACTGCTTGAGCCGCCAGCGCCGGATGGCGCCATGGTGGCCGCTGAGCAGGACATCCGGCACCCGCCGCCCGTCGATCACCTCGGGGCGCGTGTAGTGCGGACAGTCCAGCAGTCCGTCGTTGAAGGAGTCCTCGACCGCGGAATCCTGATGGCCCAGCACGCCAGGCACCAGCCTTGCCGCGGCATCGATCAGCACCATCGCCGGCAGCTCGCCGCCGCTCAGCACATAGTCGCCGATCGACCATTCTTCATCGATGTCGGCTTCAACGACCCGCTCATCGATGCCTTCGTAGCGTCCGGCCACCACCACCAGGGGGGGGCCTTCCGCCAGCTCCTGCGCGCCGCGCTGATCCAGCTGACGCCCCTGGGGCGAAAGATAGATCACCTTCGGGCGTTGCCCGGTGGCGTCCTCGGCCCTCTCGCGGGCATCGTGGATGGCCGAGCGCAGGGTGTCGACCTTCATCAGCATCCCCGGTCCGCCGCCGTAGGGGCGGTCGTCCACGGTGCGATGCCGGTCGGTGGCGTAGTCCCGGGGATTCCAGAACTCCAGGGCGATCTGCCCCTTGTCCACCGCTCTGCCCGTCACGCCCTGACGGGTCAGCGCCTCGAACATCTCGGGGAACAGCGATACCACACCGACCCACATGGAGGCGTCGCTGCGACTCAAAAGTCCGGATCCCAGTCGACGGTCATCACGCCGGCCTCGAGATCCACCTTCTGCACGACCTCGTCGGGCAGGAAGGGCAGCAGTCGCTCGCGATCGTCGATGGCGTCATGCCCCTTCACGACCATGACGTCATTGGCGCCGGTCTCGAAGAGGTAGTCGACGCGGCCCAGCGTCACGCCGTCGCGGGTCACGACCCGCAGGCCTTCCAGCTGGTACCAGTAGAACTCGTCGTCGCCGTCGAGCTCGGGCAGCTCGGCCGTGGGCAGCAGCACTTCGGCGCCAGCCAGGGCCTCGGCCTGATCTCGACCGTCGACGCCTTCCAGGCGGGCCACCAGGCCCTTGCCCTGCGGGCGTCCCTGGACGAGACGATAGCGCACGAGACGGCCCTGATGACGCAGCACCCACTCGTCATACTCGAGGATGCCTTCCATCGGGCTGGTGTACGAATACACCTTCAGCCAGCCCTTCACACCGTAGGGGCTGGTCAACTTGCCCAGCACCACGTGCTCATTGGCCGGTGTCGGCTCGACGCCTGCGCTCATCGCATCCTGCCTCAGACATTCGGGGCAACAGGCCGATCAGGCCTGCTTGCGGGCTTCCTTGACCAGCTCGGCGACGCGGCCGGACAGCTGGGCGCCCTGGTCCTGCCAGTGCTGAACGCGGTCGAGGTCGACGCGCAGACGCTCTTCCTGGCCGCGGGCGACCGGGTTGAAGAAGCCGAGACGCTCGATGAAACGGCCGTCACGGGCCTTGCGAGAATCGGTCACGGTGAGGTGGTAGAAGGGACGCTTCTTGGCGCCACCACGTGCCAGACGAATGGTAACCATGCGTTGACTGTCCTTCGGTTGAGTTACGGAGGTTGTCGGTCGGGGCTAGGCCCTCGACAATCGGATCGACCGCACCCCGGAGGGTGCGCCGCCGGGTGTTCGGTCACGAGAAGGCCCGCGAAAAACGCGGACCTGCCAGTGAAGACGCCGCATTCTACGGAAATCTCCCCGGCTTGGAAACCTTTTTGGGCCGCGGGACGGGGCCCTCAGCGTCGCGGCAGACCGCCGCCAGGGCCGCCCATGCCGCCGGGACCGCCCATCCCCCCCATGCCGCCGGGGCCTCCCGGGCCGCCGCCGCCCATCATGCCGGACATGCCGCGCATCATCTTCTGCATGCCGCCTTTCTTGCCGGCCTTCTTCATCATCTTCTGCATCTGCTTGTGCTGCTTGAGCAGGCGATTGAGATCCGGTACCTGCAGGCCGGCACCGGCGGCGATGCGACGCTTGCGCGAGCCGTTGATGATGTCGGGGTTGCGGCGCTCCTTGGGCGTCATCGAGTTGATCAGCGCCTCGAGCTTGCCCATCTCCTTCTCGGGACCCGGGCCCTGGGCCATCTCGGCCATCTGCCCCATGCCGGGCAGCTTGCCGAGCAGGCCGCCCATGCCGCCCATCTTCTTGAGCTGCTGGAGCTGGTCGCGGAAGTCCTCGAGGTCGAAGCCGTCGCCCTTCTTGACCTTCTTGGCCAGCTGCTCGGCCTTGCCCTTGTCGACGGTGCGCTCGGCCTCCTCGATCAGCGACAGCACGTCGCCCATGCCGAGGATGCGCGAGGCCACGCGGTCCGGATGGAAGGGCTCGAGGGCGTCGACCTTCTCACCCACGCCCATGAACTTGATCGGCTTGCCGGTGACGTGACGCACCGACAGCGCCGCACCGCCACGGGCGTCGCCGTCGGCCTTGGTCAGGATGACACCGGTCAGCGGCAGCGCCTCGTGGAAGGCCTTGGCGGTGTTGGCGGCGTCCTGGCCGGTCATGGAGTCGACCACGAACAGCGTCTCGTCCGGCGACACGGCGTTCTCGAGGGCCTGGATCTCGGCCATCATCGCCTCGTCGATGGCCAGACGGCCGGCGGTGTCGACGAGCACCACGTCGTGGAACTGGATCTTGGCGTGCTTGATCGCCGCCTCGGCGATGGCCACCGGCTGCTGGTCGCTGCTCGACGGAAAGAAGTCGACCTCGACCTCCTTGGCCAGGGTCTCGAGCTGGTCGATGGCCGCCGGGCGGTAGACGTCCGCGGACACCACCAGCACCTTCTTCTTCTCGCGCTCGCGCAGGTAGCGCGCCAGCTTGGCCACGGAGGTGGTCTTGCCCGCGCCCTGCAGGCCGGCCATCAGCACCACCGCCGGGCGACCCTTGAGGGTCAGCCCCTCGTTGGCCTCGCCCATGATCGCCTCGAGCTCCTGCTGGACGATCTTGACGAACTGCTGGCCCGGCGAGAGGCTCTTCGAGACCTCCTGGCCCACGGCACGCTCGCGCACCCGGTCGATGAACGCCTTGACCACCGGCAGGGCGACGTCGGCCTCGAGCAGCGCCCGCCGGACCTCGCGCAGGGTGTCCTTGACGTTGTCCTCGGTCAGGCGCGCCTGACCCTTGATCGATTTGAGCGTCTGGGACAGACGATCGCTGAGATTCTGAAACATGGGGCCTCTCCGCAAACGATGGCCTGGGAAGCCGCATCAGCCCCCGGCATGACGCGTCCGGGCGGGACTTTCCCACAATGGGACGAAATTATACGCCTTGTGGCCGCGAGTCTCCATGGCAGCGGCCAGCGCCCGGCTGGGCGGCGCGTGGAGGATTCGGTATAGTGGCACCTCCATTTCCTCTTGCTGGACGCTGGCGAAGGCGCACGGATAGCCATCGATGTACGCGCTCCCCCTGGCCCTGGTGGCCTTCATCTTCTACATCGCCGCCGCTTCCTGGCAGGGCCTGACCCTGTTTCGACGCGTGGCACCGCGCGACACCCTGGTCCGCGGCCTCGGCGCCGCCGGCCTGCTCTGCCACCTGCCGCTGGCCGTGGGCCTGCTCGACGCAGGCGATTCACTGCAGCCGGGCTTCTCGACCAGCGTGGTGCTGGCCGGCGCCCTCGCCGTTCTGGTGCTGCTGCTCGTCAGCCTGTTCAAGCCGGTGCTCAACGTCGCCACCGGGCTCTTCCCGCTGGCCGGCGCGGTACTGCTGCTGGCCATCGAGTGGCCGAGCCCCGAGAAGGGCAGCACCATGACGCCCGGCATCGCCCTTCACGCCCTGAGCGCGGCGCTGGCCTTCGCCCTGCTGGCCATCGCCGCCGTCCAGGCGGTGCTGCTCGGCGTGCAGAACCAGGCGCTGCGTCACCACCACATCCGCGGCGTGGTCCAGTCGCTGCCGCCGCTGACCACCATGGAACGGGTGCTGTTCGAACTGCTCTGGGGCGGCATGATCCTGCTGACCCTGTCGATCGCCAGCGGCTTCGCCTTCGTCGACAACATGTTCGCCCAGCACCTCGTCCACAAGACGGTACTGTCGCTGGTCGCCTGGGTGATCTTCGCCGCCCTGCTGACCGGCCACCATCGCCTGGGCTGGCGCGGCATGCGCGCGGTGCGCTGGACCCTGGGCGGTTACCTGGTGCTGCTGCTGGCCTATTTCGGCAGCAAGTTCGTGCTCGAGATCCTGCTGGCGCGTCCTTGACACCACCGGTCCCCGTCCCTACAACTCAAGCCTTGATACGCGATTGAGGATCCTTCGACTTGAACGACGATTTCCCCCTGGGATTGCTGTTCGGCCTGCTGCTGCTGCTCATCTGCCTCTCTGCCTTCTTCTCGAGCTCCGAGACCGGCATGATGTCGATCAATCGCTATCGCCTGAGCCACCGGGCCAACGAAGGCGAGCGCCGGGCCCAGCGGGTGATGCGTCTGCTCGGCCGCCCCGATCGCCTGATCGGCGTGATCCTGATCGGCAACAACTTCGTCAACAACCTCGCGGCCTCGATCGCCACCATCATCGCAATCCACTTCTTCGGCGAGGTCTCCGGGCCCGCCGTCGCCACCAGCCTGCTGACCATCGCCATCCTGATCTTCGCCGAGGTCACGCCCAAGACCTACGCCGCGGTGAAGCCGGAGCGCATCGCCTATCCGGCCTCGCGGGTGCTGGAGCCGCTGCTCAAGCTGCTCTACCCGCTGGTGTGGCTGGTCAACGCCATCTCCAACGGCCTGCTGCGGCTGCTCGGGGTCAAGACCCTCGAGGGCGGCGGCGACAACCTGACCCGCGACGAGCTGCGCACCGTGGTCCATGAGGCCGGGCCGCTGATCCCGCGCCGCCACCAGGCGATGCTGGTATCGATCCTCGATCTCGAGAACGTCACGGTGAACGACATCATGGTGCCCCGCCACGAGGTGATGGGCATCGACCTGGACGACGACCTCGACGCCATCCTGACCCAGATCCGCACCAGCCAGCACACCCGCCTGCCGGTCTACAAGGGCGACATCAACAACATCATCGGCATGCTGCACCTGCGCAACGCGGCGCGCTTCCTGTCCCGTGGCGAGGTGACCAAGGCGGCCATCGTCCAGGAGGCGAGGGAGCCCTACTTCATCCCCGAGTCGACGCCGCTGCACACCCAGCTACTCAACTTCCAGAAGCAGAAGCGGCGCATCGGCATCGTGGTGGACGAGTACGGCGACGTGGAAGGCCTGGTGACGCTGGAGGACATCCTCGAGGAGATCGTCGGCGAGTTCACCACCGACGTGGCCGGCCAGGACCAGGAGATTCACCCGCAGGACGACGGCAGCCACGTCATCGACGGCACCGCCAACATCCGCGACATCAACAAGTCGCTGGGCTGGCAGCTGCCCACCGACGGCCCCAAGACCCTCAACGGGCTGATCCTCGAGCACCTGGAATCCTTCCCCGACGGCCCGGCGTGCCTGCAGATCGGCGCGGTGCGCATGGAGATCCTCGAGGTGCGCGACAACCTGATCACCTCGGCGCGCTGCTGGCAGGCGGTACGCCTGCCGGCAACGGCGAACGTCTGACTCAACGCCCGCGAGACGCGACCCAGCGATCGGCCTCGGCCTTGAGCGCCCGGACGCCCTCCTCGCCCCGCTGGCGATCGGCCTCGGCCGGCGCCAGCGGGGTGCCGAAGTAAAGCGCCACCCGAGCCCGGAAGCGGCGCGGCGGCTTGGTCAACGCCCGACCGCCGTAGTGCGAGGTCCAGGAGCCCCACAGGCCGGCCAGCCCCGCCGGCACCACCGGTACCGGATCCCGGGCGAGGATCAGGTCCAGCCCACGCCGGAAGCGATGGATCTCGCCGTCGGTGGTCAACCGCCCCTCGGGAAACACCATCACCACCTCGCCGGCGCGCAACGCCCGGCTGACCTGATCCAGCGAACGGCGCAGCCCGCCCGGATCCCGGCGCTCGGAGTCCACCGGGATCGCCCCCACCAGCCTGAACAGCCAGTGCAGCCAGGGCGACTCGTAGATCGGCCGGTCCATCAGGAAACGCAGCGGGCGCGGGCTGGCGCCGCCCACCACCAGGGCGTCGACGAAGCTGACGTGGTTGCAGACCACCAGGGCGGGGCCGTGGGCAGGAATGTGGCGGCGGCCACGGAAGCGCAGCCGGTAGAGCAGGTGGATGATCAGGAACACCAGCCGGCGCAGCATGCGGCGCGGCGAGCGCAGGCACCAGCCCAGCGCGGCGGTCGCCACCAGCGCCGGGAGCGCCCAGATCGGCAGACCGGTCAAGAGATGTCGGACCCCGCCTTCAGGCCGGCCAGCAGGGTCGTCAGCAGCTGGTCGAGCAGCTCCTCGACCTCCAGCGGCTCGCTCTGCCAGTAGCCGAGGCGCTCGTTTAGCCCCAGCTGCACCAGGCCATGGACGCTACCCCATAGGGTACGCCCCAGCCGGCGTGCCTCGAGGTCGTCGAGGGTTGGCTGGTATTCCTTGAGGGTGTTCTCGACGCGCAGGAACAACGCCTCGATCATGTCGCTCTGACGCTGGTCGAGCTCGCCCTCCTGGGCCAGCGGATAATCGAACATCAGCTGCCAGCGGAACGGCTGGTGACGGGCGAACTCCCAGTAGGCCCGAGCCAGGGCCTTGAGGCGACCATCCGGCGCCGCCTCGTCGAGCAGCGGGTCGATGGCGGCGCGCAGGCTCGCCAGCGACTCGATGTTCACGTGCTGCAGCAGGTTGCCGAAGCTGCCGTACAGCTTGAGCAAGGTGCTGGGAGCGCAGCCGACGTCACGCGCCAGGGAACGCAGCGACAGCGTATGCACCGGCCGCTCCTGCAGCCAGGCATCGCAGGCGGCCATCACCTGGGCATGAAGCGCCTCGGGGGCGTGCTGTCTGGGACGAGCCATCGACATCCTCGCGGGCCGGGACGGCGCGGCACCACCATGGGCGGCGCCGGCCACGATCTGAAATGAAAACACTGTTTCCGCTAGCATATCGCGCCTGAAGCGCAACGCAAGTCCACCACGCCACGACGCTTTCCAGGCCGAGACGTCTTGGTTACCCTGACGCACCCTGCCCGCGGAGGTTCCATGGCCGGCCGTCTTTACATTCCGCCTCTCGACCTCGCCCGCCTGATGCCCGACCTGGGCATGGACGAGACGCCGATCACCGGCGTCAATCTGGCCCCGCGCCGCCCGCTGTCGATGATCCGTCTCGAGGCCGGCCGCCCCCGGCTGGGCCAGGCCTTCTGGGGGCTCACCCCGCCCTGGCTGGACGTGTTGGACCACGCGCCGCACTGCGCCCGGGCCGAGTCGATCGCCTCGCGCCCCATGTTCCGCGAGGCCTTCGCCGCCCGGCGCTGCCTGGTGCCGGCGGCCGGCGTCTATGTCTGGAAGCCCCAGCCCCGGGCCAAGCAGCCCTTCCTGGTGACCCGGGCCGACCGCGGCCCGTTGCTGCTGGCCGGGCTGTGGTGCCGCTTCCACACCGATCTCACCGCCTTCCATGACTCCCTGGCGCTGATCACGGTGCCGGCCAACGACCTGCTGTCGCCGCTCACCGACCGCCTGCCGGCGGTGATCCCCCCCGCCAAGGCCGGGCAGTGGCTCGATCCGGCCACCCCGCCGGCGACGCTTCACGCGCTGCTGACACCGGCGCCCGGGGAACTGTTGGGCGCCTTTCCGGTATCAAGACGTGTGAACGATCCCGGCTGCCAGGAGGCCGCCTGCGCCCATCCCGTCGGCCCCATGCTGCGCCGTCCATCGAAGGAGTGAAGATGACCCGACACCGCCGCCCTCACCGGGTACTGTCCCTCGCCCTGGCCGCGGCCCTGCTGCCGACGCTCGTCGCCGTCCCGGCCGCCGCCGATACCCAGGCAACGGTCGACGTGCCGATCGCCAGTCCCTCGGATGACCGCGACTACCGGGCGCTGACCCTGGACAACGGCCTCACCGTGCTGCTGGTCAGCGACCCCGAGGCGGACAAGGCCGCCGCCTCGTTGAACGTGGACGTGGGCAGCGCCCAGGACCCGGACGACCTGGCCGGCCTGGCCCACTACCTGGAGCACATGCTGTTCCTGGGCACCGAGGCCTATCCCGAGGCCGACGCCTACCAAAGCTATCTGTCGCGCCACGGCGGCCAGCACAATGCCTACACCGCTTCCCAGGACACCAACTACTTCTTCTCGGTGGACCCCGAGGCCCTGGACGGCACCCTGGATCGCTTCAGCCACTTCTTCGTCGACCCGCTGTTCAACGCCGATCGGCTGGCCAGCGAGCGCCAGGTGGTGCACTCCGAGTATCAGGCCCGCAAGCGCAACGCCGGCCGCCGCCACGCCTCGGTGCTCGAGGCGCTGCTGAATCCGGAACACCCGACGACCCGCTTCTCGGTAGGCAGCAACGAGACGCTGGCCGATCGGCCGGAGGGCGAGACACCGCTGCGACAGCGCGTGATCGACTTCTACCAGCAGCACTACGGGGCCAACGTCATGCACCTGGCGGTGGTCGCGCCCCAGCCCCTGGACGAGATGGAGGCCCTGGTGCGGGAGGACTTCGCCGACGCTCCCGACCGCGGCCTGTCGCGCCCCGAGATCGCCGCCCCGCTGGCGACACCGGCGCAGACGCCCGCCGCCGCCGAGCTGCACGCACTTCGCGATGACCGCCGTCTGACCTTCTACTTCCCGGTCGCCGATCCCGAGACGGCCTATCGCCTGAAGCCGGCCAGCTATCTGGCCAACCTGCTGGGCCACGAGGGCGAAGGCAGCCTGCTCGACGCCCTGCGCGAGGCCGGCTGGGCCGACGGGCTTTCCGCCGGCACCACCCGCGGCGACGGTCGCCACGCCCTGTTCAGCGTCGACATCAGCCTGACGCCGGAAGGCGCGAAGCACCGCGAACGCATCCAGGCCAGCCTGTTCGCCGCCATCGGCGCGATCCGCGATCACGGCGTCGAGGCCTGGCGCTATGAGGAGCAGGCCCGCCTCGCCGAGCAGGACTTCCGCTTCCAGGAGCACGGCAGCGCCCTGAGCACCGCCATGCGCCTGGCCACCGGCCTGTCCCGCTATCCGCTCGAGGACGTCATCTACGCTCCCTATCGCATGGACGGCTTCGACGCCGAGCGCATCAACGAGTGGCTGGACGCGCTGCGCCCCGCCAACATGCTGCGCCTGTACAGCGGCCCCGAGGTCGAGGGCGACGCGCAGACGCCCTGGTTCGACGTCGGCTGGTCGCCGGCCGACCCCGGCGTCGGCGAGGCCGAGCCCCTGGCCGGCCTCGCCCTGCCCGAGCCCAACCCCTACGTGGCCGAGGACTTCACCCTGCTGGACGGCAAGGACGAGGCGCCGGTGCAGCGCATCGACACGCCCGAGTTCGCCTTCTGGCAGATGCGCGATGACAGCTTCGGCACGCCGCGGGTCGAATGGCGTTTCAGCCTGCAGTATCCCGATGCCAGCCGGAACGCCCGGGACGCCGCCCTGTCGCGCCTGCTCGCCGGCTGGCTCGGCGACAGCCTCAACGAGGCGCTCTACCCCGCCCGCCTGGCCGGCCACGGCTTCGAGGCCTATGCCCACGCCCGCGGCATCACCCTGTCGTTCTCCGGCTGGCGGGACGGCCAGCAGGCGCTGATCGAGCGGGTGCTCGATCAGCTGCAGAACGGCACGATCGAGGCCGCCGACGTCGCCCGGGTCCGCCATCAGCTGCGCCAGCGGTGGCGCAACGCGCCCCAGGACGATCTCTATCGCCAAGCCGGCCGCACCCTGACCGAGGCGCTGATCCGCCCGCAGTGGTCGCCGGAGGCGCTGCTCGACGCCAGCGACGCGCTGGACGCCGAGGCGCTTCGCGACTTCCGCGACGACTTCCTGGCGAACCTGCACCTGGAGGCCATGGCGGTGGGCAACCAGCACACCGAGGCCGCGACCCGCCAGGCCCGGGCGGTGGCCGAGGCGCTGTCGCCGCGGCTGGAAACCTCGGCGATCCCCGAGCTGACGCCGCTGCGCGTCGGCGAGGGCCTGCCGGCGCTGACCCCGGACACCGCCCGCGATGAATACCTGGTGATGCGCTACCTCCAGGGGCCGGACCGCTCGCTGGACAGCCAGGCCCGGCTGGCGGTGCTCGGCCGCCTGCTGGAGACGCCCTTCTATCAGCAGCTGCGCACCGAGCAGCAGCTCGGCTACATCGTCAACGCCGGCTACCGGCCGCTGCTCGACGCCCCGGGCCTCGGCTTCCTCGTGCAGTCACCCGGCACCGACAGCACCACCATCCAGCAGCGTATCGACGCCTTCCTGAGCGGTTTCGGCGACCGCCTGGGCGAGCTCGACGACGAGGCCCTGGCGCCCTATCGCCAGGCGGTCCACGACGACCTGCTGACCCGCGATCCCAGCCTCTCGGCCCGCACCAACCGGCTGTGGCAGGCCCTGGCGATCAGCGGCGGCGACTTCGAACGTCGTCGGCGCCTGGCCGAGCGCGCCCTGACGGTGACGCCCGAGGCGCTGCGAGAGCTGTGGCCGAACCTGATCGACGGCGCCGCGGTGCAGATCACTCACGACCCGGGCGACGCCGCCAGTGACGTCATGGCGCTCAAGGCCGACCTGCCGCCGCTGCCCGACGGCGACGACTGAGGCATCGCCTTCCCCGACACGACGACGCCCGGCCGATTGGCCGGGCGTCGTCGTTCAGGGGCAAAGGATCAGGGCAGCGAAAAGGCGAGGCCGGTCAGCCGAAGGCCTGGGCCGGCATCATCGCCTCCACGTGCATCACCAGCTCCTCGAGGATCTGACGCTCGCGGTCGCCGAGCGCCCCCTGGTTCAGGCGGTCGATCTCGCGGGCGAACTCCTTGAGCGTGAAGCCGGCCACGGCGGCGTCGTTCATGCGCTCCCAGCGGAAGGCCTCCCAGCGCGCCTGCTCCTCGCCGGTCAGGGTGTCCGGGTAGCTGCGCGCCCGATAGCGGAACAGCATCTCCTCCAGCCGTGGATCCTGGAAGGCGAAGCCCGCCCCCACCAGATCCCAGGGATCGGTGGCCCGCACCCGCTCCATCTGCTGGCGGTCCGAGGGCGAGAAGAAGCCGCCGGAGTAGAGCATCAGATCGGGATCGTGGGGCGGCTCGGGCGGCGGCGCGGCGAACACCTCGCTGACCCGAGCGATCACCTCGGGGTGATCGGCCAGGGTCTTCCAGTGCCGGCGGCAGGCGGCCATGTCCAGGCTGAGGCGCTCGACGATGTCGCCGTATTCGCCCTGGCGGGGGCCGGCGACGTCCTTGAGCGCGCTGGCGGGCAGCACCACAGGGCACTTGTTGATGTGGATGACCTTGAGCGGGATCCGCGACTCGCCCTCGGCCAGGTCGTCGTTGCTGACGAAGACCCGCTCGCGAATCTGCTCGGGCGTGAGCGTCAGCAGCGGCTCGGGGTCCACCGAGAGGTCGTAGACGATCACCCCGTTGGGATTGGTCGGATGCTCGGCCAGCGGCATCACCAGGGCGCTGCAGCCGCGGCTGGCCGGGTAGCGCCGCGAAACGTGCAGCACCGGCTTGCGGCCCGGCACGTCGAGCTGTCGCGCCACCTGGCGCTTGCCGCGCTGGGCCAGCAGGTAATCGAAGAGCTTGGCGTTGCAGTCGCGCAGCAGGCGGGCCAGGGCGATGGTCGCCCGCACGTCGGCCAGCGCATCGTGGGCGCCGGCATGCTCGATGCCGTTGGCGGCGGTCAGATGCTCGAGCTTGAAGCTCGGCGAGCCGTCCTCGCGGGTCGGCCACTCGATGCCCTCGGGGCGCAGGGCGTGGAAGGCCCGCACCACGTCGATCAGATCCCAGCGCGAGTTGCCGTTCTGCCACTCCCGGGCATAGGGGTCGAGCAGGTTGCGGTAGAACAGGTGGCGACCGACCTCGTCGTCGAAGCGCACGTTGTTGTAACCCACCACGCAGGTGCCGGGCTGGCTCATGGCGTCCATCACCCGGCCGGCGAATTCGGCCTCGGGCAGCCCGCGGCGGCGCGCCTGCTGCGGCGTGATGCCGGTGATCAGACAGGCCTGGGGATGCGGCAGGTAGTCGTCGGCGGGCTTGCAGAACAGCTCGATGGGCTCGCCGATCTCGTTGAACTCGGCGTCGGTGCGAATCGCCGCGAACTGGGAGGGCCGATCGCGGCGCGGGTCGGCCCCGAAGGTCTCGTAGTCGTGCCAGAGGAAGGTCAGGGGGGCGGCTTGCGACTTCGCCATGGGCGAGCTCTCCGAGCGGGCATAGGAAAACGGCCCCCAAGCCTAGCACAGGGGGCACGACGACTCAGCCGCTGCTCAGCCCCGTGGCAGGGTGACGTTGAGCTCCAGCACGGAACAGTTGTCCTCGCTGTCGAGGGAGATGTTGACCGCTTCATCGTCGACCTGGACGTAGCGGCGAATCACCTCCAGCAGCTCCTGCTCGAGCATCGGCATGTAGTCCGGCTGGCCGCGCTGGCTGCGCTCGTGCGCGACGATGATCTGCAACCGCTCCTTGGCGACGGAGGCGGATTTCTTGCGCTCGCGCTTCAGGAATTCGAGTAGCTTCACCGGCGATTTCCTCCGAACATGCGGCTGAGCAGCCCTTTCTTCTGATACTGGTGGAAGCGCAGCGGCACGTCTTCTTCCATGAGGCGGGCCACGGTGTCGGAATAGGCTTGGCCCGCGTCGCTCTGATCGTCGTGGGTGACCGGCACGCCCTGGTTCGAGGCCCGTAGCACCGCCTCGGACTCGGGGATCAGGCCGACCAGCTTGATGGCCAGGATCTCCTGGATGTCCTCGAGGTTGAGCATGTCGCCGCTGTCCACCCGGTTCGGGTTGTAGCGGGTGATCAGCAGGTGCTCCTTGATCGGCTCCTCGCCGCGTTCGGCGCGCCGGGTCTTGGAGGCCAGCAGCCCGAGGATGCGGTCGGAGTCACGCACCGAGGACACCTCGGGGTTGGTGACCACGATCGCCTCGTCGGCGAAGTACATGGCCAGCTGGGCGCCGCGCTCGATGCCCGCCGGAGAATCGCAGACGATGTAGTCGAAGTCCTTGTTCAGCGTGTTGAGCACGGTCTCGACGCCTTCCAGCGTCAGGGCGTCCTTGTCGCGGGTCTGGGAGGCCGGCAGGATATGCAGGTTGTCGACCCGCTTGTCACGGATCAGCGCTTGGTTGAGCCCGGCCTCGCCCTGGATGACGTTGACCAGGTCATAGACCACGCGCCGCTCGCAGCCCATGATCAGGTCGAGATTACGCAGCCCCACGTCGAAGTCGATGACGGCGGTCTTCTGGCCCCGCAGCGCCAGGCCCGTCGCGATGGCGGCCGCACTGGTTGTCTTGCCGACCCCACCCTTGCCGGAGGTCACAACGATGATCTTGGCCAAGTGTCACATCCTGTCTGTCATGTAATGGAAAGGGCGGCCCGGTCTCGGGCCGCCGCATCGACGCCCGCGCGTCAGTCCAGCGGGGCGATGCCCAGCTGGTCGTCGTTCAGGCGCACCTGCACCCCGATGCCCAGCAGCCGGGGATCGATGTCCTCGAGCCGCTTGTAGTTGCCGGCCACCGAGAGCAGCTCGGCGCGCAGCTCGCGACAGAAGATCGCCGCCCCGGCATCGCCATGGATGCCGGCCAGGGCCCGACCGCGCAGGGCCCCGTAGACATGGACGCTGCCGCCGGCCAGCACCTCGGCGCCGGCGTTGACCGCGCCTACCACCACCAGATCACCCTCGGGCGCGGTGACCTGCTGTCCGGAACGCACGGTGCCGCGATAGATGCGCCCCACCGCACCGGTCGACGGTGCCGGCTCGTCCGCGATGGGCGCCTCGGCCGCCGGAGCGTCGTCGCCGACGGGCACGCTTTCCAGGGTGCGCGGTCGCCCGGCTTCCTGGGGCGGGAACCAGCCGAGCCCCAGCGCCCAGGACGATTGCTTGACGGGGTCGGCACCGCCCCGCACCGCCACCGGCAGCAGCTTGTGGGCCCGGCACACGGCGCAGATCCGCTCGAGCGCCAGATGCGGCTCGTCGAGCTGCTCGACGCTGAGCACCACCGGGGTATGCTGGAAGAAAGCGGGTGACTGGCTGAGCTTGCCGGCAAGCTGTTCGCGAATGCGTTCGGGGTCGGCGCTGGTCAGTTCCATGACCGTCATCGGCAGCATGCCGCCCTTGAAGGTGAAAGCCATCCCATCCCTGTCCACTTTGAGGCTCATGGCCGAACTCCACGTCGGATGATGGTCGGGGACCTGCTCACAAGCTATGCGAGTCCCCCCGATCCCGCAACCGATCATATGTCACGCCCGGGCGGCTTGTCAGTGTCTCGTAACGGCTACAGTCGCACATCGCGCCCTTTTCTGCCGGCACGCCGCATGCTTAGATAATTCAATGATAGCGCGCCATTGCGGCGCGTCTCACGCATCTGCGCGCCGGTCCGTCATGCCAGGCTCGCCGACCACTCTCAGGATCTCCCATGCCAGGACTCCTCCGCCGCCTGTTCGCCCCCCGCTGGCAGCACCCGAACCCCGAGGTACGCCGCCAGGCCATCGCCCGCCTCGATCCCGCACAGACCGCTCAGCTCGCCCGGCTCGAGCGCCTGGCGACGGACGCCGATCCCGACGTCCGTCGCGAGGCGCTGGCGCGGCTCGAGGAACCGCAGCGGCTGCTGGCCCTGCGACACGAGGGGGGCGAGAGCGCGGAGCTGAGCGAGCGGCTGGTGGCCCTGCTGAGCGGCCGCGACGGCGAGCTGGACCTGCCCGCCCGCATCGCCCTGGCGGAATCCCTGGACGACGCCGACCTGGCCGAGCGCCTCGTCCTGGAGGGAGACAACCAGCAACTGCGCCTGGCCGCCCTGGCTCGCCTCGACGACGAGGAGGCCCTGATCCGCCAGGCCTGCGACAACGGCATCGCCGCCGTGCGCCAGGCGGCCGCGGCCCGGGTCGAGAGCGAGGCCGGCCTGCAGCGGCTGATCCAGGGCGCAAGACGCGACCGCCAGGTGGTGCGCCAGGCCCGGGAGCGCCTGCAGCGGCGACGTGCCGACGCGGCCTCGCTGGCCGCGGCTCGGGAACGCCGCGAAGCGCTGCTGGGCAAGCTGGAGACCCTCGGCCACTCCGCCTGGGAGCCGATGTTCGGTGCCCGCTTCCGCCATCTGATGCGCGAATGGGCGAGCCTGTCCGACATGCCGAACGCCGAGCAGGAACGTCGCTATCAGGAGGCCTGCCTGCGCTGCCGCAAGACGCTCAGCGACCACGAGGCCCACGAACAGGCCCAGGACGCGGCCGAGCGACGTCGCGAGGACGCCGACCAGGCCCGCGAGGCACTGATCGACGCCCTGGAGGAAAGCCTCGACGGGCTACATAACGCCCAGCGCCTCGCCGATCAGGACATCGCCAGCCTGCGCGCCCAGAAACAGCTGCTGGCGACCCGCTGGCAGGCGCTCTCCGAACAGCATCTCGCCGACGAGACGCTGCGCCAGCGCTATGACGCGGCGCTGGCGGATTTCGCCCGCATCGTCGAGGCCCGGGAGCGCCTCGACGAGCGTGCCGAGGCCATCGAACAGGCGCTGCGCGACGGCGACGACGACCGGCTGGCCGAACTCGTCGAGGACTGCGACTGGCCCGACGACCTGCCGCCATCCCCGCTGCTGCAGCGCGCCGGCTGGCGCCTGGCCGACGAGGCCGGCGAAGCGGCCGAGCCCGGTGATCTCGAGGCGCGCCTGGCCCGCGTGGGCGATGACTTGGACCGCCTGGAACGCCTGCTCGACAACGGTGCCTTCAAGGGCGCGAACCGGCTCCACCAGAGCCTGCGCCAGCAGATCGACCACCTGCCCGAGGCCCGGCGCGGCGAGCCAGCCGCCCGGCTCAAGCGCCTCGGCGCCCGACTGGCCGAGCTGCGCGACTGGCGCGGCTTCGTCGCCGGCCCCAAGCGCACCCAGCTGTGCGAGGCCATCCAGGCCCTGGCCGAGGAGGAAGAGCTGGACGACGCCGAGCTCGACCGGCGCCACCGCCGGCTGGTCAAGGAATGGCGCGACCTGGGCGACGCCGCCGCCAACCGCGATCAGTCCACGGCCTTCCGGGCCGCCTCGGACCACATCCACGAACGCCTGCGCGAGTGGCGGACTCACCAGGACCGCCAGCGACAGGCCAATCTGACGGCCCGTCAGACCCTGTGCGACCAGCTCGAGCACCTGCTCGACCAGCCCGCCGCCGCGGCCGATCCGGACGCGCTACGGGAGATTCGCGACCGCGCCCGCCAGCAGTGGCGACGACTGTCACCGGTGCCGCGGAGTGAGGCCGAGGCCATCGGCCGGCGCTTCGGCCGCATCCGCCACGCTCTCCAGGCGCTGATCGAGAAGCGCGCCGGCGAGATCGCCGAGGCCAAGCGCGGGCTGATCGAGGAGGCCCGGGCCCTGCGCGACGGCGACCAACCGGCGAAGCGCCGTGCGGAGCAGGCCAAGGCCCTACAGCGCCGCTGGCGCGAGCTGGGCCGCGCGCCCAAGGGGGAGGAGCAGACGCTGTGGCGCGAGTTTCGCCACCTGTGCGACGAGATCTTCGCCCAGCGCGACGCCGACCGCAGCGACCAGGCCCAGCGCCACCGCGACCGGCTCGACACCATGCAGGCGCTGATCGACCGCATTGACGCCTGGCAGCCGGCGCGCAGCGACGACACGGCGTCGCTCGACGAGGCCGTCCAGGAAGCCGCTGCGCTGGAGCCGCTGCCCGCCGGGCGCCGCAGCGAGGGCATGCGCCGCCGCTGGTCCGGCATCGTGCGCGCTAGGCGCGAGCGCCTGGCGCGCCTGGCGCTCGCCGAAGTGGTCGAGCGCTGGCGCCGGGCACGCCCGCTGCTGGAGGCCCACCTGGAAGCGGACGCGGCCGCGCAGAACGACGGCGAATGCCGGGACGTGCCGGCCCCCGCCGAGCTGCCCGACACGCTGAAGGACGCCCACGACGCGCGCAACGCCGCCCGCCGCGATCCGCCGCCGGCGACCGAGGTCGAGGAGCGTCTGGCGCGCCTGCGCGTCCATCTGGCGCTGCTGGCCGGCGACACCAGCCACCGCCAGGACGACCCGCTGCGGCTGGCCATCCAGGTCGAGCGGCTCAACGAGAACCTCGGGCACACGCCCTCCCGCGCCGAGGAGCTGCGCGGCGTGCTGATCGAGCTGCTGGCCACCGGCCCGGTCGCGCCGACGCTGTGGGAGCGCGAGGTCGGCGAACTCGACCATACCCTGGAGAGCCTGACGCGGCTGCCGCCACCCTGACCCACCGCGCAGCATCCAGACACCGCGGCGCCTGTGTACTATCCCGAAACGAGAACGCGAGGCCTTTGGCCTCGCGTTCTTCTCCTGCCGGGCACGGCCTCGTCGGGCCGCCTGTTGTTCTCGGCTCAGCCCATGAACTGGCCGCCGTTGATGTCGACGTTGGCGCCGGTGATGAAGCCGGACTCCTGATCGGCCAGGAACACCACCAGGCGAGCAATCTCCTCCGGCGTGCCGTAGCGCTTGACCGGAATGGTCTCGCGAATCGCCTCGCGCACCTTCTCGGGAATCTTCATGATCATGTCGGTGGCGATATAGCCCGGCGACACCGTGTTGACGGTGATGCCCTTGGTCGCGGTCTCCTGGGCCAGCGACATGGTCAGGCCGTGCATGCCGGCCTTGGCCGCGGCGTAGTTCACCTGGCCGAACTGCCCCTTGCGACCGTTGATCGAGGAAATGTTCACGATGCGCCCGTAGTTATGCTCGAGCATGTCCTCGATCACGCTGCGGCAGGTATTGAAGACGCTGTTGAGGTTGGTGTCGATGACCTCGCTCCATTGCTCCGAGCTCATCTTCTTCAGGGTGCCGTCGCGGGTGATGCCGGCGCAGTTGACCAGCACGCTGATCGGCCCATGGGTCTCGCGGATTTCCTTGGCGCCGGCCATGCAGGCATCGAAGTCGGCGAGGTCCACGCCGGACAGGGCGATATTCTCGTAGCCGTCGGCCTTCTGCTGCTCGAGCCAGGCCTGGGCCTTCTCGGGATTGTGATATCCAGCGACGACCTGGTAACCGGCATCGGCCAGCGCGCGACAGATGGCGCTTCCGATTCCCCCGGTGCCTCCGGTGACCCAGGCTACGGCAGTGGATGTTGTCATTGATGCTCTCCCTGGTGTTATACAACCTGCGGCCGGGCGGCGGGCCCGGCCCCTCGAGACAGTCTCGTCTGCCCGGCTGTCATTTTCGTGACAGCTCGTCCCGAGTATGGACCAGTCAGCGCGGACAACACGAGGCCCCCAAAGATCGCTCGAGGCAGGGTTGACGCAGGTCAGGTTCTCTGTATAATGTGCCTCACGTTGATGCGGGGTGGAGCAGTCTGGTAGCTCGTCGGGCTCATAACCCGAAGGTCATCGGTTCAAATCCGGTCCCCGCTACCAAACATAAGAAAAAGGCCGATGTCTCAGGACATCGGCCTTTTTCGTTTTTGCGGATATTATCAATCCGATCGCCGGGCTCGGCTCTTCACAAACCCAGGAAGGTCATCGGCTCAAACCCGATCCCAGCCGCCAAATTTCAGAAAAGGGCCGATGTCTCAGCACATCGGCCTTTTTCGTTTTTGCGGATGTCATCAAACCGTTCGTCGGGCTCGGCTCTTCACAACTCCGGGGAGAGCATCAGTTCATATCCGGCCCAGCCGGCCGGCCTTGAATCTCCGCCCCCTCGCCCGCATAACATAGGACAAACACACTCCGTTCAAGGCCAGATCACCATGCCGATCGTCGATCCCCGTACCGGTGAGCCGCTCACCTCCGACAGCCAGGCCGACGCCAACTCCGGTGCCGCCCAGGGCGGAAGCCAGGCCGCGCAGCGCGATGATCTGATCATCGACGTCGACCGCAGCAACATCCAGCAGCTGCTCGAGACCTCCATGCAGGTGCCGGTGCTGCTCGACTGCTGGGCGCCCTGGTGCGAGCCGTGCAAGAACCTGATGCCGGTGCTGGAGAAGCTGACCCGCGAGTACAACGGCGCCTTCCTGCTGGCCAAGCTCAACATCGACGACAATCAGGACATCGCCGCCCAGCTGGGCGTGCGCTCGGTACCGGACGTCAAGCTGATCAGCCAGGGCGGCCTGGTCGACCAGATCCAGGGCGCGCTGCCCGAGAAGCAGATCCGCGAGTGGCTGGGCAAGTACTTCCCGGAGCCCGAGGGCGTGCAGGAGAGCCCCGAGGAGCAGGCCGCCGCGGCGCTGGAAGCCGGCGATGCCGAGACCGCCCGTGCGATCTACTCGGAGCTCGCCCAGCAGTGGCCGGACTACGGCCCCTACAAGGTGGAGCTGGCCCGCGCCCTGGTGGCCGCCGGCAATCCGGACGAGGCCCGCGCGCTGCTCGACGCCCTGCCGCCGGAGGAGCGCGACGCCGCGCCGGCCCGCGGCGTGCGCGCCAGCATCGAGTTCGGCGAGGAGGCCCCGTCCCGCGAGGCACTGGCCGCCCTGGAAGGCCGCGACGACAGCGAGGCCCGGTACCAGCGCGCCCTGCGCCAGGTGGCCGACGGCCAGTACGAGGCCGGCCTCGAGGCGCTGCTGACGCTGATGAAGCAGGACCGCGCCTATGGCGACGATGCCGCCCGCAAGACCCTGCTGCGGGTCTTCGACGCTCTGGGCAACGATCATCCGCTGACCGCCACCTACCGCCGCAAGCTGTTCGCCCTGCTCTACTGAGCCGCGACCGAACCGAGCGAACGCCGCCGCCCTTCTCCGGAGGGCGGCGGCGTCGCGTCAGGCCCCCAGCACGCCGTCCAGCCGCGCCAGCGCCGCTTCCAGCTGAGTCGCGGTGGTACCGAAGTTGAGCCGCGCGAAGCCCGGCCGACCGAAGGGCGCCCCGTCGGACAGCGCCACCCCGGCGCGGTCGAGCAGCGCCCGCTGGGGCGAGGCCACGCCCTGCAGTGCCGGCGCCTCGCGCAGGTCGAGCCAGGCCAGATAGGTGGCCTCGGGCGGCGTCATGGTCACGCCCGGCCAGCGCGCCACGCGCTCGATCAGCCGCGCCCGATGGCCGCGCAGGGTCTCGAGCAGCGCCTGGCGCCAGGGATCGCCGTGACGATAGGCGGCCTCGGCGGCCACCAGGCCGAGCACGTTGCCGTCCGGCTGCAGCCCCTTGGCCATGGCCGCGAAACGGCGACGCAGGCCGGCATCGGGAATCACCGCGCAGGCGGCGGTCAGCCCGGCCAGGTTGAAGGTCTTCGACGGCGCCCACAGCGTCAGGATCCGCTCGGCGAGCTGCGGATAGGCGGCGGCCAGCGGCCGGTGCCGTGCCCCCTCGTCGAGCATCAGGTCGGCGTGCAGCTCGTCGGAGACCACGATCAGATCGTGGCGTTCGACCAGCTCGGCCAGGCCGTCGAGCTCGTCGTCGCGCCACACGCGGCCGGTGGGATTGTGCGGCTGGCACCACAGCAGCAGCCGGGTCTCGGGGGTGATCGCCGCTTCCAGGGCATCGAGGTCCAGCCGCCAGTCGTCGCCCGGCGCTTCGGGCGGGCGCATCGCGGCCTGCTGGGCCAGGCGGCCGGTGCGCTCGGCCACCTGCAGGAAGGGCGGATAGATCGGCGTCACCGTCAGCACGCCGTCGCCCGGCTCGGTCAGCGCCAGGCTGGCCACGTGCAGCGCCGGCACCACGCCCGGCAGCCACAGCTGCCAGCCGGGCGCGATGTCCCAGCCGTAGTGCGTGGCACTCCAGTCGCACAGTGCCTGGCCCAGGCTATCCGGCACCCGGCCGTAGCCGTAGACGCCGTGGTCGACCCGGGCGCGCAGCGCCTCGATCACCGCCGGCGGCGAGCGGAAGTCCATGTCGGCGACCCACAGCGGCAGCACGTCCTCGCCGTACCGATGCCATTTCTGTGACGGCCAGTCGCCCTCGGGCGGGTGGCGTCGCTCCACGGGCGTGGCAAAATCGAACTCCATTGCGTTCCCTGCTCCCAGAGGCCATGAACCATGACTGAAACCATGCCGCAAGGCGGCTTCTATGCCAAGGTACGCCGCGGCCTGCCCGGCCTCATCGCCCGCTGGAAGGACATCGGCCGCGACTCGCCGGATCGCCTGGCGCTGATCCTGGCCGAAACCGCCCGGGTGGCCAAGCTGGGCCAGCCGGAGGCCACGCCCGACGCCGCCACCCTCACCGCCTGGGCCGATCCCGAGGCGCCGGACGAGGTGCCGCTGTGGGCCGGCCGTACCGCGCTGTTCCTGCTGGTGCAGATGCCGGCCCGGCCGCTGCCGGTCGATGATGACGAGGCCTGCGCCTGGGCCTACTGCTGGCTGCGCAACCGCGATCCGGACAGCTTCGAGGCCGCCCGCGACGCCCTGCCCGAGCACCTGCGCCAACCGCTGGACGCCGCTCTCAAGGCGGCCTGGACGGATCGCCAGGGCCTGCGGCTGGTGTGACGCCGCGCCGATGCCTTCAGGAGGCGGCCAGGACGGACCGCCAGGGCCTCGGGCTGGTGTGATGCCTGCCCACCATATCAGCGCCGGCGCGCGGCCTTCTTGGGCTTGAAGCCCGCCGGCTTGGTGGCCAGCCATTCGACGAAAGCACGAACTTCCGGATGCGCCAGCAGCGCCTCCCGGCTGCGATAATGCTCGGCCAGCTCGCGCTCGCCGAGCACCGCGTGGATGTGCTTGTGGCAGGCGTGACACAGCCACAGGATCGCCGTCAGCCGCTCGGCGCGATCGAAGCGACGCCGGTAGCGCGCCTTGCCGTGCAGGGCGCGGGGAATCAGATGATGCCGGGTCAGCGGCGCCGCCCGGCCGCACAGCTCGCAGCCCTCGGGGCGGGGCGGCGGCGAGAGATCGTGTCCGGCCATGGCCCTCTCCACGACGATACATGCCCCTAGGATAAGGAAAATCACATGGACGTTCCGCTTACCTGGCAGCTGGCCAAGCTCGCGGTCTCGATCGGCGTGGTGCTCGGCCTGTCGATGATCGCCGAGCGCGTCAGCACCCGCGTCGCCGGACTGCTCTCCGGCTATCCGCTGGGCACCGCCATCGCCCTGTTCTTCATCGGCCTCGAGCTCTCGCCCGCCTTCGCCGCCGACAGCGCGGTGCACACCCTGGCCGGCTTCACGGCGACCCTGGCGCTGGGCGGCGGCTACCTGCTCGGCGGCCGTCGCGACGGCCTGGCGGGCATCGCGCTGGGCACCCTGACAGGGCTTGCCTGCTGGCTCGCCACCAGCCTGGTGCTGACCCGGATCGACTTCGATCGCGTCACCGGCACCCTGACGACGCTGGCCGCCATCGCCGTGTTCACCTGGCTCTATCGCCGGGTGCCGGACATCAAGGCCAGTCCCAAGGGCGGCTTCTCCTGGCCCGCCCTGGCGCTGCGCGCCGGCCTCGCCGCGGGCATCATCTTCCTGATCACCGGCCTCGCCCACGTGGTGCCCTCGGCCTGGGCCGGGGTGATGGCGGCCTTCCCGGTGACCATGTATCCGTTCCTGGTGATCCTGCACCTGACCCAGGGCGCCGCGCCCACGGCCACCGTGATCAAGCACTATCCCGCGGGGCTCGGCTCGCTGCTGTGGTACGCCCTGGTGGTCTCGCTGACCTACGACAGCCTCGGCCTGTGGCCGGGCACGCTGCTGGGCTTCGCCGCGGCCACGCTGTGGCTGCTCGGCTGGACCCGGCTGCAGCGCTGGTGGCGCGAGCGCCGCACGCCGTCAGCGCGCGGCTGAACGGGCCGCCCATTGACCAAGCGCTTGCTCGGCGGCGATGCTGACAGGCCGGCCATGACCGACGAGGACGCCCATGTTCACGCGCACCATCGAACCCGCCTTCTACGACACCGATGCCCTGGGGCACATCAACAACACCCGCCTGCCGGCCTGGTTCGAGCTGGCGCGCAATGACCTCTTCCGGCTGTTCACGCCGGACCTCGACCCGGGCCGCTGGCGGCTGATCATGGCGCGCATGGAGATCGACTACCGGGCCGAGCTCTACTACGGCCACGACATCGAGATCCGCACCTATCTCACTCGCCTCGGCACCAGCTCCTTCACCGTGACCCAGGAGGCCTGGCAGTCGGGCCGGCTGGCCAACCTGGGGCATACCGTACTGGTCCACTACGATCATCAGGCCAAGGGAGCGGTCCCCCTCGAGGGCGCGCTCCGCGAGGCCCTCGCCGCCCACCTGCAGGACACGGAGACCCAGGACGCATGACCCCCGCCATCAAGGCCCTGGAAAAGGCCGGCGTGGCCTTCGAGACGGCCAGCTACGAGCATGACCCGCGCCGCCCCGCCTACGGCGAGGAGGCTGCCGAAGCCCTGAGCCTTCCCGCCGAGTCGGTGTTCAAGACCCTGCTCGCACGCCTCGACGACGGCCGGCTGGCGATGGCCATCGTGCCGGTCTCCGGCCAGCTCGACCTCAAGGCGCTGGCCCGGGCGGCCGGTGCCCGCAAGGCGCAGATGGCCGAGTCCGCCGAGGCCGAACGCGCCACCGGCTATGTGGTCGGCGGCATCAGCCCGCTGGGCCAGAAGAAGCGCCTGCCGGCCTTCATCGACGCCAGCGCCGAGGCGCTGGCGCGCTTCCACGTCAGCGGCGGACGCCGCGGCCTGGAGCTCGCCCTCGCCCCGGCCGACCTGGCGCGACTGCTGTCGGCGACCTTCGCCCCCCTGGCACGCTGAGCCGAACGCCGCCGTCTGCGGTCCCAGTCGTATCCGCCCCATCGATCCCAAGGAAGCCCCATGGCCATCCGCTACGACCTCTGGCTCGATCCCGACGACGTCGCCCGCCATCGCGCCGTCGAGGCCGACCTGGAGAACTTCTTCCTCGAGCGCTTCGCCGACTACCCGCATATCCGCTTGTTCGGGGCAGACCCCTACGATTATGATGCGCCCTTCAACCGCCTCTACGATGTCCTGATCGCGCGCGGCGGCGAGTACTGCGAACGGCACTGGCACTACGTGCCCACCCCCGAGCAGCTCAACCGCACCTTCTTTCGCGCCGTGGGACGCTCGACCAAGTTCATACGAGACGACCCCGACGATGGTGATTCAACCTGACACCCTGCCCGACGAGCGCCAGCTCGCCGTCATCGCCGCGCAGCTCGGCCGCGCGCCCCGCGGCATCGAGGCCCTGGCCGCCACCGACGGCGAGGGCACGCCGCTGGTGCTGCGCATGGCGCCCATCGTCGACGAAACGCCCTTCCCGACGCTCTACTGGCTGAGCGACGAGCGGCTCAAGGTCGAGCTGTCGCGCATCGAGGCCGCCGGCGTGATCAAGACCCTCGAGGCCCGGCTGAAGGAGGACCCCGAGTTCCTGGCCGCCTATCACCAGAGCCACGAGGACTACGTGGCCGCGCGCTGGGGCTACATGAGCGAGGCCCAGCGCGCCGAGGTCGAGCGCCGCGGCTACGGCGACGTGCTTCGCCAGCGCGGCATCGGCGGCATCGCCAACTGGGACCAGGTGCGCTGCCTGCACACCCAGTACGCCCATCATCTGTGCGGTCACAACGTCATCGGTCAGTGGGTGGACGCCGAATATGGCGTCATCGACCTGCTGCCCTGAGCAGCCGCGGCCGGCCGTGGCATAGCGAGATCACACGAGGGCGCCTGACGGCGCCCTTCTTGCGTCGGCCCGCTGCCGGCGACCACGCATCAAGGAGGACATCATGTCGAGATTCTGCGTCTATCTGGGCTCGCGGGACGGCCACGACCCGCGCTTTCTCGCCGCCGCCCGGACGCTGGGCGAGGCGCTGGCCCGCCGAGGCCACTCGCTGGTCTACGGCGGCGCCCGCGTGGGCATGATGGGCGAGCTGGCCGACAGCGTGCTGGGGGCCGGCGGTGAGGTGATCGGCGTGATGCCGGATCACCTGGTGGAGCGCGAGCAGGCGCACCTGGCGCTGACCCGGCTGATTCGCGTGCGCAACATGCACGAACGCAAGGCCAGCATGGCCGCCCACTGCGATGCCTTCATCGCCCTGCCCGGCGGCATCGGCACCCTGGAGGAGCTGTTCGAGGCCTGGACCTGGCGCTATCTGGGACTGCACGACAAGCCGATCGGCCTGCTCGACACCGCCGGTTTCTATTCGCCGCTGCTGACCTTCCTCGACAGCACCGTGGAGCACGGTTTCCTCAACGCCCGCACCCGCCAGGACCTGCTCGCCGCCGAGGCGCCCGAGTCGCTGCTCGACGCCCTGGAGGCGCGCCTGGCCGCCGCCTGAGGCGTTTCACGCCCCACGACGCAGACCGCCCGGCACGGGGCCGGGCGGTCAGGGAGAGTCAGGGGTGTCGCCTCAGTCGACGATCTCCAGCGTGCGCTGGTAGGTGAGCTGAAGCAGCAGGGCGTCTTCCCCGGCGCGGTGGCGATGGATGCCGCGCTCTTCGATGATCGCTTCCTTGATGTCGCTCCAGCGCGCCATCTGCGCCTCGCTGAGCAGGCGGCGCAGGGCCTCGAGGCGGAAGGCGGGCAGCATGCCCGCGTGGTGGAAGAGCAGCGACAGCCAGGTGTTGTCGTAGCCCCAGCTGTCGCTGTAGGCCACGCCGACCTCGGCCAGCTCGTCGTTTAGCCAGCGCGCCACCTGACGTACCGGGTGGCCCTCGCGCGCCAGGCGATTGCGCGAGATGCCATGCAGGAGTTCCGCCTTGGGATCCCAGTGCGTCCACTCGTCCAGGGGCTGGATCAGGAAGGCGCAGGTGCTGCCGTCCGCGCGAGCCAGGCCGACCTCGATGGGGTAGCTGCCGCGTCCGAATCCGGACGCTTCGATATCCAGCAGTGTCGGTAACGTCACGGGCTGCTGAGTCCTTGATGATGTAGGACCGCCGATCATTGGCGGCCGAAGTCACTGCCCCGGATGAGGCGCCATCATCCTAGTGTCGCGTCCCGGCTTCGTCGCTGTCCAGTGGCGCCACCGGCACGGCGTTGCGTTCGGCCAGCGCCGTCCAGTGCGCGGTACGCTCGGGATCCTGCGGCAGCTCCAGCTCGCCGTCGCGGTAAGCCCGCGCCAGGCGCTCCGCCGCCAGACGATGCCCCGCCTCGCCGGCCCGAGCGTACCAGGTCACCGCACGGTCGGCGCGATGCGGGTACTGGGCACAGCCATGCTCGTAGATCTGCCCGGCCTGATACTGGGCATGCAGGTCGCCCCCTTGGGCGGCCTCGAGCACATAGCGGGCACCGCGTGCCTTGTCCTGGGGCGTGACGGCACGATGGAACAGCATATGGCCGTACAGCGACAGGGCAGCCGGGTGGCCGGCATCCGCGCAGCGCTGGAAGAGATGCATGGTCAGGCGCTGCGTGCGCGGCGAGCGAGGCAGCCAGCGCGTATGAAACAGCTGGCGCGCCAGATGGTACTCGAGCCGAGTGAACAGTGACGATGCCTGCGGCATGACAAACAACCTTGCGTCCTGGGGGTCGGTTGATGACGTCGAGCATGTTCCCGTGCTCGGCGTCCTGTACGGAAAAATCGGCCGCCTTGTGGGCTCCTCCCAGGCAGCGGATGCGCAGCATACGCCCGCCCCGGCAGTGACTCAACCCCTCGGCGTTTACGATATCGCTCCCCCGGCGCTACCATGCCAGGGCACTGCCCCCCCTTGATGAGGAGAAACGGATGCAGACCCGCCCCCTGGGCCGAACCGGCCTCGACGTCAGCCGGCTGTGCCTCGGCACCATGACCTTCGGCGAGCAGAACAGCGAGGCCGAGGCCCACGAGCAGCTCGACCGCGCCGTGGCCTTCGGCGTCAACTTCATCGACACCGCCGAAATGTACCCGGTGCCGCCCAGGGCCGAGACCCAGGGCCTGACCGAGTCCTACGTCGGCAGCTGGCTCAAGGCCCGCGGCGCGAGGGACGACGTCATCATCGCCACCAAGGCCGCCGGCCCGGGACTCGACCACATCCGCGGCGGCCCGCGCCTGACCCGCGAACACCTGCACCAGGCCATCGACACCAGCCTGGCCCGGCTGCAGACCGATTACGTCGACCTCTACCAGCTGCACTGGCCGGACCGCCGTGCCAACTTCTTCGGCCGTCTCGGCTACGAGCACGACGCCGAAGAGGACGCCACCTCCCTCGAGGAGAGCCTGTCGGCACTGCAGGAGCTGGTGCAGGCCGGCAAGATCCGCGCCGTGGGCCTCTCCAACGAGACGCCCTGGGGCGTGATGCATGCCCTCCAGCTGGCCGAGCGCCAGGGCCTGCCGCGGGTCGCCTCGGTGCAGAACCCCTACAGCCTGCTCAACCGCAGTTTCGAGGTGGGACTGGCCGAGATCGCCCATCGCGAGGACGTCGGCCTGCTGGCCTACTCGCCGCTGGCCTTCGGCAAGCTGTCCGGCAAGTATCTCGACGGCGCGCGGCCGGAAGGCGCGCGCCTGACGCTCTTCGAGCGCTTCCAGCGCTACAATTCGCCGCAGGCCGAGGAGGCGACCCGCGCCTACGTCGAGATCGCTCGCCAGCATGGCCTCGACCCGGCCCAGATGGCCCTGGCCTACGTCAATTCGCGCTCCTTCCTGACCAGCAATATCATCGGCGCCACCACCATGGCGCAGCTGGAGAGCAACCTGGAGAGCGAGTCGCTGCGCCTCGACGACGAGGTGCTCGCGGCCATTGAGGAGGTGCACCAGCGTCACCCCAACCCCAGCCCCTGAGGCCGATGCTCCCTCCCGGGCCAAGGCTATGAGCGCGATAGCCCCGGCCCGGGACACTGCCTGATATACTCGTAGCCGACTCAATTCAGGCACAGGAGCGCCCCATGCTGAGCGTGATCTCGCCCGCCAAGACACTGGACTTCGAGACCCCGGCGACCACGGCCCAGGCCACCCAGCCCGACTTTCTCGACCGCAGCCGTGAGCTGATCGGCATCCTGCGCGACCTCTCGCCCCAGCAGATCGGTGAGCTGATGGGCGTCAGCGACAAGATCGCCGGGCTCAACGCGGCCCGCTTCGCCGATTGGCAGACGCCTTTCACGCCGGACAACGCCAAGCCCGCCGCCCAGGCCTTCCAGGGTGACGTCTACGTGGGGCTGGAAGCCGCCACCTTCGACGAAGGCGACAACGCCTTCGCCCAGGAGCACCTGCGCATCCTCTCCGGCCTCTACGGCCTGCTGCGACCGCTGGATCTGATCCAGCCCTACCGGCTGGAAATGGGCACCAAGCTCGCCAACCCGGCCGGCATGGATCTCTATGCCTACTGGAAGCCGACCCTGACCGATGCCCTCGATCGGGCCATCGCCGAGAGCGGCAGCAAGGTACTGGTCAACCTGGCCTCCAACGAGTACTTCAAGGCCGTCGATGCGAAGAAGCTCGACGCCCGTGTGATCACACCGGTGTTCAAGGACGAGAAGAACGGCCAGTACAAGATCATCAGCTTCTACGCCAAGAAGGCCCGCGGCCTGATGGCGGCCTGGATGATCCAGCAGCGCCTCGACGATCCGGAAGGCCTCAAGGACTTCGACGTGGCCGGCTATCGCTACAGCGCCGCCGAGTCCCAGGGCAATACCCTGGTGTTCTGCCGCGCCGAACAGGATCGCCCGTAACGTACCTCAGTCGAAGAAGCGCAGCGGCCGCGGAGAGCGCGGTTTGAGGAAGCGGCGATGCACGTCCCTGAAGCGGGCATCGTCGCAGCGCTCGAGCCACTCATAGGCCGCCATGTCGGCGCTCACCGCCCAAGCGCCGGCCCGCTCGATCCGCCGCCGGGCCAGGGACGCTTCCTCGCGCCGCCGGCTGACGGTGGCCTCGGCCAACCAGAAGACCTCGTAGCCCGCCTCACGAAGCCCGAGCCCCGTCTGCAGCACGCAGACGTGGGCTTCGGCCCCGCACAGTACCACCTGATGCCGCCCGCTCTGAGCCAGCGCCTTGGCGAAGTCAGGCTCCGCATGGGCATCGAAGCGGCTCTTTTCCCAATAAAGGGCGCCTTCGAGTGCCTCGCGCAGCCGGGGCTCGCTGCCCCCGAGGCCCGCCGGATACTGCTCGGTCAGCCATACCGGCACCTCCAGTGCAGAGGCGACCCCACCCAGCCAGCTCGCTTCCCCGACGGCCTGCTCGCCGCCGTCCAGCACCGGCAGCAGCCCGGCCTGAAGATCGACGATCAGCAGCAGGCTCTTCTCTCGAACAAGACGCATCGATGATCCTCCACGGCAAACGGTGCCGGTGTCGCCCCAAGTCGCTAGAATGGTGGCTTCGGCTTCTTCCCGGCGGGCTCTCCCGTCACATTCCCTGGAGACACACGATGCGTCAACTCTTCGTCATGCTCGTCGTCGGCCTGCTGGGCTTCGGCCTCGCCGTCGACCATGCCGACGCGCGCCGCCTGGGTGGCGGCAAGAGCTTCGGCAGTTATTCGCGCTCGGCGGACTCGCCGAGCGCGACCAGCACGCGCACCAACGGCACCGCCGGTGCGGCCGCGACCCAGCGCAAGCCGTCCAGCGGCCTGTCGCGCTTCGCCGGGCCCTTCGCCGGCCTGCTGGCCGGCGGCCTGCTGGCCTCGCTGTTCTTCGGCGGCGCCTTCGACGACCTGCGCTTCTTCGACATCCTGTTGATCGGCGGTGCGCTGTTCCTGCTGTTCAGGCTGTTCGCCCGCAAGCGGCGCCCGGCAACGGCAGGCGGCCCTGGCATGGAGACACGCGAGTCTCACGAGCAGGCTCAGGCTCAGCCCCAGGCCTTCACCGGTTCACTCGGCGGCGGTCTCGCCAAGGAGCCGGCGTGGTTCGACCGTGAGCGCTTCCTCGGCGGCGCCAAGGAGCACTTCATGACCCTGCAGCGCGCCTGGGACAACAACGACTTCTCGCAGATCCAGGACTACGTGACACCGGAGCTCTACAACCTGTTGCGCGAGGAACGCGACCAGCAGCCGGCGAACAACCGCACCGAGGTCGTGCGTCTGTTCGCCGAGCTCGGCAGCATCCAGGAAATCGGCTCCCAGGCCGAGGCCACGGTGCTTTTCCACGGCATTCTCGACGAGAACGGCGAGCAGAACGCCTTCAACGAGACCTGGCACCTGGTGCGCGAGCTTCGCGAAGGCGCCCCCTGGCACGTTCAGGGCATCGAGCAGAACCCCGCCTGATACGCGTCTTTCACAGACCACGACAGGCACAAGAAAGGCCGGGCAATAGCCCGGCCTTTTGCCATTCAGAGACCCCACCATCGGCGCAGCCCTCGGTCTTCATCAGCCTCTCGAGCCTCCACCGCAACACGCCTCTCCTGGCTCGTCATTCCCCTCAGAGCAAGCCGCGCTCTCGCCCCTGGTCCTATCCCCTTCGATCCTGACGGACCGTGACACCTGCCATGTGACGGCATTCAGGGCATCATCTTCCTCGGACCAAATACACGAACGCCCCGCCCTCTTGAAGAGGACGGGGCGTTTTTTCGGATATCGATCCAGGCTCAGTCTCGGCACCCTGTTCGACCGGCCAGACATGAAAAACCCCGACTCGATGAGCCGGGGTTTTCTCGGGATAAGTGCCTGACGATGTCCCGGTCGGCGTTCCGATACTCTCCATGGGAACTCCCCGATCATATACGCGACCTGCCGGCCAGACATGAAAAAACCCCGAGCCTTTTGGGCTCGGGGTTTTCTCGGGATAAGTGCCTGACGATGACCTACTCTCGCATGGGAACTCCCACACTACCATCGGCGCTGAGCGGTTTCACTGCTGAGTTCGGCATGGGATCAGGTGGTTCCCGCACGCTATGGTCGTCAGGCGAAAAAGGCAATGCGAATCATGCTGACGAGATATGTCTCTCGCGTATCCGCTGTCGTCTGTTGTCAGTCACAGACCACTTGGGTGTTATATGGTCAAGCCTCACGGGCCATTAGTATCGGTTAGCTCAA